>JAICYU010000019.1 GCA_025934025.1 Terriglobales bacterium
GCCTCGACTTCACATTGGAAAATCTTGGCTATGAATTCCCGCGCTATCCCGTCCCGGATGGGCAGACGATGGATGCATTTCTATACGCGAGGGTCTGGGAGGGCGCACGCAACCGTTACCAGCAGATTACGGAGCGTGTGCGCCAGCAGCTTGAGCGCGAGCTCGCCCTGATCGCGAAGCTCGGTCTCGCGGGTTATTTCCTGATAGTGTGGGACATTGTCCGTTTTTGCCGGGAAAATGGGATCCTGGTACAGGGAAGGGGCTCGGCCGCTAATAGCGCCGTCTGCTACGCGCTGGGCATCACGGCGGTGGACCCAGTCGGAATGGATCTACTGTTTGAACGCTTCCTGTCCGAGAAGCGCAATGAATGGCCCGACATCGACTTGGATCTGCCAAGCGGCAATGATCGCGAGAAAGCGATCCAGTATGTCTATCAGCGCTACGGCAAGCTTGGCGCTGCGATGACCGCCAATGTATGCACTTACCGCGGGCGGCTCGCGGCGCGCGAAGTAGGCAAGGTCTTTGGCTTTGACGGCCAGACTCTGAACCGCCTCTCTGCGCTGGTGGGCAGCTTTGAGTGGAAGGGGCCGGATGACACATTTGACCGCCACTTCAAGACGGCGGGCCTCGATCTCACGCAAGGGCGCATCGCGAAGTATCTCGACTTGTGTGTGCGCATCCAGGAGTTGCCGCGCCATCTGAGCCAGCATTCAGGTGGCATGGTCATCTGCCAGGGAGCGCTTGATTCCGTTGTGCCTCTTGAGCCCGCGACGATGCCTGGGCGCGTCGTCGTGCAGTGGGACAAAGATGATTGCTCCGATCTCGGCATAGTGAAGGTCGATTTGCTGGGCTTGGGGATGATGGCGGTACTGAAGGATTCCATCACTCTGATCCGGGAACATTATCGGGAGGAAGTAGACCTCGCGCACCTGCCGCAGGATTGTCCGGACGTATACGACGTTATCCGTACGGCCGATACGGTGGGGATGTTTCAAATTGAATCGAGGGCACAGATGGCCTCGCTGCCCCGGAACAACCCAGAAAAATTCTATGACCTGGTGACACAGGTAGCGCTTATCCGCCCCGGCCCCATCACCGGCCAGATGACGAACCCGTATCTCAATCGCAGGCAGTGCAAGGAGCCCGTCACCTATCCCCACCCGTCCTTAAAACCTGTGCTGGAGCGAACGCTCGGTGTGCCACTCTTCCAGGAGCAACTGCTCAAAATGGCGATGACCTGCGCCAATTTCACCGGCGGTGAGGCGGAAGAGTTGCGGCGCGCCCTGGGACATAAGCGCTCTGAACGACGTATGAAGGAAATCGAAGTAAAGCTTCGCGCCGGCATGACGGCTAACGGCATCGAGGGCAAGGCACAGGATAAAATCGTGCAGTTCATCACCTCCTTCGCGCTGTACGGCTTTCCGGAATCCCATTCAGCGAGTTTCGCTCTGCTCGCCTATGCGAGCGCTTTCCTGAAGGTGCGGTATCTTGCGGCGTTTACCGCTGCACTCCTGAACAACCAGCCTATGGGATTTTATTCCGCCGCAACGATTGTTAAGGACGCGCAGCGGCACGGGCTGGTTATGAAACCAATTGACGTAACGCGCTCGCAATGGAACTGTTCACTGGAAGGGCCTCCCTCTTCTCCTGCATTACGCATCGGCTTACGCTATGTGCGTGGCCTACAGCGTATTGCTGCAGACGATCTGGTGAGGGCGCGGGAACAGACCTCATTCACTTCCACTGAGGATCTGGCACGGCGCGTACCATCGTGCAGCCGCGCGGACCTGATGATGTTTGCCCGCATCGGCGCGCTTAATCGCATAAGTACCGGGGTCCCGCTTCACCGCAGAGACGCACTCTGGCAGGTAGAAAAGGCAGCGCGCAGGGTTCGTCCGCTGCTTGAAGGTATCGTGGAACAGGATGCCCCCTCCCCTCTCTTGCCGATGAACAGCGAGGAACGGTTGGTTTCAGACTACTACGTGAGCGGGATGACCACGGGTCCGCACCCCATGGCGTACCGGCGCAAAGAGCTCCAAGCCATGAATATCATCACCGCCCTCGAACTGAGACGGACGCCGAACGGTAAGAAAGTCACGATTGCCGGAAGCGTGATTACTCGCCAGCGTCCCGGCACTGCCAAAGGACTTATCTTTATCACATTGGAGGATGAAACCGGCCATGCCAACGTCATCATAATGCCGGATTTTTACGAGGAAAACAGGCATACGGTCATCGGGGAGCGATTCGTGCGTGTCTACGGCACAGTGCAAAACCATGATGGCATTGTCCACCTCCGAGCTGAGCATATCGCGCCGCTAGGTGTAACCCCCAGTCGCATTTTTCCTGATGAAATGGGGCGCGGCCTCGCCGATCACGTCAAAATGGATGGCTATAAAACCGTCGAACAGAAGTTCGATCCCGATGGAAAGAACATTCCCGTTTCAATTGCGCCGGAAAAGCAGTAACACTCTCTTGAAACACGAAATGCCGAGGCGATGCACTTTCATCGCCCGCTCCACCGCGGCCTTCGAGTAAGAGAACATGCTCCGTATCTTCTCCTACCCTCGCCGCCCGCAATGCGACATATCACTTGCTATTTCCACCGGACATATCATGTCCTAACGACATGTAGTGTCTTGCAGTTTGACAAACCGCCGTACAATAACGTAAAACGGATTTTGGAAGGCAGGACTTTTGGGCATTCTGGGCGTTCTGCGATTTACCGCAATTCAATAGCTTGCCTGTTTTCAGAGTGGGCTTGTCGTTCCATCACGACTAGCTCCACCATATTCTTGGAAGCGCAAAGTTTTATGGCGCGCCTTGACCATGTTGTAAGATGAATTCCTACCGTGCCGAATACCTTGTGGTTCCAGCATCTTTCATCCGCCGGAAAGCCTGCACTTCAGCTGTTTTGTTTCCCATATGCCGGGGGCCATTCTGAAATGTTCCGCCGCTGGCAGCGGCAATTTCCATTTCAGGTAGATCTTGTCACCGTCCATCTGCCAGGCCGGGGACGCCGGATCACCGAGCCCTTTGCTACGGAATTCAGCCCGCTGGTCCGCACGCTCGCCGGTCTCATTGCCGAGGAAGTCCAGGTCGCTCCTGGAATCCGCGTTCCGTTTGCTTTTTACGGCCATAGCATGGGCGCCGGCATCGCTTTCGAACTGGCGCGTGAGCTTTGGCGCCGGTACACGATTGAACCCGCGCACTTGTTCGTTTCAGGACGCCGCGCCCCGCAATGGCCTCACGAGGACGCGGGACTCCGTAATCTTTCGCATGATGAATTTCTCGAAACGGTGCGCCGGCTGAACGGCACTCCGAAAGAGCTGCTGGAAAATCCTGAATGGACTGAGGTGTTCTTGCCGCTGCTCCGGTCCGACTTCGCTCTCATCGAGACCTACAAATATTCCTCGGAAAGGCCTTTGTCGTGCGCCATTACAGCCTACTGCGGTACGGAGGACCATGGCACTCCTCTGGAGAGCGTCCGCGCCTGGAAAGAGCAGACGACCTCAAAGTTCACGCTGCATGAAGTTCCCGGAGACCACTTTTTTATTCACAGGCCGAGCTTTCCTAGGCTGCTGTCGCGGGATCTGCTTGCTCTTGTGCAAACCCCGGCGCGTACGAACCTGGCGCGGCCCTGAACCGCCAGTGGATTGAAGACGGTTATTTTCAGTCGCCTGCTGCCTGCAGCAGCGAGGCAGTCCGGCCCTGTCCGGCGGGTTCTATCAGGATTTCTTTTTCTCCGAACAGCCGCTCGGCAATGATGTTGCGGCTGCGGCAGGCCTCGATCAGCCGGTTGGACTCCACGATCGGACGCGATTCCGCCGTGTATTTGATGCTCATGATGTAATTCAGCCAAGGCTCCTGGCCCATGGCGTAGACGTACGCTTCCCGGCAGCCGAACAGGTCCACGATGCTCCAGGCCTGCTCGTAATTCGATCCCGAGAGCCGGCGGGACTCGTCCATTGCTCTTTCGACGCGCTGCGTGAGCAGGGGGCCGTAGAGCCAGCTCAGGGGCGCTCCCTCGCATTCCATGCCGAGGAACAGCGCGTCGACGTTGCCGATTTCCTTCCGCAGGTGCTGGTAGAGCCGCGGCTCGATATTGCATGAGTCGGCGGCGAACAGCAGCGAGTGCGACCCGATCTTCACCAGCCACGCCATCTTTGTCAGGATGTCCAGATCCGCGTGCTCGCCGAGAAAGGGCAGCCCCATGATGGAGATGTTCTTGTTGCGGATCTCCTCCATCTCGCCGATCTCGATCACCTTCCTGAAGCCGCAGTTCTCGAGCAGCAGCTTTAAGGACGGGTCCTGCAGGTGGCCGCCGCCGTTGCGCGGCACCACGATCGTCTTTACCTTGTGCCGGATCTGCAACAGGGTCTCGAAAAGGATATGGTCCTGATGGTTGTGGGTGATCAGGACGTAATCGATGGTCTCCGGCAGGTCCAGGTAGGTGTACCGCGAGACGTCGTTTTCATACGTGTAGCTCAGGACAGGGTCGAAAAGCATGCTGACGCCGTTGGACTCGATCAGAATGCAGGCGTGGCCGAAGTAGCGCCACCGCACCCCCTCGCCGGTATAGGCGGTATAGGGAGCAGGCGCTTCCTCGGTCAGGAAGGAGCGCATCAACTCCGCTTGTTCTCCGCCGAGCTGCAGGCGCTCCTGGATCGCGGTCCAGGGTTGCGGCTGGTTTTTCAGCCGGAACAGGTCGTCGATCGCCGGGTCGGCGAAGGGAAGCTTCAGATGCAGGCTATGCTCGCTTTCCAGCCGCGGCGTGCTCAGCACGAACGGCCGGGCGTCATTCTGGATGATCGAGAGCATGATGCTTTGCTGCGACGGATCATAGTACCGGCTGCGGTACAGAAGCGGCTCGATCAGGCGAAACGACGGATGGTTGTTCAGATCGTAGCTGAGCTCCACGTATCCTCGCAGCGCTTCCGGCACCTCGGGATATAAGGCATGCAGGGAATAGCCCCTGGCTTTTTCGCGCAGCATCGTATCCAGTGCGCTGATCGCCGCCGACAGCTCCATCAGGTGGGCCCGCTCGCTTTTGATCCTGTCGCGCAGGGCCCGAATTTCATCCACGCGCTCGCCGCCATGGTCGATAAACGGTCCTCCCATCATCTTGGGGTTCTTCACCGCATTGGCATGGATCCGTGGATTGTTGATGTAGGAATCCATCAGCTTCACATGACGTTCGGTGATGTTTCTCGCCGCTGTAGCGGGAGGTATGAGATGCGACCAGGCATACCACTGATCTATGAGAGGTTCTACTTGGACGTTCTGCCGAAGGTAAAGGAGATCGTTGTTTCGCATAGGAACGGCTCGCCGTGAGTTGTCTATTGTACGAAAACCGGCCGGTGGTCCCCGCAGAAAAATTCTGCCTTTCAAGCGCATCTATGGCTCATTCCCTATTTGAGAATAACATTGACCTGCTACACATGTTTAGGGACCCGTGCCGGCCTTTTTTTCTGCTTTTGTTGCAAGCATACACGCTTCCCTGTTTTCGACCCGTGGGTCACCCCATTTTCTCTGGGTGACCCAAGTCGCTCCAATGAACAAGCGGCGACTATGAAGCAAGTGGTACGAGCTGAAACCCAAACTCCTTCTCTTGTCGGCGCATCCGGTTTTTGATATGAGTACGCCGACGCTGTTCGTCAGTGGCAAACACGCTTTCATCATAGGCTTGTCCCGTGGTGAGGAGATGGAAGATGATGCGCGCCAGTTTGTGAGCTGTGGACCGCGATAACCTTGGGAGCTCCCAGCCGGGTGCGCATCTTGCGATAATAAGCACCCAGGTGGGTCTCGCTACGGTGCAGCGTCTGGGCTGCCACGCGCAGAGCATGGTTGAGTCGATTCTTGGTGCGACGGGTCTTGGCGGACAAGATTTTGCCCCCGCACTGCGCGGACATAGACCTAGCCAGGACACGAAAGAGGCAGCGTTAGGAAAGCGCGACAGGTCGCGACCGACCTGAAAGATAGGCAAGTAGAACCCCGTCGATTCCATGGCCACGGTGCGAATGCGGCAGGCGAGTAACCACGCCAGCGCCTACAGGCCTTCGCTGAATGTGCTGAAACAACGAACCGAGTTGAGGTCTCGGTCCGGCGGAACGGCCACGTAGATTTCCGTGGCGCCTACATCGATACCGGCGCATCTGGCCCAATAAATTGTAAACCGAGGAGATGCTCCGCCTTTGCAGCCGACGGCGTCACCAATGCTTCGATTACGCAGCTTGGAGCCATGCTCAACCACCGGGCTTTCTAGCATCAATGCGAGCTCGGTTTACTTCTCGGTCCACGCACCCCCATCATACGCGGAGTGCCGCAAGGTTGTTCATTCCTGCTTCATCCCGATGCGCGGGTTGGGTGCTCAGCATGACAAGTCCGAAATAGTTTTGGTAAAAATCAAATTATAAAAGCTGTGGAAATTCAAACTGCCCCACTACCCTATCCTCAACCTGCCTTTGCGTGTTCCATCGTCTCGGCGATAATGTCCATTCTCATGTTCGGGACCGCCCCACCTTCGCTCAAGCCTCTGAATGGGATCTGGAAAGACTTTGCGGATCGCAACAGGCGATTCCTGGATGCAGCTCGCGTCCGGGCGGACATAGAGCATTTGCCGGCTCCCCGGAACCGGGTGCGCTTTGCCGAAGCCATGCGCCAGGCGGACGACATGATCCTGAAAAGCTTTTCCGCCGCCGGCTGGGCCGCAAGCAGGACCCCCTTCCGTAGGAGGAGGAGCGGGCTTCAAGGCGCGAATCTCCTGGCTTGCAAGCCTGGGACCGAGTCCGATGATCTGGTCCTGGTGGGCGCCCATTTCGATACCATGGACGTCTCTCCCGGGGCCGATGACAACACCGCGTCCGTGGCGGCGTTGCTTGAGCTGGCGCGGCTGCTGCAGCCTTATTCCTTCCGCAATACCATCATGCTTGCCGCTTTCGACATGGAGGAGATGAACGAGCTGGGATCGAAGGAATTCGTGTCGCAGCTTGCGTCCGCCCGCGAGGTATGCGGCGCCATTATCTATGAAACCATGGCTTACAGCTCCAGCGAGCCGCACAGCCAGATGCTTCCCAGGGCCGCGCCGTGGCTTTATCCCCGGCAGGTGGCGCGGCTCCGGCAACGGGAATTCAGGGGCGATTGGACCGCCGTTCTTTACCGGCAATCCGCCGTGAACATTGCCAAGTCTTTTGGCGTGGCCTTGGACTACGCCGCCGGCCCGCACTCCACGGTCTTGCTGCGCGACCTCCTTGATATTGCCTTGATCGGCCCTTTGTTCCAGCGGCTGAACCTGTCGCTGGAGATGCAGCGCAGCGACCACATGCCTTTCTGGCAAGCCGGAATCCCGGCCATCCTCGTCACCGACACGGCAGACTTTCGCAACCCCAACTATCACCAGCCGACAGACACGCCGGACACTCTGGATTACGCGCGGTTGACAGCTATTATCGAAGCTACCGCCGTAACCATAGCCGAACTGGCGGGATGGCATGCTACATAGACCTGCTATTCCCAATTTGGAATTCAGGGTAGTTCTTATGGAATTTTCACGATAGCTTCATAGGTAAACGAATCGTGATATCTTCGGACGCCCCGAAAAGATAGAACAGCCGATCGATTTGACCTTAGCTCTATCGATAAACAACTCCAATCGTAGTATCTTAGCAGCTGCATTTAATCGAACCGGGATCCGCATGCAATCTGCAATCTTAGCCAGAGAAACCGAACACCTGTTTCCCATTTTGGGAAATGACTGGAGCTTATGGCGCTGGGTTTGTTTGCGCAGCGCCGGCTTCCCCGTTGATGGCGTCTCCAAACTGGCCGCATCTTCTGAGGTTATCACCGCCGCCGACGAAGTTTTGCTGGCGGTTCAAGGCAGGGAACAGGCGCTACAAAAGTTGCTGCAGCAGATCCATGCCGCCCTGGATGCTCTCCGCTCCGCCGGCGAGTGGGACGACAAGCAAAAACGCAAACCTCTGCTCAACGCGATAAGCAAGGTTAAGGCGGGCAAATTGTCGGCGCATCTGCCATCGGAATTGGGACCGGCCGTCGAAGAGGTTCAGGCTTCCATGCTTTACGAGGCTGCCGCGCGCGGGTTTTTCCATGAACAATTCGCGCAATCTCGGCAGGAAACTTCCGTGGCCATTCGCGAGATCGCCACTGACGCTCGCTTTCGCGAGGCCCTGATCTGGCAAAACCGCACCGCTCTGCAAACTGGCGTGAATTCCTTATTGCGCGAGCGCCCGAACGGAGCTTCGCGCACCTCTGCCCTCAAGCAAAATGAAGAGATGGTCGCCAGCTATTGGCAGCGCTATTGCATGAAGAACGACACAATCGGCTTCTTTGGACCGGTTGGATGGGCCCTCATCGCGCCGGAAGCCGGCGATTTGGTGAAGTGTCCTGGTCGTGAGTTGCTGGCTGTGCGTACGACCTACTGGGAAGCTTGGGCCATCGAAGCTCTTGCTGATGAAATCACGCGCAAATACAACCTTCAGCCCTGGATCGCGCCTTTTCGTGTCCCTTACGTTCGCGTAGACGGCACCGTGCTCTATCATCCGTTGCTGGGCAGCCTGCGCGTGTCCGCGAAGCATGCCGCGCTGCTCCAATCCTGCAATGGACGTGATACGGCGCGGCAGATTGCGGCGCGGCTTCTGCGGTTGACGCAGCTGCGCTTTCAAGGCTCCGATGAAATCTTCGATGGTCTGCATGAGCTGACCGCCAAGGGTTTCATCTACTGGAAGTTCAATATTCCAATGGCTCCTCATGCGGAGCGGGTTCTCAGGGAAGCCCTGCAGAAGATCGATGATCCTGAGGTCCGTCGTCAGGCACTCGACCATCTCGAGGAACTCGAGTCCGCGAAAATGGAGGTGGCGCAATCGGCAGGGGATCCCGACAAGCTAGACGCCGCGTTTCAGGCCCTGGAGGAGGTCTTTACCCGGCTTACAGGCGTCGCCGCCACGCGCAACCAGGGAAAAGTCTATGCCGGCAGGACGCTGGTGTATGAAGACTGCCGACGCGATGTGGAGGTGCTACTGGGAGAGGAATGGACCAAGAGTCTGATGGAGCCGCTCTCTTTGTTGCTCCACACCGGACGCTGGTTTACAGCCCGAGTCGCGGAAGCTTACAAGAAGAAATTCGTTGAGGTCCACTCGGCTATCGCCCGCATGACCGGTAATCCCGTAGTGGATGCTTCCTTGTGTTGGGGAAAGGCGGTTGAGTTCTTCTATGAAAGTGCTTCGGTCCTGATGGAGCCCGTGCAGGAGGAGTTTCGTGCCAAATGGGAGAGAATTCTTCAACTCGGCGACGACAGTGAGCCGGTGTTATTTACCTCCGAGGAACTACGCCCCCGCATTCTGGCTGAGTTCCCCTCGACGCGTGCTGGATGGGCCAGCGCGCGCTACCATTCCCCGGACATTATGATTGCCGCGGCTAGCGATGAGGCCATCCGCAACGGAAATTACCTGTTCGTGATGGGTGAGCTGCACGTCGGCACCAACACGCTGCAGGCTTCCTTGTTCGGAAATCAGCACCCGTCGCCCCAGGACTTGGTGAATTTTGTAGAAAGAGACCTGGGCGCAGCTAGCGTCGTACCGGTGTCCCCGAAGGAAAAAGGCACGGGCAGCCGTACCGTGCAGTCGCTGATTCCCAAATCGCATTTCCGCCTGGAGTATGTACCGGATTCATTTGCCCTCGATCGCTCGAAAGCTCTTCCAATCTCGTCCCTCGTCCTGCAGAGGCAAGGCAACGAGCTGATGGCCAGGACCCGGGACGGCAGATTTCGCCTGAACGTCATTGACCTCGTTGGGGGCTTGCTCAGCGTTCAGGTCGTGGATTGCTTCAGGATCATGGCTCCGCGGCGCCATGTTCCGCGAGTACTGATCGATCGTCTGGTGATTAAGCGCGAATCCTGGCGCTTTCCCGCAGCTGAGTTGGCGTTCGCGCAATGTCCTGATTCGGCCGAAAGATTCCTGCAGACGAGAAGCTGGGCAAGGAAAGAAGGCATTCCGCGCCGCGTCTTTTTCAAAGTCCCGGTGGAAAGAAAGCCCGCTTACCTGGATTTTGACAGTCCGGTCCTCATGGACCTGTTCGCCAAAATGGTGCGGCACACGCAGGAATCGGAGCTGCCTGACGCAAATGTCGATATTGCGGAAATGCTGCCGGACCACGAGCAGGCGTGGTTAACCGATTCCGATAACCAGAGATATACGAGCGAATTTCGCTTTGTGGCCGTGGATAGGGCAGGCCTGGGAACGCCCTAACGCTGGCGTTCGCGGCTGCAAGATTGCAAGATAGAAGACCGGTAGAAGGCCGCTATTTTACCCTGCTGCCTTTCGCGATGATCTCATGCATGTCCTTCGGTCGTTCATCGAACTTCTTCTTTTGATCGGCGTTCAGGAGGTTGCGCACCTTGGCGACCGTGGCTTCGCCCACGCTGTGCGCCCTGGTTCCCTTGTCCGCCTTCGAGAGCAAGGCGTCTTTATAAATTCCGCTGATCTGCGCGTGCTCATCTTTCAGCAAGGCCTTGATTTGCGATTGCTGATCCGGGCTGAGCGGCACAACGGCTGCCAGGAAGCTGACCTGATCGTCGATTGTGACGCCTTGGCCGCTGCCCTGGCCTCTGCCCCAATGTCTCCCGTTCGCGTCGGTGTCGGAAGGCCCTTGCCCGCGTCCGTTGCCGCTGCCCTGGCCGCTGCCCGAGCGCACGCGCAGGTCTTCCCGCAGGTCGGCATATTCGCGCTTCTGCTCGTCGTTGAGCGCTTCGTTGATTTTGGAGACCGTCTCCTTGTTCAGATTCTTCACCTTGCTCATTTTTTCCTCCTGCGACAAGGATGCATCCTGATTGATGGCCTGCGCCTGTGCCTGATGCTGTTCAAGGAACGTCCAGATTCTGGCTTTCTGGTCCTGGTTCAGAGCAAGGCGCCGGGAGAGTATATCCAGTTGAGCGTCAGGGCTGCTGGTTGCGATTGAATCGTTGATGCCTGCAGCCATATTGACGTGTGAAACATTGCTATTTTGCCAGGCAAAGCATGACAGAGAGCAGGATGCAATCAGGGCAAGGGCCAGGACCTTTGCCAGGCCTTTGCGATCTGTGGAATGGTACTGCTCAATGCGCGAGTGATAAGAAAACATAGATTTACTCCGCCCGCAAGGTTATGGATGGATCTACTCTGGCTGCGCGCCAGCCGGGCACCCAGCACGCACATACCGACACACACAGCAACAGCGTAATCACACCCAGGTAGGTGACGGGATCAAGCTGCGATACGCCGAACAAAAGCGTGATAATGACCCGGGTGGCGAGGATGGAGCCGCTAAGGCCGAGAAGCACGCCAATAACGGTAAGGGTCAGTCCCTGGCGCACGATCAAGGCGAGGATATTGCCGCGAGATGCTCCCAGTGCGGAACGCACTCCGATTTCGCGCATTCTCTCGTTGACGCTCCCGGAAAGCACTCCGTAAATCCCAGTGGCGGCCAGTATCAACGCCACCAGGCCGAATGCCTCGAACAGGATCATTGCAAACCGGCGCTCGCCTGTTGACACGGCCAGGATCTTGTCCATGGTCGCAACCCGGATAATTGGTTCATCTTTGTCGACCGACCAGATGGCGTTGCGCACGGAGGCAGCCATAGATGCTGGATCGCTGTAGGTGCGGACCACCACCGAACGCGTGGTGTCTGGGAACCGCCACTGTTGTGAGGTCACATAAACCGCATCAGGACGATCCTCGGCCAAAGATGCCTGCTTTACGTCAGCCACAATGCCCACGATCGTGTACCACGGGCCGGTGGTCGGACCTATATGGAGCCGCTTGCCGATTGGGTCTTCATTCGGGAACCTGCGTCTGGCAAACGACTCGCTCAACACCGCGGCCAGAGGCGCATCGGCTACGTCATTCTTGTCGAGAAACCGTCCGCGGCGCAGCGGGATCTTCAACGTTTCAAAATAGCCAGGCGAGACGGCGTAGCGGAAGGCGCTGAACCCACCCTCAACCTTACTCGGCTCTCGGGACTCGAAGGTGACACCGTACTCGTCCAAGTCTCCGCTCAACGGCAGCTGACTTGTCACTCCCGCGGCCGCCACACCCGGCACATTTCGCACGTTCTCCAAGGCTCTTTCAAAGAAGCCGTCGGTAGTTTCTTTGTCCCATCCATGACCGGATGTTTGTACCTGCATGGTAAGCAGATGCGAAGGATCGAATCCCGGATCGATCGCGAACAGGCGCTGCATGCTGCGCAGGAGCAGTCCCGCGCTGACCAGTAACACGACAGCGAACGAAAACTCCGCCACTACCAGGATACGGCGTGTCAACTGCTGTCCGCCCCCGACGCGTCCCGAGCTCTGTTGCATTTGCTCCTGCAGGTTGGTGCGCGAGCCATAGAGTGCTGGAATGAGTCCCACCGCCAGTCCGATCAGGGTCGTTACAATAAATCCGAAGGCGAACACTGCTCCGTCAATGCGGATGGCGTTGATGCGCGGCAGGCCCGGCGGGCTGAGCGCCAGGAACGCGCCTATGCCAAACCGGGCGACAAACATCCCGAGGGCCCCGCCGATGAACGCCAGCAGCAGGCTCTCTGTAAGCAGCTGCTTGATCATGCGCGACCTCCGCGCGCCCAGCGCGGCGCGGACTGCAAACTCGCCGCGGCGTTGCGCTCCCCGCGCCAGCAAAAGGTTCATCACATTCACGCTGGCAATCAGGAGCACCAGCACTACCGCTCCGACCGTCGCGAGCAATGCCGGTTTCACGGCTCTGGTCACGTCGGCCTGCATCGAATTCACAGCGAGCCGTTCCGGAAAGCCGTGCACCATAGGATACGTCTGGATCAGCCAATGAAGAATTATGTCGAGCTCGCGGGCCGCCTGGTCTCTGCTTATCCCCGGCCGGAGCCGTCCAATAGTGCGGAGATGGTGTCCCCACTCCCTGCCGTCGACGGGCAGAGAAAAGTCGTACTGCAGAGGCGCCCAAAGTTCGGCCGTCGGCGCAAGAACATTCTCAAAGGACTGCGGCATGATGCCGATCACAGAAAAGTTTTTGTCGTCCAGCTTGATCTGCTGGCCAATGATCGAGGTATCGCTACCGAATCGGTGACTCCAAAGCGTATAGCTGATGATCACCACAGCGGGGCTGTTCGGCTGGTCGTCTGATTCCTCAAAGTTGCGACCGACGAAGGGTATCACGCCCAGTACCCGGAAATAGCTCGCGCTCACACGCTGTCCATCAAAGCGCTCCGGGTGGTCCGTCCCTGTGAGGGTCGGCTGCCATGGCTTCATGACTGCCAGGGACTCGAAGGCACGGCTCCGATCCACAATATTTCGATAAGTCCCGAACGTACCGTCGTTGCGACCTCCGTCCTTACGCATCTCCCAGATGGTAGTAAGTCTGTCGGCATGTGGGTACGGGAGCGGCTCAAAAAGGATGGGATTGACGGCGCTGAAAATGGCCGTACTCGCGCCGATGCCCAGGGCCAGTGTTAGCACGCTGATGATCGCAAATGCCGGATTACTGCGCAGTTGTCGCAAGGTGTAGCGCAAATCGCCGAGGAAAGCCCCGATCACTTCTCCGGCTCGCTTGGAGCGCGTTTCTTCAGCTTGCCTGTTCGAATGCGAGTTCGAGTCTGCGATCATGGGTGCACCTTTGTCCCCGTGTGTGGTCTCCGACGCCAGTATCACTCCGCCTCATTAATAATTTAGTCAATGCTGCTGAAGTACTCGACCGCCCGGGCCCTATCGTGGGAATGCCTGAAAAAGCGCGAAACAGACCGCCAACACCTTGTAGCCGTTCCTGAGAGGCTTGCGAAATAGCGTCTCTAATTGGCTGTTCCAAGTGCAGCTTGCTCCATTGTATTACGTGTATCGCTGACAACCTGCCCGTCATCCAGTTTGATGATCCTGTCGGCCACTTGATAGTACCGGTCGTCATGACTGATCACAAAAATGGTCTTGCCTCTCGCCTTCAGCTCTGGAAGCAGCTGCAGGTAAAACACCCCTTTAAAATAGGGGTCCTGATCCGCAGCCCATTCATCGAATATGTAAATGGGACGGTTTTCGAGATAGGCCGTTAGCAAGGCCAGTCGCTTACGCTGACCTTGGGATAGTTCAATGGTCGAAAGCCTCCCATTGGCAATGTCCACTTTGTGGGAGAGCTTCAATTGTGAAAGATAGGCGCGTGCTTGCTCATCCAGGTCCGAGCCGATCAGCCCCAGCATTTGCTCAAACAAGTAGAAATCGGAAAATACCACAGAGAAATATTGACGATAGTGCTCCCTGCTGAATGCATCGATCTGCCTGCCGTCCAGGCTGATATGCCCCCGCTCCGAGGTGTAAAGGCCGGTCAAGAGCTTGATCAACGTTGTTTTCCCGCTGCCGTTTCCCCCTGTAATAAAGACGAGCTCACCGGGTTTGAAGCTCAAATCGATCGGGCCCAGGACAAAGTCGCTGTTTTCACCTTCACGGTGATAGGTATGGCTAATGGATTTCAACTCGAGGCTCTGCCATGCCTGGGAAGCCGTATTCAGCAGGCTGACGTCCTCTGCTTCCTGGCTGGCAAGGGTGAAGCCGAGCTCTTCCGTGCTCCTGAGAGCGACGTTCGCGCGGGTCAACTGCGGCAGGGTATTCAGGACCAGCTGCAGCGCCGTCATGAGATATGTGAATTACTAAGCGACAACGCATAAGCGATCATCATGGAACTGCTTAAGTGGCGAACAATCGGCAGCAGGAACAGAACCAAACCTATGACTACAAAAACCAGAGTTTGGCCCCAGCTTGCGGCGGCAGAATACAACGTCTGCCCGCTGATGTTGTATCGGCGCATAGCGTCGGCGGTGGCCTTCAACTCCTCCTGCATAAATGCCTGGCGCCGATGATTATGAATCTTAAGTTCCTTGGTGCCATGGGTCAGCGTCCGGAAATGGCCCTGAAGTGCATTCGCTTCTTTGCGTGCACGTTCGAAAGTCTTCTGTACTTTGAGAATAGGGGCCTGATAACTAGCAATTCCTAGGATCATGAAACCTAGCACAATAGCAAATAGCGTCAACGATAAAATGCCCATATATACTAGGCAGCCAACTACCAGCGCAGCATTGACGCAAAGTACAGGAAGGATAAGAAGGGCGCCCGTGATCGATGGTACATCATCCATCAATGCGGCGAGCAGTCGTGGGATTCCGAGTTGCTCAAGATGACGCAGAGGCGCGGCCAGCATCTGGTCGCATAACTGCATTCGAAGCTTGTAAGTGGCATCTTGCCCAAGGCGGGTCAGAAGAAATTCAGATGTAAAGCGGGTCAATGGCAGCACGGCGCAAAGCACGATAAAGCTCCACAGGAGTTTTACCGAGTATCCATTCTCCTTGATTACGGCATTGATAACTGCGAGCAATGCGGCATTGCACACGCCGCTCAGGATTCCCGCAATCACACTCAGTATCAGCGCTTTGCGCGAATGCTTGAAGAAAAAAGCAATCATTTTCATCTGGCTAACCCGCCTTCTGCTTTCTCAAATACGCTTCGGAGTGCATCGGATGGGCCGCCCAAAGTTGGTTGTCGCATTCGTGTTCGCCCCTGAACAACCTGCTGTGCCTAGTTGCCATAGGACCGCAGGAGCCGCAAACGTCAACGATTATCCGAGGAAGTCAGATTTAGGTCTTTGTTACTACTTATCAGCACATCTTCTTCTTCAGCGCGTGCCGGGGAATTATAGTTAATGTTTCATTGAAGTCAAGTCACCCAATTCCTCAGTTGAATATTAATCACGCAGCAATTCCCAAAATGGAACTAATGCTGAAAATATTTAATGACGACATTATACAAACCAATTGTGATGGATTTATAATCGCCCACCATTTCGGAGCAAGATAGTGTCAGCTCAGTTCATGGTACAAGTTGAAATGAGAAGCCACCTCGAAGAGTCACTCAGATAGTCAGCTAAGGATCAGGTAAATAAATGCGGCGGGGGCCCTCTATCACGCTTACCGAACTCCTTGCGAGGGCGGCGGAAGCAGGAGTGTTTTTGTCATGCACAGACGGCAAACTGCACTTCAAACTATCAGCCGGCAGCTTTCCTGAAGCGTTAAGAAACGAGATTACGGCCCACAAAACGGCTCTGCTGGAATTTTTGCAGCAGCGGCAGAGCGAGAACGCGGCGGCGAGGCCTCCTCTCCTGCGCCGCTCTGTCGAGTGCGCGTCGGACTTTGTTTTGCTCTCGTTCGCGCAGCAGCGGTTGTGGTTCATCGACCGCGTGGGCGGAGGCAGCGCGCAGTACAACATGCCCGGAGCCTTGCGCGTCCACGGCCGGTTCGACGTGGAAGTGGCCGAGCGGTCGCTGCGGCGCATTGTCGAGCGCCATGAGACGCTGCGCACCGTCTTTATCGAAGGTCCCGAGGGCCCGCTGCAGCACGTCCGGAAAGAATTTGACTTCCATTTGGAACGACTCGACCTGAGCGGACTGGAAACGGCCGAGCAGGAGCGCGCGGTGAAAGCGGCCATGGGGTCCGACGCTCTGCGGCCGTTCGATCTCAGTTCGGACCTGATGCTGCGGGCCAGCTATCTGCAGTTGGGAGAAGCCGAGGGCGTGCTGCTGTTCAACCTGCACCACATCGCCAGCGACGGATGGTCGATGGGAATCCTGGTGGAAGAGTTTGGCAAGCTGTACGAGGCCTTGGCGGAAGGGAAGGAAGAGCCGCTGCAGGAGTTGGCGATCCAGTATGCCGATTACGCGGAGTGGCAGCGCGGATGGCTGAAGGGCGAGCTGGTAGAAGAGCAGCTGAGCTACTGGGAGAAGCAGCTGGCGGAGCTGCCGGAGGTGCACGGAGTACCGCTGGACCACGCGCGTCCGGCGGTGCAGACCTACCGAGGCAGGATGCACCGGGAAGAGGTTGCGAGAGAGACGGTGCGGGGGTTGAAGGAGGTAGCGGCGAAGGGCCAGGCGACCTTGTACATGGTGCTGCAGGGAGTGTTTGCGCTGCTGCTGTCGCGCTACGGGAACACGGCGGACGTGGTGATGGGGACACCGGTGGCCAATCGCGGACAGAAGGAACTGGAGCCGCTGGTGGGGTTCTTCGTGAACACGCTGGTGCTGCGGACGGACTGCGGGAGTGGAAGGACGTTCCGGGAATACCTGGACGAGGTGAAGCGGGTGAACCTGGAGGCGCAGAGCCACCAGGATGTGCCGTTCGAGCAGGTGGTGGAGCGGGTGAGGCCGCGGCGGAGCGCGAGCCACGAAGCGCTGTTCCAGATCCTGTTTGCGATGAACACGCAGGAAGCGAAGGAGATCAATCTGGATGGGCTGAGTCTGAAACCGCTCAGCAGCGACAGCGCGCCGGCCAAGTTCGATCTGACACTGGAGGTGGTGGAGCGAGGAGGAGCGCTGGAGCTGATCTGGGCCTATAACAACGACCTGTTCGAGAGCGGGACGATCGCGCGGATGGCGGAGCACTACCAGAACCTGCTGCGCGGAGTGGTGAAGAACGCTGATGAGCGGATCGAGCGGCTGCCGCTGTTGAGCGAGGCCGAACAACGGCACTGGTTGTATGAGGTGAACCGGACGGAGGTGGAGTATCCGAGAAAGGGGTGCGTGCATGAGCTGATCGAGGAGCAGGTGGAGAGGAATGAGGACAGGGTAGCGGTGGTGTACGAAGGGGAGAGCCTGAGCTACGGGGAACTCAATCGGAAAGCGAATCAGGTAGCGCATTATCTGCGGGAGCAGGGAGTGAAGCCGGACACTCTGGTGGGCTTGTGCGTGGAGCGGTCGCTGGAGATGGTGGTGGGGATCGTAGGGGTGCTGAAGGCGGGAGGAGCGTATGTGCCGCTGGAGCCGGGCTATCCGGCGGAGCGGCTGGAGTACATGGTGAGCGACAGCGCGCCGGCGGTGGTGCTGACGCAGGGGGGAGTGGAGGAGCGGCTGGGGAAGATCACGGTACCGGTATTGCGGCTGGACAGGGACGGTGAAGAGCTGCAGCGCTACAGCACGGAGAACGTGAAGAAGGAAGAAGTAGGGCTCAGAGCAGAGCATCTGGCCTACGTGATCTATACGTCGGGATCAACAGGACGGCCCAAAGGGGTGATGAACGAACACGGCGGGGTGGTCAATGGCTTGCTATGGGCGCGCGATGCCTATCAGGTGGGAAGTACAGACCGCATCCTGCAGAAGACGCCATACAGCTTCGATGTGTCGGTATGGGATTTATTGCTGCCGCTGATTGCGGGAGCGCGGGTGGTGATGGCGCGTCCGGGCGGACACCTGGAGCCGGAGTATCTGGGTGAGGTGCTGGAGCGGGAGAAGATCACGCTGGTGCACTTTGTGCCCTCGATGCTGCAGGTATTTCTGGAGTACGGAGGAGCGAGGGAGAGGTGGGGAAGCCTGAAGCGGGTACTGTGCAGCGGAGAGGCGCTGCCGTATGCGCTGCAGGTCGAATTTCAGCGGAAGATGCCGGGAGTGGAGCTGCACAACCTGTACGGACCGACGGAGGCGGCCATCGACGTAACGGCTTGGCATTGCCGCAAGGGCGAGCACGCAGGGGTGGTGCCGATTGGGCGGCCGATCGCGAACACGCAAATCTATCTGTTGGATGCGCAGATGCAGCCTGTGCCGCAAGGAGTGACGGGCGAGTTGTGGATTGGCGGAGTGGGCGTCGGGCGCGGGTATTGGAAGCGAGAGGAGTTGACGGCGGAGCGGTTTGTGAAGGATCCGTTCCGGAGCGATGTGAATGCGCGGATGTACCGGACGGGCGACCTGGCGCGGTGGCTGCCGGATGGAGCGATTGAGTATCTGGGAAGGAACGACCAGCAGGTAAAGGTGCGGGGCTTCCGGATCGAACTGGGCGAGATCGAACAGGCGCTGCTGAAGCTGCCCGGTGTCACGGCTGCAGCGGTTACGGCGCAGGAGCAAGGAGCTGGGGAGAAGCGGTTGGTGGCGTACGTGGTAGCGGGGGCGGAGTTGCGGAACGAGGCGGACGAGGCGCAACTCGAGGCTGCAGCCCGCAAGCAATTGCAATCGCAGCTGCCGGAATACATGGTGCCGTCGGCGTTCGTGCTGCTGGAGAGATTGCCGTTGACGCCGAATGGGAAGCTGGACCGGAAAGCGCTGCCCGCGGCGGAGGCGGGATTCGGAAGACAGGAGTACGTGGCGCCGGCGACGGAGACCGAGAGCGCGCTGGTACAGATCTGGGCCGAGGTGCTCAAGCTGGAGGCAAGCCAGGTCAGCGTTACCGCCAACTTCTTCGAGTTGGGCGGAAATTCGCTCCTGGGAATCCATCTGCATGCGATGGCGAACAAAACCTTCGGCAATGTTCTGGAACTTCGAGACATTTTTATCCTGCGGTCGGTCCAGGAGTTGGCGGCATTCATCGATACGCATCAATCTTTGCGTGAGAGCAAGCCCGCGGCGCGGTCGAACCTGTGGCAGCTCAAGCCTGCCGGGGAAGAGTCGTCCAGGCCCCTTTTCCTGGTGCATCCGGTAAGCGGTTATGCGCTTTGCTACAACGAGCTTGCTGGCCACATCGATCATCCGTGTGCGATATTCGGACTTCAGGTAGATGGCGTAAGTTTTCCGGAAAGCATGGACGCGATGGCCGGGCAATACATCCAGGCCATGAAGCGCGTGCAGCCTGAAGGACCTTACTTGGTCGGTGGATGGTCTATGGGCGGCGTCGTCGCCTACGAAATTGCGCAGCAACTGAAGCAGGCGCAGGAGCGGGTGGATTTGCTGCTGATGCTCGACTCGTTCTGTCCCGGTTCCAGGCACGTTTCCGGCGAAATGCGCGAGGAAGACGAGCGAGCTCCGCTGGTGGCGGTGGCGGCAGGGCTGGGCATAGAGAAAGATTTGCTGGATAAAATGCCGCTGGAAGACCTGCTGGAAACCGTGCTGCGCCTGGGACATGAGCAGAAGCATCTGCCGTCAAGCTTCGGCATGCAGGAGCTGAGGGAGAGATACACAGCGCGGGTGGCGAATGCGAAGGCGATGCGCGCCTACCGTCCGTCACCTTTCGATGGAGAAATTCAACTGGTTCGCGCGCAAGAAAACAACGATCCCGATTGGTTCCTGGGATGGGGCGCGCTGGCCGCGAAAGTGGCCGTGACCGAGCAGAGCGGCGGACACTCTTCCATGATCTATGAACGTCCTCATGTCCTGGGCCTGGCCCGCACGATCAGCGAAGCGTTGCAGCGTTTGTCCAAGCCAGAACCCCTGGCCGCGCGGGTGCAGGCCAGGGCCGGATGAGCCGGGAGCACACAAGACATCAGTAATAATTTTTCGATAACGGAGGCAGATATGAACGCTACATCTTTGAGTCGGCAGAAAATAACCGTCGCCGATTTGAAGCCGGTCGGCGACTTGCCCCTGCTGCTCGAGTGGAGCAGAGCGGGATGAGCGCGGTGAGCTGGGCGGAAACGCACCAGGAAGACATCCCCGAATTGCTGGATAATCACGGAGCCGTGCTGATCCGCGGGCTGAAAGTGCCCGGCAGTTCGCAGTTCGGGAAGATCCTGACCACGCTGTTCGGGGCCGAGCTGCTCGAATACGTTTACCGCTCCACGCCGCGGACGCAGCTGCGCGGGAACATTTACACCGCCACCGAATATCCCGCCGCAGAGATCATTCCCCAGCACAATGAGAATTCCTATACAACGTCGGGGGGTATATCCGCTTTCGCGAAATCGATCCGGCCCGGCTGGCCAAGGCGCACCAGAAGCTGGTCTGCGAGCAGGAGATCTTCGGTCTCCGGCTTTCGGCGGGCAATGCCGGGATCTTCCAATCCATTTCGCAGGAGCGCACCACCGATTTGCCGGTACTCGATCTCTCAAGCCAGGAATGCCCGGCCCGGGCTTTCGAGGAGTGGCAGCGCGGCTTGTTCGAAACCTCTTTCGAGATCGACGATGCCGAGTTGTTTCACGCATGCCTGGTCAAGCTGGCGGAAGACGATACCAGGTACGTGGGACGGGCCCACCATGCGATGATGGACGGCTGGGGGTTTTCCAACTGGGCGAGGCTGCTGCGGCAATCGTATGAAGATTTCGAGGCTGCGCCTGAAGCGGGCATCGCCTGGCAGGAGGTGGCGCGCGACGACGAACAATATCTTGCCAGCGAAAAATATGAGACAGACAAGCAATATTGGAAAGAGCATGTAAAGGAGATCGCTCCGGCGCTCATTCCGCCCCGCTATCAGGGATTGTTCGCCGGCGAAGGCAAGGTCCCCAGCCGGCGCAAAATCATTGAAATTTCCCGCGCGCAATTGAACGAATACGAGGCCATGGCGGCCGCGGCAGGCGGCGGAGCGGCACATTATTTTCTAGCCATGCTGGCTATTTATTTCAGAAACAGCTCCGAGACGGAGCGGCTGGTGTTTGGCCTGCCGTTTCATAACCGTCGCGACCACAGGCAAAAGCAGATGCTCGGCGTATTCACATCGATCAGCCCGCTCGCAATCGATATGGAGGAGGGTAAAGAGACCGCCGGCGCGCTGATCGGCCGGATTGCCCGGCTGCAGAAAGCCAATTTCCGCCACCAGCGGTATCCTCTCGGCCACATCATCCGCGACGTCGCCGGACAGGAGCGCCGGTCGCTCTATGACGTGGGCTTCAATTACTTGAAGGTTGGGCAGGACCTCTCGTTCGACGGGAAGAGCGCTACCCTGGTTTATCTCAGCCACCATCACGAGGCGACTCCGCTGATGGTTACCTTATGTGAATACGGCCACTCCGGGTCGGTCCAGCTGCAGCTGGATTACAATCTCGCGCACCTCAACGACTCGGAGGCCTCGTTGCTGGCCGACCGCTTCTCCTGCCTGCTGCAGCGCATGCGCGGCGTGGCTGAGCCCGTGGCCCGGATGGAAATTTTGCCCGAGGCCGAAGTCCAGCGGCTTTGCCGCGGCTACGGAGACGGTCCGCTTGCGCACAAGGGCACGAAGTGCATTCATCAGCTGTTCGAAGAGCAGGCCGGACGCACTCCGGGAAATGCCGCCGTGGCGGCCGGTAAAGAGGTCCTCACCTATGCCGAGCTCAACCGGAGAGCCAACCGGGTTGCGCGCCATCTGCGCGCGTTGGGCGTGAAACCGGAAAAGCTGGTCGGAATCTACATGGACCGTACGGCCGAGATGCTGGCCGGGGTGCTGGGGATTCTGAAGGCCGGCGGCGCTTACGTTCCGCTGGAAAAATCTTATCCCGCGGCCCGCATTCGAACGATCCTGCAGGATGGCGGCATTCAACTGGTGCTGACGCAAAGCCGATTCGCCGATTTTTTCGTTGCATTGCCGGTCCAGCCGGCGTATATCGACGCGATGGATGCGTCCCCGCCGCGGGAAGATGCGAATCCTGATCCCGCCGGACTCGCGCCTGCCAATCTCGCGTACGTCATTCACACCTCCGGGTCCACCGGCAGGCCCAAAGGCGTACAGATTTGCCATGGCAGCGCGGTCGCTCTTCTGGATTGGGTAAAGACGGTTTACGCCGCGGAGCATCTGGATAAAGTCCTGGCCAGCACGTCGCTGAGCTTCGATCTTTCCGTGTTTGAGATCTTCGCGCCGCTGAGCATGGGAGGATGCTGCGTGGTCGTGAATAACGCCCTGGAGTTGCTGGAGAACCCGAGCGACGTCTCCCTGATTAATACAGTTCCCTCGGCTGCCAAGGTACTGATCGAGCAGAAGGCGATTCCGGCGCGCACGCAGGTCGTGAACCTTGCCGGCGAGCCATTGCCGATGCACGTTGTCAATGATCTGCTGGCGGCCTCGCGCTGCGAAAAGGTCTTCAATCTGTACGGGCCGTCGGAAGACACCACCTACTCGACCTATGCTCTTTTTCAGGAGAGGATCGCCGGCACGCCCGATATCGGCCGGGCCATCGCGGGAACGAAGCTTTATGTTCTGTCTCCGAGCGGACGGCTCGCAGCTACGGGGACACCCGGGGAGCTTTACATCGCGGGAGACGGCCTCGCCCGCGGTTATCTGAACAGTCCTTATCTCACGGCGGAGAAGTTTCTTCCCAACCCATTCTCCGCCAAGCCGGGTGACCGTTTGTACAAAACCGGAGACCTTGTACGGTATGCGGCGGATGGAGCCCTGGAGTACATCGGCCGGGCTGACGACCAGGTGAAGATTCGCGGTTTTCGCATTGAGCCTGGCGAGATCCAGAAACAGCTGGAGCAGATGGAAGGAGTGAAAACAGCCGTGGTTCTGGCGGTCGGCCAGACTTCGGCGGACCGTTCTCTGGCCGCTTTTGTCCAACGAAAGCCGGGGTTGACGCAGGGAGACGAGGAGTTCGGCACGGACCTGTGGGAAGACGAGTTGCAACGGGCCATTCGCACCTGCTTGCCGGAATACATGGTGCCGGCCATCACCGTGGTGGATGAAGTCCCGCTGACTCCCAATGGCAAAATAGATAAAAAAGCGTTGCTGAAGATGGCTGCAAGCAGGGTTTCGCAGCGTGAATCCGCGGCCGAGATGACCGCGACCGAGAGCCGGCTCGCGGCTTTATGGGCGAAGCTGCTGGGCGTCGAGTGCGCCAAAATCGGGCCTGCCACCAGCCTTTTCGATTTCGGCGGCCACTCTTTGCTGTTGGTCAAACTGGCCAATGAGATCGGCGCGGAACTGGAGGTGCAAATTCCGTTGCGCATTTTTTTTGAGACCCGCAATCTCAGGGATGTGGCGAGGGCGATTGATGTCGAGACGATGCTTCAGTTGGTGGAACAGAAGAGCAACAGCGCGGTTATCATCGAAGAAGGATATTTGTAAGAGTGAAAGCGCCTGTCCTGACTTTCCTCGTGGACGCCGCTATATTCGCATGGCAACTGAGGACCAATGAGCACAGAGATAATAGAGAGCTTGAACCCCGAGCGGGCGCTGGAGCAGTCGTTCGCACCCTGCTGGCATGGGTATTGATTGCAACCACGGCAGCGGTGGCCATTTTTGCGGTGAGAGCGCCTGCTCCCGTGCCGGCTACGGCGCCTGCGGATGCGTTTTCCGCGAAGCGCGCTCTGGTCCACGTCCGCACGATCGCGTACGCTCCACATCCCATCGGATCAGCCGAAAACGAGCGTGTCAGAAATTACCAGGCCGGACAGCTCTCAGCGCTGGGCTTCAACCCGCAGGTCTTTGAAGCTCTGGGCGTCGAAAGCGGCGGACGGAGCGTCATCATCGGAGATACCCCGATATCGTGGGCCGTGTGCAGGGGACGGCAAATTCCCGCGCGATCATGCTGATGGCGCACTATGACTCTGCCCCCCGCGCTTACGGCGCGGCGGACGATGGGGCCGGCGTGGCCGCGATCCTGGAAACGGCGCGCGCTTTGCGGGCCGGACCTGCTTTGAAGAACGACATCATCATCCTTCTGACCGACGGCGAGGAAGCAGGGCTGCTCGGGGCCAATGCGTTTGCCGCTTCGCATCCGTGGATGAAGGACGTTGGGCTGATCATGAATTTTGAGGCCCGTGGCAATAGCGGCCCTTCTTTGCTGTTCGAGACAGGGCCGAACAATTCCGCGGTCATCCAGACGGTGGCGCGCTCGGGGGCTCATCCGCTCGGATCTTCGTTATTTTACGCGCTCTACAAGCTTCTGCCGAACGATACCGACTTCACGGTCTTTCGTCGGCGAAACATCCAGGGACTGAATTTTGCGTTTGGAGAAAACCTGGATGCATACCATTCTCCGTTCGACACGGCCGGCAATCTCAGCACGGCATCGTTGCAGCATCATGGCTCCTATGCGCTGGAACTGGCCCCGCAGTTCGGCGCGATGGACCTGAAGGAACTGAACAAGGCCCGGGGAGACGATGTTTTCTTCGACTGGCTGGGGACCTATTTTGTCGCCTACCGGCAGGCTTGGGTCATCCCGGGCGAGGTACTGGCGACGCTCGGACTGTTCGCGCTGATTTTTTTACAAGTGCGGCGGAAGCAAGTGCTGCTCGGCAGGCTTTTGTCGGCAGTGTTTGTTCCCACGCTGTTCCTGCTGGCGGTTCCCGGGATCATGGCGGCCATTTACTGGGTTGCCGCTCGCGTATTCACATCGCGCCTGATCCTGGCCGACTCCGGCGCCAACGCGCTCCTGCTGACGGGGTTGGCCCTGCTCGGGGCTGCTATGGGAACGGTAGTTTTTGCGTGGTGCCGCCGGAGCTTCACCCTCGCTGAATTTTCAACCGCGGGATTGGCGCTGCCTGCCTGCTGAGCTGGATCGTCGCTTTACTTCTTCCCACCGGAAGCTATCTGTTTTTCTGGCCGTTGGCAGCGGCCATCGCGGGACTGCTTGCGGCGGCGCTGGTAAGAGGGGACCGTCCGCCGGCCTGGCCCCCCGCCGGCCTTCCCGGAGTTCTGGCCAGGGTCCTGCTGTTCACGCCGATGATTTTTCTTCTATACATTTTCCTCAGCCTGCAGATGATCACGGTGGTGTGCGTTGGCCTGCTGATCGGCGTGGCTTTTATTCTGTGCGGGCATTTCATGGACGTGGCAGCGCACCAGAGAGCGTGGCGGGTTGTCGCGTTGGCGCTGTCGGCCTGTGCCGTGATTAGTCTGGCCGCGGGGATCGTGTTGTCAAAGCCATCTTCCAGCCATCCGCGAAGAGACAGCCTCGTCTACAGCCTGAATGCGGACAATCACACGGCAGCGCTGATTACCTACGATCAGGCACTGGATAGCTGGACTTCCCAGGCGTTTGCCGGCAAGACGCCTGTTCGCAAGCCTGCGCCGGAGTATCTGGGGGGATTGTCGCGTCCAGTGTTTTGGGCATCCGCGGATCCGCTCGATCTCGCGCCGCCGACGGCAGGCATGGAAAAGGACGAACAGGACCAGGGAGGCCGCAAGGTCCGCCTCAAGATAACGCCCCGGAGAAAAGAGGCGGTAACCTACCTGATCTTTGACCAGGGATTACATCCTTTGTCCATCAAGATCGGCGAGCGGACCGTGAAACCAGCGCATACTACCGCTTCCGTGAGACTTTACGGCCTGGGTGGCAATCCTGCCGAGCTGGAGTTCACTTTCAGCCCGCCTGCGAAGATAAGCTTCTGGTTGCTGGACCAGACAACCGGATTGCCGAAGCCGGCCGGGCCGCATCCGGAAGGCTTGATCGGCAACGATGACACCATAGTCTGCCGGAAGTACGATTTCTAGGCAAGAGCTTCCGCGGCTAGCGCGCCGCCGCCCGGGCCGATCCGGATCTGCTCGATGGTGGCCTCGGCCGGGACTGTAAGCGCATGCAGAATGGCCTGGCGGAAAAGCGTACCACCTGGAGCTTGGTTCTCCTAGCCGGGACTTCCTATTAAACTCGCGCGTCCGGTCGCCTTCATTTGACGAACTGAAGCCTTGGAGTAATCACCTGAGTTCCTGTGGGCGAATGCTTCCGCGATATCAGGCCCTGAAACACCAACCCAGCCCAAGGCCCAGTGAATTCTAGAAGGCCCGCCATAATCTATGGCCATTTACCTGTTGGAAAGGTAGATGAGTTCTTATTTGGGCCCAGTCCAGCAGTAAACTCCCCGATGCATAGCTGGCGCTACAGTTGCCGGGTTCCTCTCTGGGCACCGCGGTAGGACTTCTTCGCCGCTTCTAAGCACATCTTCGATGCGATTTCAAAAAACCCGAACGCCGCTGTTTTTTCGCCATCTAATTGGCTATCAAGCAGATAAGCGGCTTTTCTAAGTGTGCCGCTGATGAGATTTCAAAAAAGTGTAACTTTTGATTTCTGATCAGGACGCCTGTCTTCATGATCGAAGCGGCCTCAAAGGAACAGCGATGACGCGCCGGACTGCGCCGCTCTGCGGGCGTAGCGTGCGGGTATGACACCACACCCGGTCACGTTCGGATCTATGGGAGCGCAGTGAATGCACCTGTCCAACATTCAGGCATTCCTAAGTGATGGCAGCGATCCGGCCATGAGTAGCAGCTTTGCGACGGAAGGGGATTGCGCCGAACAACAAGTCATTGGCAGGATGTTTGGGTTTTTTGCCAATGACTTCAGTTCGCCCTGCCTGACCCGGCCCCGACCCATTACGAGCCTGGTCCCAAAAAGGTCACCGGCACGACGTTTGGGTTTTGCCCAGTTACCCTGAGCGGCTTAGGGGCGATTTTCCCTGCCATGTTGCCCCGCCAAGGCGTTCTCGGCCAAAACAACAAGTTATTGGCAGGATGTTTGGGTTTTACGCAATGACTTGAGGTCGATCCTGGCTGAGCCGGGGCGCTACGAGCCTTAGCCGTTACAGAGAGAGGAACCGGCACGACGTTGAGTGGGCTTTTTGCTTTTTACTCTAGAGGATTTGCGAGCTGGACCTTGCACGGTGATCTTGCCTTCGATGGGGATGGTAAGAACTCAAAGACAAATCAATAGAGATTTTAGATCCCAGGGCTTCGTTGTTGGGCTGATTAATGACAACGTTTAGCATTTTGCGCAAAGACACTGAATTGCAGGCGGGTTAATCGGATGCGATTACCGCCAAAACATCCCGATTACGCCAGGGTTGGTCCTAGGCACGAGCCCACGGCCGAGGTCGCGGGGATCATCTCAGGACCCAAGATAAGCGTGCGGCCCCTTGTAATCTCCCAGCATGAGAAATTGCTCAAGCGTGATGTGGTTATCCGGTCCCGGATAGGCCAGCACAGGCGCCGTGAGCGATTGTTCACAAACCGCCCTGGCAGTCGTGAATGCAATGTTCTTGGTTACCGGTCTCATCCTTGGAACAAGAGTGCGGAGAAGAACCGGACTGCGCTCAGGTAAAGAATGCAATCCACCTGGTATTCGTTCTCGAGCTCCTCGAGGATCTTCTCATATCGTTTAACGCTCTTCAGGGTACGCTCATATTCCAAGGCGAAGTCATACGATTGGTCGTTGATCAGCAGCGTCACGAGGGAATCGTAGTCTTTATTGTTGGGGGTTTTCCGCGACCATGTTGAATGAACCGACCTGCATTTCGGTTTTCCAGTCTTGGAGCAACCCTTGCGACTGGAAAGCAAGCCGAATGGCATTGAGCTCCAGCGCGTGATAGCCGTGGCCTGGTCCGCCGGCGCCGAGTGGCTGAATTAAACGCGACGGCGCAGTGTCCGAAACCCTCAAGCTCAGTAAGGCCATCCCGAGTCATTGTGTATACGGGGCAGCCTTGCCAGTGCACCGACGTGACTGGCTCCAGGTAGTGCCGCTTGAGAAGCCTTCGCACGCGCCAGTTATATGAGCTGCGAGATGTTTCCACGAAGTCTCGCTGAAGAAACTCGAAAAGCTGGTCGTGACTGATGAAGTTGCTGTTCCGCACATAGAGCAGTAACGGAATAATCTTTCTCCGGACTGATTACAAATGCACCTTTGCAATCCCGCATGATGAAAACCTCCAATTAATTCCGCGCAAATCGACCTCTCTCACATCCTCAAACTGTTGAGAGCTCTCAGTTTGCAGTTGCTGAAAATTGATTCAATAAACAGTCAATCCCCAGTTCTCTCGACTTGCGGACGTGCCAGGGCCCTCTCGAAGGCGCTCATCGAGACCGTTGTACGCTCGCGCGCCTCAACCGGTTGCAAATTATCCGGAGATCGAAATTCGGTCAAATCGAGGGGATTTGACCGAAAACTTAATCTGCCTTACAACCAGCATCAATCGGAGGTGTTTCATGTCAGCCAATATGTCCACATTTCCAGCCCAGGGACCACCTGAAGCAGGCCATCATCAAAAGAGGTCGGAATGTTCGAGCCACTTCTCGACAGTGTGCAATCGGCCGAATTGTTGCGCATCCAACCGAAGACGCTACAGCGGATGGCACGAAACGGAGAAATCGCCGCTGTGCAGATCGGGAAGCTTTGGCGCTTCCGAGCCTCTGAACTCGACTCCTGATTGAAATCGAAAAAGAGAGCAAGCTGATAGGAAGGAGCTGGTGTGCGAAAAATCTGTAGATTCTTCGCTTCAATACGGATAATCTGGGTTCGGCCACTCGTGCCCGTTTAGACACAAGGAGACGTTCCCTTTGTTTACACGGACACGTTATCAGTACGGAAGTCTGCGCTTGAAGAAGAGGCAGAAAGGGCCAGATGTCTGGGAATTCCGCTATTACGACTACGATTCAGACGGTCATAAAATACGGAAATACATCACCATCGGATCGAAGCACAAATATTCAACCGAGAGTGATGCCCGAACGAAGGTCCAGTCTCTGCTCTTGAGACTCAACGCTGAGGCTCCACAGGCTGAATGGGAGGTGCCGGATTTCGGTGTTCTTCTTGATAAGTTTATCGAAGAAGAAATGCCGTCGCGGTATTCCACCGCAGCCGCGTACCGTTCGGTCATCAAGAATCATCTCCGACCGAAGTGGGGCGACTATCCCCTTGATCGGTTCAGTCCCATTGCTATCGAACAATGGTTCCGACAGCTTAAGCTTGCACCGAAAAGCAAGGGCAACATACGAAGCCTGATGCACCTGATCTTCACCTGTGCCGAGCGTTGGTGCCTGATTGAGATGGGCAAGAATCCAATTTCTCTGGCACGGGACAAGGATTGCACGAAAAGATTGAAGCGTCCCAGGATCTTGACGGTTGAGCAGTTTCTGCGGGTTCGTGCCGTGTCTCAAAGATCCAGTTCGCACGATGGTGATCGTGGCCCAGTATTTGGGGCTTCGAGTCAGCGAAATTGTGGGACTCAAATGGGGCGACTTCGATTTCGAAGAGTTCACGCTGCTGGTGCAGAGAAGCGTGGTCCATGGGAGGGTTGACGAAGTGAAGGCCGAGTATTCCCAGGACCGTGTTCCTCCCGATGAAAATCTTGCGAATGTTCTTCTGGAATGGAAAAGCAGCTGTTGGCTTACGCAGGATGGCTGGGTTTTCGCGAATCCGGCAACCGGGAAGCCATATCACCAAGAAGAGATTCTCAAGAACCACATCAAGCCGGCGGCAATTGCTGCCGGAATTTGTTCTGAAATTGGTTGGCACACGTTTCGTCACACATACCGATCCTTGCTCGATGAAACGGGTGCTCCGGATGAAAGTGCAGCAAGAACTCATGCGCCATGCGTCCATCGAAACCACGATGAACGTCTACGGCCGGGCGATGCCGACGACTAAAAGGCTAGCCAACAGCAAAGTCGTGCGAATGGTGCTCGAACCCATAGGCCTCCGCAATGGGGGTCTGTGAAATGAGCCGACGAATTGACGAAAACCGCATGTTTACAGGCGAAAACCGACCTTCTCTGTTGGGGATTTTTTGCTTAATGGGGGTTTTTGGGGGTTTGTCGGTTACTGCTGATTCTCCGTAACCGATTGAAAAGGTTGGTTGCGGGGGGTGGATTTGAACCACCGACCTTTGGGTTATGAGCCCAACGAGCTACCAGGCTGCTCCACCCCGCAAATCAAGAATATCAGCGGGGTTACAGGCGGTCAAATGCGAGCACAGTCTGAACCACTTGGCC
>JAICYU010000168.1 GCA_025934025.1 Terriglobales bacterium
GAACCGGCTGCAGTGTTTGCGTAAGACAAAGTTTCGAATCTGCTAGAACTCGGAAATCACAACGCGGGAGCGTGCAGGACGACGCTGACTCGGCAGGCTGAATCATTCAGAATTAATTTTTTCACAGCTTCCTGTCCCCGGGTTTTGGTTTTGGCGTGAATGGGCAGGCGCGAGCTTACGGCGTGCGGAGCTTGAAGAAGCTGCAATCGACTTGTGGGGGACGTGCGTCTGTCCCGGATGGTCCCAGTGATTCCTATGCGCCGGTCTCATCAACGAGCTGCACCTCGCCTTCTGTCCCGTGGTCCTGGGCTCGGGCGAGAACCTCTTCGCAGGCCTCGACCTTGCTCAGCTCGGCTAGCGCTGCACCGAACACATATGTACTGAGCTCGCGATGTGGTACCCAAGAAAGACGCATCGAGTACTTGAAGCTTCTTCTCGGCGGGTGAACGTCCCGTCGGTCCACTACTGTCATGCGTTATCCGGTTCGGTCATTGTTCAGAACCGGAGCACGACAGGCTTTCACGAATCTCGTGCCAAAGCCTGTGAGTCTATCGCCGAGATCTTTCACTGGCCGCATCAGCCCTAGGCGAATGACATTTTCTGCGAACCCAGCGCGCGCAGGGGAAAAACGTACTTTTTTGCGAGCCTCATCGGCATCAGCTAGCGACATGCCCATGGCTTTCGCGACCTTCAAAACCAAATCGTCATCGAGTTCCTCATAGTGCCTCTTTCGTTGTCTTGGTTGAGAGGTTCGATCTGTGTCCAGTTGTTTTTTACCTGTTTCATATTCGTAGGTGGCGTCCAAGTACAGAACATCGCTCTCGTTTAATTGCTTTAATATTTCGGGAAAAGACGGATGGACGCCTCGCTGAATTGCGGCAGTGGCAAGCATGGCCGCCCATTTGTCTTGCAGTTGGTCCGATTCCTCAATTGAAGCATTTTCGATGATAGGAAGAAGAACATTGAACGGCACATGGCTCGGCTCAATTCTTGATCCGGCGACCATCTTTTTCAGTTGCTCTAATAAGCGCAGTCGCCGCTTGAATCGAAACACCCGCACATGATCCTTGAGCGTCAGCCCAAACTCCTCGGCCGCCGGACCGGCGATCCTTTCAAGCAACTCCGCAAACGGCTTTAACGCAGCTTCAACCCCGGCCGCTACCACCTTATCCTCGTCTGCCACTCACTTTCACCTGTACATTGACGGAATTCGGAAACATTGTAGACTAAACCATTCCCGACCGAGTGTCTTCTGATGCGCAGTGTAGCGTGCTCGCTGAGCCGAAGCTTCCTCTAGTTTCAATACGCTTACATATATCCGCCATGTAATTTCGGGAAAGGTTGTAATACCATGAAACTTCGGCAACGCAAAGCAACCGAACAAGCTGCCAATCCGTTTGCGTTTAGCCTGGCTGCTGTATGACCCGCATCTGAGCAGATTTAACAGACCCTCGGAGGACATATGCCTTGGGACGATGGGCTAGCTGGCATCTCCCGGAATATAGCCGCAACAGAAGACACACCGCTGCGGGTCATGGCTGGACCTGGCACGGGAAAGACCTTTGCCATGAAAAGGCGGGTGGCAAGGCTGTTAGAGGAGGGACAAAACGCCCGCAGAGTCTTGGCGGTAACCTTCACGCGCACTGCTGCGGCTGATTTGGTCCGCGAACTAAGAGGACTTGACGTGCCCGGTTGCGAGAACATAAGAGCGGGAACCCTGCATGCATTTTGCTTCTCCGTTTTAGCCCAACGTGAAGTTCTGGAGAATCTCGGGAGATATCCACGACCCGTCGTCATGTTTGCAAAATCAGGTGTGTTGCAGTTCGAGGGAGCGCCTTTACTTGAGGACCTGGATAATCCTGACGATTTTGGGACGAAACGTGACCGGACGAAACGTATTAGGGCGTTTGAGGCCGCTTGGGCCAGACTCCAACAAGAAGAACCCGGCTGGCCAGCCGATCCAGTTGACAGGGCGTTCCAAGACGCCTTACTGGGTTGGCTTCGATTTCACTCTGCAATGCTGATTGGCGAACTCATACCAGAAACTTTGCGTTACCTCCGAAACAATCCAGCCGCCCCAGAGCTTACGGCATTCGACAATGTAATCGTAGACGAATATCAAGATCTGAACCGAGCTGAACAGGAATTACTTGACACCTTGGCGGCAAACAGCGCCTTTGCGGTTGTTGGAGATGAGGACCAGTCGATCTACAGCTTCCGCCATGCGCACCCTGAAGGCATCATCGAATTCGCTGACGTGCACAATCCAACTCACGACGAGGAGCTTGTAGAATGCAGGCGTTGCCCTCGACTCGTTGTCAGGTTAGCAGACCATCTCATCCGGGCAAATCATGCTGCAAATGCGTCCGCACGCTTAAGACCGCTTCCGACGAACCCTGAAGGAGAAGTGCGCATCGTGCAGTGGCCATCGGTGGATTCCGAGGCAGCAGGACTCGCTGCCTACATCGCGCAATTGATTGAGCGGAGAGGCAATTCCCTAGGTGACATTCTGATCCTTACACCTCGTCGGCTAATTGGCTACGGAATTAGAGACGCTCTTATTGCACGTGACATCGCGACGCACAGCTTTTACCACGAGGAGGCCCTTGAATCGGATTTTGCACAACGAGCATTTTCGCTGCTTGGCCTAGCAGCAGCAAACAATGACCGTGTTGCTTTGCGTTTTTGGCTTGGCCTGGGGAGCCCCTCATGGAATGCTGGGGAATACCGCCGTTTACGCGCTTACTGCGAGGCGGAAGGTGAGGATCTTTATGATGCTCTCAACGCCATGGAAGAAGGACGGCTCAGGATTGGCGGCACAACGAGAATTGTTCGGCGATTTACTGAATTGAAAGACGAGCTGAATGCAGTACAGAATCTGACAGGCATCGCATTGCTTGACTATTTATTTCCCGATGACGAACAAGACGCCCAGCTGATGCGTGACGCGGCTATTCTCGCGGGGGCGGTCGACAGAAACATGAATGCGGCGCAACTGAGGGACGTTTTGACCACCTACATCACGCAGCCTGAAATGCCTGAGGCAGGTCAATACGTCCGGATCATGAGCTTACACAAATCAAAAGGCCTGACTAGCAAAGTTGTGATAATCGCGGGCTGCAATGAAGGCTTAATTCCTACCATTGATTACGAGCTACCGTTGGAAGAGCAAGAGCGCACGTTGAAAGAGCAGCGCAGGCTCTTCTATGTTGCAATCACAAGGCCCAAAGAAGTGTTGTGCATATCATCTTTCACGAGTATTGAATCTAGGATAGCGTTCCAAATCGGTGCTCGTTTCCGGGGAAGAGGAAGGTTGGTCCAAACGTTGGCGAGTCGTTTCATCGATGAGCTTGGTCCCGATGCTCCAGCGCCTCTTAGCGGAGGTGTTTGGCAGCAGAACGGTTTTCGATAAAGCTGAACTGGAGTTATCATCTGTAAATAGATATTCTCCAGCTACTCTCGAGCTTCTCCAAATCGGAGGTGTTGTAGTGGCTCGCTTTCCGTTACGATGCCCAACGCTTAAGCTGATTCGCGATCGTTTTCAAAACGAGTGCGTAGTTTGTCATTCATCCGAAGCAGTCGACGTTGCCCACCTGTACGAAGATGCAAGCATTCGAATGGCAGATCCAGAACGCCTAATCTTGCTATGTCCGACCCACAATCAAGCAATGGACCGGGCACATGGCAGGGACAACGCAATTCCGTCAGGGTTGAGGCCAGAAAACCTTCTCGGTGGGGCTCGCACCGACTACTGGGATGGAAAGTATTGGCACGCCTATGGCAAAGCACGGTTGTCCGCATATTTTTTTGAAAAGCAGGGGGCTTTCTCGGAAGCGGTTGATGCTCTCACAGAGGCAACCTCGGCTTTGAGGCCGTTGCGGTGGGGTGATTGGCTCGCAGCGATCTTTCGGGAGGCCGAGCGCCTGTGCGAGCAATATGACATCGGTATTGCGGTTCGGTGGTTGCTCTTAGACCGCGTCGCCCTCGTCCTGTTTGATTATTCCCGTTGGCAGGAATCCGCTGAAGTGCTCGCGGCTGCAGTACAACTCCGAGAGAAGATTCCAACATACTCACGTTCTCATCAGCAGTTCAATTTCGACAAAAATTCCTCTCGACGGCGGGAAGGGTTAATTAAGGCCGAGACTGGGAAACTGAACAGGACGGAACCGCTACCGATTCTCCTCAAAGAGTTGGAAGAGCAGGCTGACGATTTTGACCGACTTGGGCGATTTGACTCCAGCGCCACCCACCGCGATGTCATCCGCAAGCTCTTGTTGGAGCGGGTTGGAGATCCCGAAAAAGCGCATGGGCAATCGGAAAAGGCTTTAGCTAAGAGAACCAAAATATCGCACAAGTGGGTCTTACTTGAACACCTGATCAGTGAAGCTGAATATTTTTCGCATAAGAAAGATAAGGCGCGCGCCTTGCAGTATGCTTCTGAAGCAATGGAGCTGTTCAGCCAGAACCCGATCATCTTGGAGCCAATCGTTGGAGCGCGAGCTCCGCTCCAGGAACGCGTATGGCGCCTCGGAATCAAACCGGATGATCTCTTGAATAGAGGGGTGGCTGTGGCTCCAGACGTCGAAGAAAAACCCCTCCCGCTTACGCGTACAGCCGTCAACAGATTTGCCAAAACGGTCCTAAAGCACGGATGTTCTTAATTGTGCCCCCATCCCTTTGACAGAAGAAGACGCATGCGCGATTAGCATAAAACAGCATCAATCCTGATACTCATGCTGCCTTCATGCACTTCTGGGTCTCAACGGCTGCCCAATTAGGAGACCTAGGCCTGAAGAATCAACGATCCAGCGACTTCGTGCTCCAAACCGTTCGCCTTTTTAGAGCGAGAAGCAGCGTAAACTTTTTGCGGATCTTTATGGTCGAATTTTGTCTGTTCCTCGAAATGGGCGAGTATTTTTTCCAGGGGACGTTTTCTTGCCGGGAGCGCTTCCGCTCGGGGCGCCGGTACGCTGCCGTTCTTTTCACGCCGCTAAGCATCCGTTTCCATAATTGCGACCAACAGAGATCTGGCCCGAAGCGGCGACGCTTCCGGCCAGCGGATGGGATATCACTCGCTTGGGCAGCGAGAGCGAGCGCTAGCGAACGTCCTTCAACTGCTCTTCATCCATCCCGAAATAGTGGCCCACTTCATGGATCACGGTCATGCGGATTTGCTCGCGGATTTCTTCCTGGGTGGAACAGACTGCTTCAATGTTCTTCTGGTAAAGCGTCACGTAATCCGGCCCCGTCGGCAGATCAAAGACGCTCTTCCTGGTCATGGGGACGCCATGGAACAGCCCCAGAAGCAGATTTCCTGAAGGCAATGGCTCAGGCGGCAGGTCCTCCACCAGAACGGCAATGTTGCTCATCCGCTTGCGGAACTCCCTGGGCAGCGAATCGAGCGCCTCTTCCACCAGCCGGACAAAGTCTTCCCGTTTCATCCTTTCATCTTCTCACTGTTTCAGCTTGGGATTCTGCGCCGGGTGAGCCAGCCGTCAGGTTTTCTCTCCCTCACCTCTATAAATCAGATTCAGGTGACCGAACTGGAAGAGAAGTCGCTCGATCCGGCGCTGTTTGATGTTCCTCCGGGATTCGCGAAGGTGAGCTAGCGGTACGTGATAGTGCGCCACTTCGATGCGGCAGACCGCAAGCCGCCTGGGAGCAGGGCCCAAACCCGCCACTTGCCATTTCCCAATCTAGGCAGCTCTATTTCCGGTGTCGTGGACGTGAAGCCAGAGGTAAAGCCATCGGCCCCGGCGAACTCGAGTTGGTATCCCACCGCATCGGCGACAGGCGTTAGCTTCACCAGCGTTTGCTCGCTGGAGCGATCGACGGCCATGCCATCCGGCGGGGACAATAGAGCGGGAGCCGCGACGCGCGGATCCAGGCGCAGGCCAACCGCGATGTGGATTTGCTCCTGGGCCGGGCCCGCATCAACCGCATCAATAGCCTGCTTCCCCGGCCGCATGCGCCAGACGCCTCTTCCATAGGTCGCGGCAGTCAGCGTACGGTCCTTATCGTGGTAGACCAGATCGGACACAACCACAGTTGGCAGATTCCCGCTGACGTTCAACCATTTACCTTCTGTCTCGCCCCAGACACCCGCATCGCCCGCCACAAAGAGGCGATACGGTGCGTGGGTTTCGAAAGCAGCCGCGTAGAAGACGACATTTGGCAGCGCGCCGCCATCGATATCCTGCCACGTATTGCCCATGTCCCGGGAACGGAACACGTGGCGATAAGGCAAGTCATATCCTGTCAGGAGTTCCACGCCGGAGTTCTGAACTCCGCTGGAGGCGACAGTCACTACGACTGTGTCGGCGAACTTCGGATGGGGCTCAATGGACGTGATAGCGCGTGCGGGAATGTCGGCGCAGGAGAGGCTTTGCGACCATGTGCTGCCGCCATCCTGGCTGCGAAAAATACCGCCGAGCGTGGTACCCACGAACATCAATTTGGGTCTCGCGCGGGCAATTCCAATGGCTGAAATCGGCGAGCCGTCAAAGGAGCCCGAGACGGTCCTCCAACGCTGCCCGTTGTTGTCCGTGCGCCATAGCCGGTTCGTACCCGCCCAAAGCGTTCTCGCGCCGCGGTGCGCAGACGGGGCAATGGCCAGGACATTGAAAGCGCGCTGGCGAGTCTCGCGGTCCGAAATCTGGCTTGGCTTAGGCTTTACATTTTTCCAATGCGCGAAATCCCACGGCTTGCCCCTCCGGTGCCGGAACACCTCGAATCCGGCAATGCAGCCGAACAGGTTGCCTTCTTGAGCGGGATCGAAAACGATCCAGCCGCCATCGCCCGGGACGGCCCGGTAGAAATCGCGCTCTTTCGCGTCTCCCACGCCGGCAATCAGAATGCCGTTATCTTGAGTGCCTCCGCCAAAGACCTTTCCGTTGGAGGCGGCCACGTCAAGACTATAGAACATTGTGGTAACCATCCCGCTTGAACGCTCCCGCCACGTGTTGCCACCATCCCGGCTCACCGAAACACCGCCGTCGTTTCCCGAA
>JAICYU010000117.1 GCA_025934025.1 Terriglobales bacterium
CTTGTTTTCCGCCGGCTCGTCCGTCTCCGCTGTCGGTTTCCCTCTGCTCTCGTATGAAATCGGGCGGCCGCACAGCGACTACACCTTCCTTGACCAGATGGTGACCAACTCTCCGCTCACTGTGGACGGGTTTCTGGTGCGGGGCGTACACATGCGCGAAGGCGACTGGCAATTCCACGCCGGCTTCACTTCTGTCGCCACTTTCCAGGGATTATTCTTAAGCACCGACCGCGAATACCTCGGCGGAGTTTCGCGCCTGTTCAAGCTCGACGACCACAACTCCGTCCAGTCGAACTTCTTCTATTTCCAGAACCCGCTTTCGCAGCAGACGCTCTCGAAGAATGGAGCTGTAGGAACGGTGGAGTACCAATATGCGCTGAAAGACAAAGCAAAGCTCGTGGCGGAATGGGGCTTCGGCAAGGGAGTCGCTTTCGCCAGCCGCGGCAATTACGACAGCGAGACCGATCATTTTACCGGCAGCTTGCGCGTGACTTCACGGGACTTTGCTTCGCTCGGCGTGAACAATCAACACGGCCTCTTTGCCGATCTGAACGCTTCCCACAAGGTGAACGAGCGCGTTTATACCAGTCTTGACCTGAGCCAGTCGAATTTCGACCTACCCATCCTGAAACAGGACACGTTTACCACCAGCGGATTGGTCAACTATAAGTTGACTCCTAAAGTCTCGCTGAGCACAGGCGGTACGTTCTCCCGATTCAAGAGCATTCAGCCTGCCAGCTCTCTGAGTGAAACTTTCAGCGTTCCTGCGGGAATTGATTACTCCACCCGGCATTTCGGCAGCGGCTTCCAGTACCAGCGAACGATCAACTTTGATGGCTCCGGCGGCAACGATTACTCGGTGAACGTACGCGGCTCGGCCGGCCAGTTCCATGGCAGCGCTTTCTTCCGCCACGATGTTCAGGTGCCCACCGTGGCTGCCATCTTTTCGCAAATTCCGGGATTGCAGGATGCGCTGCTCCGCGCCGGAATCACCGCCACCACGCCGGATCAGCTCGCCGATTTGCTGCGCAATACCGCGTTGCTGGAAACTCTGGGTTTTACTAATTTGTTCAGTGTTGATCTGGCGCCTGCCCGCAATGATGAAGGCGCCATGGTGACCTGGCTCTCGCGCGCGCAGCAGCACCGTCAACAAGTGGACTTCAGCTACTTCCACAGCAACACGGAACTGATCCAAAGCAAGCTGGCGCTGACCACCGCCACCTTGAGCTATACGCAGCGGCTCACAGAGAACACCAACATCGTAGGGTCCGCCGGTGAGGTTGCGACCACCTCTAATGGCAGCAGCGATCGCCATCCTGTGTTCATGGCTTCGCTGCAGCACCGCTTTTACTCCGCGCCAAGCTTTTTGCTTCCGGGGCGGCACGGCGTGATCCAGGGCCACGTTTTCCGCGATGACGATGCCGCAGCCATCTACCGCGGACAGCCCGTGATCAGCGATGTTGAGGTGCGGTTGGACGATCAGCGCGTGACCCACACTGACGCGACCGGCTTCTACTCCTTCCACCATGTTCCTTATGGCGTCCACAGCGTGGAAGCGAAGATGCAAAGCGCCGATCCCTTCTACTACACTACCGATTCTCCGGCGACAACGGACATCAATAACACGGTGGATTTCGGCATCAACTTCGCCAAAGGCCAGGTGTTTGGCTATGTGGTGAACGATGCCGGAGCGGGCATTGGAAGCGTTGCGGTGGAGTTGCGCGGAGAGAAGTTCACCCGCCGCGTGATCACCGGCGGCAATGGCAAGTTCACGTTCCCCGGCCTCCCCGCTGGGACGTATACCGTTGCCACCGTTCCCGAATCGTACCCTGCTGGATATTCATTGCAGGAACTGGAGCCGCAGCAGGCGGTAGTTGATCCGGGAAAGCCTGCCAGCGTGAAATTTTCAGCGAAAGCGATGCGCTCCATCGCAGGAAAAGTTCTCGTTTACGACAACCAGGCGCTCAAGACCGTGCCTTTCGCAGGAGCCACCGTCCATCTTAAAGAGCTCTCGCTGGAAACGAAAACCGGCGAGAACGGCGCGTTCATCTTCCGCTCGCTGCCGGCTGGGAGCTTCACCATTGTGGTAGAACATCAGGGAAAAGAGATCACGCGACAGGTCGTTCTTCCCACGGGACCGGCCAACGTCCGGGATGTTGAATTGAACGCGGGAACGAAATAACGCTATCTCGCCGCCGCAACTTTGGGAGTAAATTCCGGCTCCGGTAGACCTTCAACCGCTCGCGTGGCCCTCTGGAAGTCCGGAGTCAGCATTACCATGCGTCCCTGGCGCAGGACCAGAATCAGATCACATTCCTTCACCGTGCTCAGGCGATGGGCAATGATGAACGTTGTCCGGCCACGGATGAGCTGCTCCGTCGCGTGCATGATCTCCTGCTCGGTGTGAATGTCCACGGCGCTGGTGGGCTCGTCGAAGATGAGAACGGGAGCGTTCTTCAGAAAAGCGCGCGCGATTGCCAGCCTCTGGCGCTGCCCGCCGGAGAGACGGCAGCCGCCCTCGCCGACTTTCGTGTCGTAGCCATTCGGCAACGCGAGAATGAAGTCTTCAGCACGGGCTGCACGGGCCGCGGCCATGAGCTCTTCACGGCTCGCTTCGTGGCGGCCATAGGCAATGTTCTCCGCCACCGTGGCTGAGAACACGACGGGTTCCTGCAACATGATGGAGAACTGCTGCCGCAAATCGGCCAACCGATAGCTTCGCAGGTTGTTGCCGTCCAGCAAGATTTCGCCGCTCTCAGGATCGTAAAAGCGGGTAAGCAGATTCATCAGCGTGCTCTTGCCGGATCCGCTGGCGCCAATGATGCCGACGCGGGCGCCCGCCGGAATCTCAAAGCTTACGTCCTCGAGCGCCCGGCCTGAAGATGGATAGCTGAAACTCACGTTGCGGAATTCAACGTCGCCGCTCGCGCGTTGCAGGGCTAAGGCTTGCTCCGGCTCGTTGACTTCGGGAGCTTCATCCATCAGCGCCACGGCTCGGTAGATGCTCACCATCCAGCCCTGGAGCTCCGGCAACTTGCCGCTGATGATTTTGAGCGGCTCGTAAAGCTGCGTCATGTAGGCCATCACCAGCAGCAGTTCGCCCAAGGTCAGAATGCCGGCGCGGACGTGGTCCACACCTACCCACATGGCTGCGGCTGTTCCAATTGCGATGGTGGTCGTAATCAAAACATGAAACAATGCCTGAATCGACGCTACCCTTACCTGCTTCTGCATCCGATGCCGCGAGCGCAGACGAAAGCGTTGGTCTTCAAAGTCTTCCTGCCCAAAAGCCTTTACCACGCGAATCGAAGAGAGGGCTTCGTAGAGCACCAGCATGGCGGAGCTGTCGAGTTTCTTCACGCCGTCCCATCCGGCGCGAGCGCGGCGGCTGGATTTGCCGGCCAGCAAAAACAAGAGCGGCGAGACCGAGACGGCGATCATTGCCAGCACCCAGTCAATCTTCACCGTCACATAGAGCAGTCCGAAAAAAGTGAATGCCGAACTTACCAGCGGCATTACACCCTGCAGGAATACATACTGGATGGCGGGCGCGTCGTTCTGAATGCGATAGGCGAGTTCGTTGGTTCCGCGCCTGTCATGGAACATCAAACGCATGCGCTGCACGTGCCAGAAAAGCTGGGTACGGAAGTCGAGCACCAGCTTTTCTCCTGTAAAGGTTTGCAGCAGCCATGCTGCAAAGGATTGCAGGTTCATGGCAATGCTGAGCACCAGCAGCAGCCCGATTGCTACGGCAAGACTGCCGCCTTTGGATGAGTGAAGCGATCCCGGAACAAACGTTTGTAAGATCGGCGGCAAGGGATGGTCGCCGATTACGTTATCCACAGCAATCTTCAGCGGGAACGCAAGCAACAGCGCAATCGGCGCCGCAATCAGGTTCAGGATAAAAATTAAAGAGAGATGCGGCCAATATGGCCGGGCCAACCGAAGCAGGTAGCGATAAGCAGTCCGTTTATCAGCAATATCAGGTTCCATGGCCCAGAGACACTCGCACCCAAACCCATTGCGCAGGGGCTGCTTTTCTCTATTTGGGGGAGCTCTGGATCAAATAGTAGCAACAGTTCTAGAGAGGTAAGTTCCTTTTTGCAAATTCTTTTCAAGGAGCAGTTAAGTGATTAACCGGAGATTCCACTGAAGGACTCAACGATCGGCACGATGCCTGGGATGCGTCCTGCGCGCTTATCCTTCTTCCAACGCCTTCACTTCTTCCTGCTGGCTCTCCTCTTCCAGCTTGAGCAAAGATACGCGCTCGAAATGGGCCAAAATGAGGCCCGCGGGAATCACCGACATAAAAGTGATCAGCCAGAGCATGATGCCGCAGCTCGTCGCTAGTTCGGCCATTCCAGGGCGATCTGGCAGCATGATCTGTTTGAGAATCGCGATGGTCGCAAGCTGGGAGCCACCGCCTACCACAGGCAACTGCAGGATCCCACCCATCACGCTGCCCGCAGTCAAAAGCAGAACCGCGGCGAGGGTGAAGTGCGCCAGGCGGTGGTAGGCATGAGTAACGGAAACATAAGCAAATCCGATAACGAGCCAGATGGCGATAGATAATCCGCTGACTTGAAGAAACGACTTGAAATTCTTGATGGTGTTGAGCCCCTCGCCGAAGGCATGCACGCGGTGGTAAGCGCCTTCGCCGACGCGGGGAGAGAACACGCCAAAAATCCGCCGGAAAAACGCCGAAGCGGTTGCCGGATTGCGGCGAATCCAGAAAGCCACAGCGGCAATCACCGCCACCAGCAGGAGCAGCGCCAGTCCGGAGAGCTCAAACAACGCAAACGATGAGAGATGCCAGCGCCCAACCTGTTTCTGCGGAGCTTCCAGAAAGCCCGGCAGTCGCCGCAGCTCTTCCGCGGACCAGAGAATGTTGATGGCCATGATGAGGCCAAAAGCAGCCATATCGAAGATGCGCTCCACCGTCCACACCGCAAGCTGCGATGACATTTTCAGGTTTTCTTTGCGGGCGATCAGGTAAGGCCGGATGAACTCGCCCGGGCGGCCCAGCAGCGCCATCCCGGTAAAGCCGATCATGGTGGGAGCGATCAGCCGCGAGGATTTGGTTTCGCACATCGGCTGCAGCAGGATCTTCCAACGCACCGCGCGCAAAAGATAATCGGCATAGACCAGCGCAATGCCGCCGACGAGATAACCTTTGCTGGTATGCTGCGTGGCCGCGATGAAGCGATGCCAGTCAAACTTGCGCCACGTGCGCACCTGCAAATAGATCAGCCCAGCGAGAAGGGCCAGCACGGCGGTGGTGACGATGATTCGGCGCTTGCTCATGACGTACGATGGGGAACACTGCCGTGTAAAACAACAACGCCCTGAGTTCCAGGGCGCAGCACAAAACGCATCTTTGTTATTGTAACTGTTCAGGTCAGGCGGGCTTCTGCGGCTTGGTGACGCTGGCGCGCTGCGGCTCCGCCGTCGGCGCAACCGATTTCTTTCTTGCATTCTTCATTGCTGCCTGTCCCGCTTTCTTTTGCGCCAGTTTTTTCGCATTGAAGTCGCGCACGATCTTCGAGACATAGGCGCGAGTTTCGCGATAGGGCGGAACGCCGTGATACTGCTGGACTCGGTGTGCCCCCGCATTGTATGCGGCCAGAGCTTTGATGGGATCGTTGTGATACTGCTCAAGTAGGGAACTCAGGTGCGCTGTTCCGGCTTCGACGTTGGCTCGCGGATCGAATGGATCTTTCACGCCGAGCTGCGCGGCGGTCCCGGGCATAAGCTGCATCAGTCCCTGCGCCCCTTTAGGAGAAACCGCGTGCGGCTTAAAGTTGCTTTCCGCTTTGATCACGCTGCTCACAAAATCAGGATCGAGTTGATAGCGGCTGCTGGCATCGCGAACCACTTGATCGAGATCAACTGGCGCTGAAGCTTGCGGAGTGCTTGCAGAAGGCGTGATTGGCGCAGAACTCGTGGCCGTTTCGGTTGTTGCCGAAAAAGGAGAATCATCTTTCTCGAAGGAAACGATGTCAGCGGTGGCCACGTCCATAAAACCACCGGAAACATAAAGCCGGGTAACGTTGCCGACTTCCTCTTTCCGCACGAAAGAGATGGATGCCCCATTCCGCAGCACAGCCACTTCCGCGGCGGAGGCGGAAAGCTGGCCAATGAGTAAGGCCAAACCGAGCAGGATGGGACGGGAGAACTTCATACAAACGCGAACTTTGCTATTTTCCCCGAATTGGTTCCGGAAAGCCAGCCCCAAGTAGCTCTTCCAGTACGACTGCTACTCCGCTTTCGGCATTGCTGGCAGTCACGCGCCAGCCGCTCTGCCGCAGGTCCAAAGAGGCGTTCCCCATGATCACCGGAACTCCTGCATATTCAAGCATTTCGCGGTCGTTGTAGTTGTCGCCGATGGCCATGATCTGTTCCCGAGGAATCCCCTGTTGCTCAGCCCAGCGGCGCAAAGCGTGGCCCTTGGAGCAATCGCGAGTCAGGATGTCCAGGATTGTGAGATCGCGATGGTCATATTGCGTGCGAAGGATGGTGATCTCGTCAAGAAAGCCAGCCTCCGCAAGCCGAGCTTGCGCCCCGATCATCAGCGCTACCGGACCGCAATACATCGCCTGCACGGGGTCTTGGACCGAAACTGCATTTTCCAGCGGGGAAACGTATTGAATGTACTGCCGGTTCGTCTCCAGCCAACGCGAGATGGTCTGGTTCAGTTCTTCAAAGCGCTCCAATACGAGCGCGTCGTGGCCCGGACGGTCGAAGGTGAGCACTGCATTGCGGCGAAAGCGGTCCATGTGCCGAATGAGCTTGCGTGCGGTCTCCCGAGGCAGAAAATCGGTGAAGAACGTTTCACCGTCGCTGGAGCGAACTACCGCACCATTGGAGCTAGCTAGAACCAGCGGGAACCCGAACTGCCGCGCAATCGGCAGGGCATAGTCATGACGGCGTCCAGTGGCCAGCATGACCGCGATTCCCGCCTCGTGCGCCGCTCGCAGGGCATTAATGTTGCGCTCTGAGACTTGGAAGTGAGGATCGGTCAGCGTGCCGTCTATATCTACGGCAAGGAGGCGGATGGGAGGAGTCACCATGAATCATTGTAAGGCAGCAATCGGGATGAGAGTATGGAAGAGCGTGCATACGAGGAGAGTGCGAATGAAGGAACGGAAGCAAGTGAAATCAAAAAAGGGTACTGCGAGTACGCCAAAGCTGCGCAGGAACTCATTGGCGGAATTCTTCGCAAAATCTCGATTACGCGGTTCGGGCGTGGTTATCCCGCGGATTGGTGACTTGCGCGTGCCGGATTTTGGGACCTCTGAGAACAAGCAGGAAGAAGTTCTGTCTCTTTTTGGCACGATCGACTACGACGAGAATTACGACTACAAGAAGGAACGAAAGAAAAGATGAGATCTCCTTTCCCACAACCCGCCATTCACCTCCCGCATCATGGGAAAGGTGGAGAACGACATGAAAACCAAATTCCTTCTTCCCCTTCTGATGTTCCTGGCAACTGGCATGGTCGCGCAGCAAATGCACACGTTGCCCTCGGGAACTGACATCAAAGTAAAAACCAATACGGCCATCCCGGCAAAGCCTGCTGCCAATGCGCACTTCGGAGCAACGGTGAGCAACGATGTTGTTGACAGCTCCGGGGCCGTGCTGATTCCTCGCGGCTCGCCGGCGCGGTTGGTTGCAGTGCCAACCGAAGACAAAAAAGATACCAATCTCGATCTTCGCAACGTGACGGTGAACGGACAAACATACGCTTTAGAGGCAGCCGGTGGTAACGGCAGCTCCGCACCGGGTGGTCTGGGCGCGAACAAGCGGACCGCGAAGTACGTGGGCGGCGGCGCCGCGGTAGGCGCCGTGTTGGGTGCTCTGCTGGGCGGCGGCAAGGGTGCTGCCATTGGCGCGTTGGTCGGCGGCGCGGGCGGAGCCGGAGCTCAGGTTTACACCGGACGCAAGAAACAGCTTCCGGCCGAAACCTCGCTTAGCTTTAAAACGGCGCAGGAACTCCAGATGCGTCCGGTGGCGAAGCATTCTGGCATGCAGAAGCGCCAGCCGCAAAGTCAATAAGGGTAGAATCCATCGGGCCGGAGCAGAAGGGATGACTTGTGTCCGGCATGCCTTTGCTGGACAGAGAAAGCCGGTCGCGGAGAGCAGGGTCCGCGACCGGTTTTTTGCTTTGAGCTGCGGAGTTCTACTTCCAGGCTACCGTGACGTTCCAGCAGTGAGCGCAGTCACAGCGCAGGGTGATGAAGCTTTTTACTGAAGCTCTGCCGGCCTGCCGGTGAGCCGCTCAATCCGTTTGTAGATCGGTGGATGAGTTGAGAACAGGCTGGCAAAATCTACGCCCAGCAGGGGCTGCACGATAAATAAGTGGGCAGTCGAAGGCGTGGCCACCATCGGTACGCGCTTGGAATTGACATCGAGCTTTTGCAGAGCGCGGGCCAGAGCGTAAGGATTGCCAGTGTAATGCGCTCCGCTGGCATCGGCCTGGTATTCGCGCGTGCGCGACACCCAGAGCTGAATCAGCGTTGCGGCAATCGGCGCCAGGAAAAGCATCAGCAACCCGCCAAAAGCTCCGCCACGTCGGTCGCGATCACCTCCGCTTCCTCCGAAGCCGCCAAAGATTTCCGCATAATAGGCCCAGCGCGCCAGCAGTGTAATCGCGCCCGCGAGCGTCGCGGCAATCGAACTGGTGAGGATGTCACGATTCCGCACGTGGCCGAGTTCATGCGCCAACACGCCTTCCAGTTCTTCGTCATCCAACAGGCCGAGAATCCCCTGCGTCACTGCGCTGAAGCATGCTTCGGGCTGCGGCCAGTAGCAAAGGCGTTGGGAGAATCGGTGGGGATCACATAAATCTTCGGCACCGGAATCCCGATCTTGGCGGAAAGCCGCTCCACTACCTGATAGACCCGCGGCAGCTCTTCACGGCTTACCGGACGCGCGCGATACATCGCAAGGGCGATCTTGTCAGAGAAAAAATACGACACGAAGTTCATGATTCCGGCAATCACAAACGCCAGAATCATGCCGTTCTGCCCGCCGAAATAGTCCCCAATGCCTATGGCAAACAGCGTCAAAAGGGTTAAAAGAAATGCCGTTTTAATGCCATTCATACTCAAGTAGATGCTAAACGGGAGCCGACGATTCGGGAATACCCTTGCTGCCAATAGTCCCTGTTTTCCGTTACTTAGCCGCGCCTGGGACTGCGTGCAAGGGACAAGGCTATTTAATTGGAAAATTAGAATTTTTAATGTTTTCTTTAGGATTTTCTAAGTCCATCCTCCTACCCTAAGAACGGCTTAATTTCGTAAGAACGTCATCTGTCAGTCGGATGCCGCTCTGCGATCCTTCCGGGCTTTACCGCAAAAGCGAGCTGAACGCGGATGTTTTGATCCGAGGACCCTTTCTGCCGAAAAACAGGGCCGCCGGATTTTGATTGATCGCAATCACAAGGAGCGCAGCTATGAGTGATGGTTTTATCTATCTTCCTAAGGACGCTTCGAAAGCGCGCGTCCGGGAGGCGGAGAATGCCCGCAAGAATCGGGCAGAGATTCTCCGTGCCTATTCTCAAGGAAAAGTAACGCGGCGAGAACTCATGAAGTGGGGTCTCATCACCGCAGGCGGAGCATTGGCTCCCATTGGCGGACTTAGCCCGTTTGCCACCAGCGTTTATGCCAGTGGCGGCAGCGGCAGCAGCGGTAGCGGCAATGTCGGAAATGGAATTCCCACGGGCGCGCCGCGCAGCCCTCTTTTTGGCGTGCAGGACTTCAGCACGCCGATGCCCCGCTTCGACGTAATCCGGCGCGGCAATAACCCAATGGGCGGAGATCTCACCCCGGTGCCGCAAGCGTGCTCCAACCAAACCATGCAGGTTCTCGATGCTGGTTTTGGTCTTCCAGCAGGCAGCATGGGACCGATCGAAGGCCGTCCGCCGGGAGCAATCTGGGCGCACCAGGGCTTCAATGATCACGCACCGCAAATCTCGGTGGAAATGTCACAGGCCCAGGCGCAGAAGAATCCTGGATTCAATGCAATTAACAACACCGGCTACAATCCCCAGGTTGATAGCAAATACAATTCCGGGATTGACAGCACTCAGGACATAGACTGCAAGTTCCATCCGGGCTTCCCAACGCAGGATGCGAACTCAGTCTGGACCTTCAATGGGACGATTCCTCCGAAGCTGGTGCAGGGCCGTTACGGAGAACCGATTTTGTTCCGGCATCACAACAAACTGCCGGCAAACAATGCCAACAACGGCTTCGGCAAAAACACCATTTCCACGCACGAGCACAACGGCCACCATGGCGCGGAGAATGACGGCTTTACCGGCGCGTTCTTCTTCCCCGGCCAGTTCTACGACTATCACTGGCCGATCGTGCTGGCGGGATTCCGCTCAGTGAACACCGCCGCCAGCGATCCGCGGGCCGGCAGTCCTGCCGACAACGGCGGGATCAACAATGTCCCGGGCGACTGGCACGAGACCATGTCAACCCACTGGTTCCACGATCACATGTTCACGTTCACTTCGCAGAACGTGTACAAGGGCAACGCTGCCATGTTCAA
>JAICYU010000296.1 GCA_025934025.1 Terriglobales bacterium
GGAACTGGAAAAGCAGCACGGCGGGGAACTGGTGATCGCGTGATGCTGAAACCCTTACCGCTGATAAACACTGATCGAACGGATTTCCGCAGATTGTAACCAATGGTCCTGATCCGCGCTCATCCGTGTTGATCCGCGGTATGGATATGGTTGTTACTCTTGCCTCCTCTGTTGTTACTCTTGCCTCCTCTGCTCCCCTCCGTTCCTCTGCGTTTCAAAGGTTCTGGGTTTGCTTTTCGGTAAACCTTAGCCGCTCTGCCGCCTACCCCCCGGTCCACCCCGAAAAATAAGGACTTAGCGAAAGTCAACCCGGAGTGCCCGACCCTCCAAAATTTTGAGCTGAAGGAGGAATCTCATCCTGGACCGTACTGCAATTTTTACTACTTGATTAACAGACGTGGTGCAGGGATGCTATAATCTCTTAGCCCCTTCAGTCAGCACTAAAAATCGGGTGCTGGCTGCTATTTCGGTTGTCAAAGACCTATTCTTCCCACGCACCGCCTGAGCGGCCACTCTCATGATATATATCTCAAATGAGAGAATCAATATGGAATTAGTGCAGTGCTCCGCCAGAAAGAAGTTCATCGTCCTTTTTTCTGGTTTTCGCCGGCTTTGGCATTCGGCTCACGGCCGATGCGCATGTTGTACTCGTTGCCCGCATTTCTGGGTGCGCTCTTCGCCTGCTTTGCGGTGAAAGCCTTCGGTTCCCCATCCGCGCAGTGCCACGGATCGCAAATAGAAAATTCCGTCCCAGGACAGAATGGCGGGAAGGTGGTGATAGCGTAAGGCCGAATTGGGAAAAAATGGCTCCCGGAGAGTCCGGGAGCCATGCTTTGATGCCGAGCTACTGTACGTTCGCCAGCGCGGTTGAGTTTGTGTTGAGCGTGAAAGTACAACTCTTCGCTTTGTTGCCGCCGCTGGAGCAAGCGCCGGACCAGATGGCATCACGTCCGTTGGAGACTGCCAGTGTGAGTTTGCTTCCTACAGCGAAGGTCGCCGTTGACGTGCTGCCCACCATTGCGTGAATTCCCGCGGGAGTGGAGCTGACGCTTTCTCCCTGGCGTCCGCCTGCCGTCACGCTCAGGTTCACCGTAGATGGCGCTGGCGCCGTCGGATTGAGCGTCAACGTGGCCGATTGCGTCACGCCGCCGCCCGAGACCGAGATTGTAACCAGCGTCTGCGAGCTGACCTGGCTGGTGTTGATGTTGAAGCCGCTGTGCACGCTGCCTGCGGGAATCAGCACAGTGCTAGGCAAGGTGACGGCCGGGTTATTGCTGCTGACGGAGAAGATCTGGTCCGTGCTTGCCGCCAATGCTACGGTCACAGTTGCAAAGGAGCCAGAGGTTCCGGTGGCCGAAGTCGGGCTCAGCGTGAGCGAGGCGGGCTGGCCTTGCGGCGTGAGCGTGATTTGGGTCTGCGCACTCTGGCCGTTGTACGTTGCAGTCACGGTTGCAGGCGTGCTGGCGGAAACGTTGGTGGTGGGAACCTGGAAAACGACCGAATGGCTACCTGGCGCGACCGTCTCAATCGCGGGGACCTGCACTGCCGGCGAGCTGCTGGTGAAATTGATGGCCGCTCCGTTTGCCGGCGCCACGCCGTTGAGCATGGCAATGGCCTGCACCTGAATTCCGCCATTGAAAGTTGTGGGCGAAATCGAGACCGACTTCAGCGTTGGCGGCATCACGTTGAGCTGCGCGGAAGCACTGCCGGAGTTAAGCGAGGCCGTAATCGTGACCGGGGTCTGCGTTGTCACTTGTCCGGCTTTCATCTGGAACTGCATCCATGCGGTGTTCGCGGGCATGGTGACAGTGGCGGGAACCGGCGCAGCGTTGGGATCGGAGCTGCTTAAGTTGATCACAGCGCCGCTGGAGGGAGCCGCCGCGTTGAGCTGTACCTGCACCCATGTTGTGTCGCCGCTGTATAGAGGACTGGTGGTGAATGCCAGCGACACCGGCGAAGCAGGCGCCTGGCTCACGGTGAAACTGCCGCTCGCCGACCACTTTGTCACGGCGATCGCCGTCGGCGAGGAATCGCCCTGATCTGAACGCACTCGCCAGTATTTTGTTCCCGGCGTGAGCGAGAGCACGGTCCGGCTGGGTTCATTTAATTGCGGGTCAAATTCTTCAATGTTCTGGAAGCTCGGGTCTTTCGCAATCTGGATTTCATAGCCGCTGGGCTGCGGATTGGGAACCTCAGCCCATGTGAGCGTCACCGGCAGGTTCAGCGTTCCGGCGTTCAGAGGCGAAAGCGGCGAGGGCGGCGCAGGCAGAGGATTGTTGAAGAAGACGGAGAACGTGATGACGTTCGAAGGCGCGCTCCGTATGCCGTTTGCATCCACAGCAAAGACGCGCGCGAAATAGTTGCCTTCATCCGCCGTGCCAAAAAACATCGTGGGATTGGGAATGTTGCTGTTGGACATGCTGGTGCTCACGGGAAAGCTCGGGTCCGTGGACGCCTGCATCTCATAGCTGGCGGCGCCCGGCGCCGCGCTCCAGGTCAACGTCACAAATTCGTACGGGTGGAACGTGGAATAACCTTTGGGCGGATCCATGTTGGGCGCCGGCAGCGCGCCGGCGGTCGCGCCCGTGACGGTGAAGCTTCTCGCGGCGGACCAGGCGCTCTGGACAAAGTTGCCGTTCACTGACTGCACGCGCCAGAACCAGGTACCGCTTCCCAGCCCGCTGACTGTGTCCTGAGTTGCGCCCATGGTGGAATTGTTTGCCGCGATGCTGGTGAAGTTGGAGGACGAGCTGACCTCCCAGTTGTAAGCGACAATGCCGCTCGGGTCCGTCACCGCTGACCACGAGATCGTGAACGGCGCCGTTACGCTTGCGCCGGCAGCAGGTGAAACAGGGCTGGGAGTTGGCGGTGTTGCAGCCGTTGCAACTTGAGGCAATGTGAAAAGGGAACACAACATGAGGATGAACGCAACAGCAGGGGAAAGGCGGTTCTGCATGACTGTTTTATCTCCGTGTATGGTGATTACGTCGAGGGCAGACGGATCATCGGCACGAGATAAAACATGATCAGCCGGGGGCCCGAGTGAAGTCTCGCAGGATTCAGCAACCGCTTACGTGCTTTCCGGTTGTGAATCTTGCTTTCGTTGGGTAAGACACCATCAGCGCAGGCAGCGGAACAGGTTTCCTGCAACTCCGGGGAAGGAAGCAATTAAAACGACATTAGGCGCACATTAAAAAGTCTAATCATGTGGGCGCAGCCTCCCGCCGAAGAACTGGACCGGAAACCGCCGCGTGCGCCGCGATTCAACATGCCGTTCGAACTGGGCTCGGCCGTCGCATGGGCTTAGTGCTGACCTCCAGGCCAATGCCGGCGCCCGCGACCTCTTTCAGGCTCGCGTTTTCGATGATCTCGTTGTAGCCGCTGGAAAGTTGTGGGAGCAGGACGCTTGATGGAGTCTTACGACTTGGGCTCTCGCTATCCAGAAAACGCCCC
>JAICYU010000070.1 GCA_025934025.1 Terriglobales bacterium
GCGGCAGTCGGCGGAGCTGGTACAGGAGATCTCACTTGCCTCCAAGCAGCAGGTGCGCGGCACGGAAGGCGTGGCCAACGCCATGCAGATCATCTCCAACATCACGCGCCAGACCTCACAGGGAGCGCGCCAGACCGCGCGCACCGTGGAGCAACTGGTACACATGTCAGAGCAGCTCAACGAAGCGCTGTCACAGTTCCGCATTGCTAATGCCGCCGCTCAGCCCGCAGCAGCCGCACCCGCTCCAGCGGAAGCGAAACCGGAGCTGGCTGTCGCAGCGCGGCGTTAGTGAGTAACTCTTGGGGACCTCTTCCATGCCGGTAAGCGTGAGCGAACACGAACTGAGTGAGATTCGCGGACTCATCGAGTCCCGCTCGGGAATTCTCTTCGACGATTCCCGTGAGCGATTTTTCTCCACTCGCGTACGCGAGCACGTGGCCGCGCGCAGGCTGGGTTACGGCGCTGATCTCATCCGGCTCATCACCAACTCGAACGCCGAATACGATTCGCTGCTGGAGCGGCTGCTGACCCAGGAAACATCGTTCTTTCGCTATCCGGCCGTTTTCGAGGCGCTGGAGAAGAAGGTCCTGCCGGATCTTCACATGCGCAAATTCTGGGAAGTCCCGCGCTCGCTGCGCATCTGGAGCGCCGGCTGCGCCAGTGGCGAAGAGCCGTACGGCATCGCCATGACCGTGGCTGACACGCTGGAGTTTGCCGAGGCCTGGAACATCCACATCCTGGCGACGGACGTCAGCCGTGAAGCGCTCGATCACGCCGGTCGCGGCGTTTACACCGATCGCGAAATGGAACCGGTCCCGCCGCGCCAGAGAGAAGCTTACTTTTCCCGCTCAGGCCAGCAGTTTGCCGTGCGGTCGCGTTTGCGGGAGATGGTTACGTTTGCGCCCATGAACCTCGCGCAAGTTGTCTACATGGGGAAATTCGACTGCATTTTCTGCATGAACGTGCTGATCTATTTTTCCCGCGAGCGCCAGGCCCAGCTCTTGCAGCGGTTTTATGAATACCTGGAGCCCGGCGGCTATCTGTTCCTGGGGCACGCCGAATCTGTCAGCCGAGCGGAAGTGAAGTTTGAAAGCCAGGTCTATCGCGATTCGCTGATTTACCAGAAACCGGCTGCGATGCGGAAGAACGCCTTCGCGCAGGAGAAAGCTTGAACCACAACGGAGCAGAATTGGTCGAGATCTTCCTTCAGGAAGCAGCGGAACGGCTGCAGTTCCTGCGGGAATACTGCGGCATTCTGCTGGACGCCTCGCCTTCCCGCGAGGACGTGGAGCGGCTTTATATCTCTGCGCACAGCCTGGCCGGAACCTCGGCTTCGTATGGCTTTCCGCTCTTCTCGGAAGTGGCAGGGAAGCTGGCGCACGTCTTTCAATATGCGATGAATGCTTCCATCGGAGCGGACGCTGTCTCCACGCTGGTGGAGTTCATCTCTGAATCGGTTGCTCTGCTCGAGACCGACCTCACCGTCATCAGCGACACCGGAACGGAACCAGAAGAAGATTTTGCCGCGCTCAAGCAACGCTACTCGTTTGCGTTTCCGGCGGCGACTGCTGCGGAGCCGGAAGCGCCGGCAATCGCGGAGCAGCCTGCTGTTTCCGAAGCGCCACTACCTTCAGATCCCGAGCCGCTACCGGAGCCTGCTGTCGAGCTTGAACCGCTGCCGCAAGACGACGACGTTCCGGCCGAGATTCTTGAGTTCTTTGTTCCTGAAGCCGAGGAGCACCTGCAGATCGTCACCAGTTGTCTGCTGGCGTTAGAGACTGACAGGAGCCCGGAGCAGATTCATCAGCTCTTCCGCTCCATGCACACGGTCAAGGGATCGGCGGCGCAAGTTGGCCTGCACCGGATTTCTCACGTGGCCCACGCCGCGGAAGAACTCATTGGTCGCATGCGCGATGGAGAACTCGAACCGAGCGCCGGGATCATTGATGTTTGCCTGGAGTCGGTTGATCTCCTGAAGAAATTCATCTATCGCAACTGGACAGACGAATCAGAAAGTCAGCACAGCGTATCCGCTCTGCTGGCGAAGATCAACCGCATCACTCAAGGTGCGCCTGCTCCGGTTCCGCAGCCGGAGTCGCTTCGTGAAGAATCGCACGAGCAGTCTGCCGGCGCCGCTCCGGTCGAGCTCTCAGCGGAAGAAGAAGCGCTGCTGGCGGAATATGCGCGGGCCAGGGAAATCGCTTCCGGAGAGGCAGGTCCTGCGGCAACTCCTGCCGATAGCGCTCCTGCAACCAGCGAAGGACCCATACGTCTTCAGCCAAAGTCTGTGCGCGTTTCCATGGAGCGGCTGGAGCGCATGATGAACGCCGTCGGCGAGTTGGTGATCAACCGCACGCGAATGCTCGGGCGGCTCTCAGAACTGGAGCATCTGGCCGAAATCCTGAACCTCTCGAAAACTCGTATGCAGGAGAAGGTCAGCGAATTCCAGGAGAAGCACGAGTTCAGCCGCGTTCATTCCACGCTGTTCCGAAGCAGCAGTACGGATGCTTTTTCGGGAGCGCCGTATTCCGGATACGGATATTCGCCGGACTCTTCGCTGTCGGAGTTCAGCGAACTGGAAATGGACCGGTACGACGATTTCAACATCCTTTCGCGCTCGCTGATGGAAATCTCGGCTGATCTCACAGAAGTTTTGAATCAATTGGAAGGCTTTGCCCGGCGCGTCAACTCTGAGATTGAAGGCTTCACCAAGGTCGCACATCGCTTGCAGGATGAGATTGCCGGCGCGCGCATGGTTCCCATCGCGAACCTTTATACGCGGCTCTCGCGTACGGTGCGGGATGCTGCCAAGGCGGCAAACAAGCGGGTGGAGATCAGCTTCGAAGGCGCCGAGACGGAACTGGACAGCAACATCGTGCAACAGATTTCCGATCCGTTGATTCACCTGGTACGCAACGCGGTTGCGCATGGAATCGAGCCGGAAGAAGAGCGTTATCAGGCAGGTAAGAACGACGTGGGCCGCCTGACCGTCAGGGCGCGGCACCAGGGAAACAACATTCTGGTGGAAGTTGAAGATGACGGGCACGGGATTGATTACGAGGCAGTACGGAAGACCGCGGTCGAAAGCGGGCTGGTGTATCCAGACCAGGCGCCCAGCCTGAATGATGCGGAGCTGCTGGACCTGCTCTTCCAGCCTGGCTTTTCGACCGCCAGCCGCAAGACCGAGTTGGCCGGACGCGGCGTAGGACTCGATGTCGTCCGTTCCAACCTGGCTCAGCTCAACGGTGAAATTGAAGTCAGCACCGAGCAAGGCAAAGGAACCCGCTTCACTCTGAAGGTCCCACTCACGCTCATCATCTCGCAAGCGGTATTTGTGCGTTGCGGGAAGAGCATCTTTGCAGTGCCGGTGACAGCAGTCGAGGAGATTCGCCGCGTGCGCGAACCGGAACTTGCGCAACGCGAGGGCAAACTTCGCACGCGCGTGCGCGATGCTGAAATTGACGTCGTGCGCCTGGATGTCACGCTTGGATTGGAACCTGTCCATGCAGTGAATGGTTTTTACCGCATGGTGGTGGTGAGAGCTCAGGGTCGCCAGGTGGGTATCGTAGTCGAGGACGTCGTACGCAAGGATGAAATCGTGATCAAAGGACTGGGCGGATATCTTGATCGCGTCAAAATGTTCCCCGGCGCCACGATCGCTCCGGACGGAAGCCTGGTGCTGGTGATTGACGTGAACCGGCTGGTCGCAGTCGAAGCCCTCGAGCATGTTCCTGCTGCAGCCGTCGCCAATGCTGCCCGAATCTTTGCTCCCGGAGCGGAAGCGGTTGCGCAGAACTCGATTCCGAAAGCCGCAAGCGAACCGGTCGAAAAGGAAAAAGTCATCATCCTGGTGGACGATTCCATCAGCGTGCGTAAGTTTGTTGGGCGCATGCTGGAAAAAGGCGGCTATCGCGTGAAACTCGCAGCCGACGGGCTGGAAGCGCTGGAAATCATTTCGCAGACTCCGTGCGACCTTGTAATTACCGACCTCGAAATGCCGCGTACCAACGGCTATGAGCTGCTGGCCCATCTCAGGAACGATGCCCAGACCCGCGGCACACCGGTAATGGTGGTTACTTCGCGCGCCGGAATCAAACATCGCGAACGCGCCATGAAGGAAGGCGCATCCGCGTTCCTGACCAAACCGGTACAGGAAGAGCAGTTCCTGGCCGCGGTAGGAAGATTGATTGGAGTAAGTTCTGTAGCTACTGAGGTAGTGCAATAGAGCGAATGGCAGGCAACGGCAAAATTCGCGTGCTGGTGGTGGATGATTCGGCATTCATGCGCAAAGTGCTGCAAAAAATCATCTCGTCTGACCCGGCGCTGGAGATTTGCGGCGAAGCTAAAGACGGCCGCGAAGCCGTGGAGCAGAGCGATTTGCTGAAGCCGGACGTGGTCAGCATGGACATCAATATGCCCCGCATGGACGGGCTGGAAGCGACCGAGCTGATTATGTCGCGCAACCCCCGTCCCATTCTGATCGTGAGTTCGGAATCACGCGAAGGCGCAGAAGTAACGCTGAAAGCCCTGCAGCTCGGAGCCATTGATTTCGTTTCCAAGCCTTCCGGCGCGATTGACCTGGATATGAGCTCCGTGCGCGAAGAGCTCTGCCGCAAGTTGAAGATGGCCGCGAAAGTGCGGGTGGTGCGTACGGCCACGCGCTCCAAACTTCCTCAGCCTGAAGGTGAATCATCGCTCGAAGCGCTCTCCGCAAAGAGCAGAGAGAACAGCAACGGCGCGGGCCGCGGCGCAGGAAGATTTCCCATGGTGGTGGTCGCGTCTTCCACCGGAGGACCGGCCACGCTGATGAAGTTTGCCCCGCTCTTCCCGGCGGATTTTCCTGGAGCAGTGGTCCTGGTGCAGCACATGCCGGGAAATTTCACTTCTCAGTTCAGCAACCAGCTTGGGGAAGTCAGCCGCATGAAAGTGAAAGAAGCGGAAGCCGGCGAAATTATTGTGCCCGGGCAAATCTACGTGTGTCCGGGCACCCACCACATGAGGATTTCAGCAACCGGCAGAATCGTGCTGGACGACGGGCCGCGCATTTCCGGCTATCGCCCCTGCGCCGACCTGCTGTTTGAGAGCGCTGCCGCCTACTCCGGTCCCAATACGATTGGCGTGGTCTTGACCGGAATGGGAAATGACGGCTCAAAAGGCGTGAAAGCCATTAAGGCAGCCGGCGGCTTCACCATTGCGCAGGACGAATCCACCGCTGTGATCTTCGGCATGCCGCAAGAAGCAATCAAGACCGGCGCGATTGACGTGGTGCATCCGGCAGACGACATCTTCGGAGCCATAGAGAAACGCGTTTTGCAAATATTCAGTGCGGCGAGGGTTGGCTCATGAGCGCCTTTGTCACAGCTCCGGGCAAGATCCTTCTCATTGATGCCAACGTGTTTTTTGCCAAACGCATGAGCGAGGCATTGAAGCAGGAAGGCTTTGAAGTTTCTCACAGCACGCAGGCCGGCTATGCGCTGACCACGCTGGAGTATGACACTCCTTCCGCCATTCTCTGTTCCACCACGCTGCGCGAGATCAACGCTCACGAGCTGCCGCCGATCCTGCACGCCGATCCTAAAACTGCGCACATCCCGGTGATTGCCATTGGCGATGGAGGCGAGCAGGCGCTTATGGAAGCCTTTCGCTCAGGCTGCGCCGACTACGTAGACAAGCGCCTGGGAGCGGAACTGATCGCTTCGCAGGTCAAGACTTTTCTGCGCAGCCACAACGAAGGTTTTCAGCCGGTGCAGATGCTCGGTTCCTCTGATACTGCGCTCAGCGGAAGCCTCTCTCACATGGACCTTCCCGGAATCGTGCAGATGCTTTCGCATACGCGCCAGTCTGGATCGCTCTATGTGAATGCCGACGTAATTGACGGAATCATGTTTTTTGAAAGCGGCAACATCATGCACGCCGAATGCGGCGAACTGATCGGTGATGATGCCGTGGTGCAGATCGTAAAGAGCTGCAACGGAATGGAAAGTGGATCTTACAAATTCCTGCCGGGCGAGAGCGCCGCGACGCGTACTGTGCTGCGCTCCGCAACGGAATTGATGCTGAATGCCTTGCGCGAGCTTGACGAAGCCGGGCAAAGCGAATCCGAGGGAGGATTCTGATGGCTGCAATGCCTACAGTCTTATTCATTGACGATAGTGCCACCATGCGCGAGGTGATCAAGATCGCCTTCCGGCGCGAGAACCTGAACGTTGTGGCAACGCACGACGCCGCCAAGGCGCTCGGAGAGATCGAGCGGACCCGGCCGGACATCGTCATCACAGACGTTATCATGCCGGAGAAAGACGGCTACGAGGTCTGTCAGTTCATCAAGGGCCATCCGGAGTTGTGCAAGACTCCGGTGATTCTCATGTCGGGCGTGGTGAATCGCGCGGTTGCGGAGCGTGCTTTCTCCGCCAAAGCTGACGAACTTCTGCGCAAGCCGTTTCAGCCGCAGGACCTGATCGCCCGCGTGCGGCACCTGCTGGGCTTGAACCGCACTCCCGCGGCCGTGAGTGCTCCGTCAGAAACGGCTGCGGCCCTGAGCGCGATCTTTTCTTCCGCTCCATCTCCGGCTGCCGCCATGCCAAAGCCTGCGACTCCGGCTGTCGGCAATGAATATCCAGGAATGTGGCCTGAAGTCGAGATTGCTCCAAAGCCGGCAGCCATCAGTCCATCGCCTGCTCCGGTTGCAAAAGCTGCGAACGGGAATGGCAACGGCAGTGAGATGACCAAGCTGAAGGTTGAGGTCTTGCGGTTAGAAGGTCTGGTGAAAAAGCTTCAGGCGGAGCTTCAGGCGGAACGTGACTACTCCCGCAATCTTGAGACCCAGATGAAGACGCTTCAGCAAGAGTGCTGAGAGCCCGCAGTCTGTTCTATTGCTACAGAATCATCTGAACCCTTGCTCATTGGGAGTGGAGTTCGCGCTTTCGGTTCTGTCATTCCGACCGAAACGCGAGTCCCGCGAAGCCGCGGGTGAGCGTGAGTGGAGGAACCCCGCGAATATTTCGCGCGTGATACCACGTCAGGGAGTTTTCACCAGGGACTCGCCCGGAGACGCTGAAGGAGACCTCCTCGCTGAAACTCCCTGATGCTGCAACGGAGAACCGAGAAATCTGCGGGGTCCCTCCACTCGCGCTCGTCTCGTTCCCCGACTCGCAGTCGGTCGGGATGACAGCGGTCGCACAACCCGGGTCGGTTGAGATTACCTAGACGTCCGCTGGAGAGCCGACAATCGTGATACCACGACGTGAAAGTACTCTCTTCAAAGCGCGATCACCGCGTTGGATCCAGCGCAATTCCAGTGGGAGCGCCGGTGGCACTCAGTGTGGTAGCAGCCCCGTTGATATTTCGGCTGGGCGCAATGTTCCCGGTTTTAGATCCGAGGTCGGAAAAAATCGGCACGTTCCCGCCGTTGGAATTAGCCACAAACGCCTCAACCAGTGTGTTCGACCGGTTTACCGCGAGCTGAAAGGGCAAGCTCAGCGTGGTATTGGCTCCGAAGATTTCCACCGCAGCCGGAATATCGCCCGTACCAGCGCCCGCGTTGGGATAAACCGTGATGCTATTGCTGCCCTGATTCAAGACAACCAGATTGCCAACGGCCTCCACCGCAACCCCTGAAGGCTGGTTCATCTTTGTGCTTGCGCCCTTAATGCTGCGCGTGGCTGTGGCAACGCCGTTTAACGTGCTTGCACTGTCAAAAACATTGATCGCATTTCCCACGGCATCGGCCAGGAACAAGCGGTCATTGGCGGCATCCAGGAACATGGCGGAAGGTTGGAATGAAAGTGTGATGTCGCGTGTGAACGCCGCGTCATTGCTGACGGTCGAGGCGGGGCTGAAGACCAACACGTCCGACCCGTTGACTACATAAAGAAGGTCTTTGACGGAATCCACGGCAACGTCAACCGGAATGGTAAGCCTGGTGTTCGCCCCGGTAATAACGCGCGTGGGAGGAGCGTTCCCGGTCAAGGTGCTGGCGGAATCAAACACCAGAACTGAAGCGCCGCCCTGGTTGGTGACGTAGAGCCGGTCATTGGCTGAATCGAGGAAAATGTAATTGGGAGCATTCAGCGTGGTGAGAGTTCCCTTGATGGTTGCTGCGGGAGCCACGTTGGCATCAGCCGACGCCGCATTGGCAAAGCGAACAATGCTGTCATCGCCCTGGTTTGCCACATAGAGAATTCCCTGTGCGCCGGGCTGTGGGGTGGGAGTGGGAGAGGGCGTGGCTCCGCCTCCACCGCCGCCTCCACCGATCGTCCTCCGCGGGGAAATCACGCACCCGCTGAGCAGCAGCGAAAACAGCAGCGCCGTTACAAGATACTTCAACGTGCTCTGATCAAAACCAATCTTGCGCCGAAACAGTGTCATCGTTGCTTTCATATCCTCTGAAGCTTTTAATGCGTGCCTCATCGTGCGATCCAATTACTGCACCACCAGCGTTAATTGCTGGGTGTGCGTGGCGGTCCCTGATACTGAAGTCACCGTAAGCGTGTAAGTGCCCGGCGGCGTGCCGTTGTTGGTTGGCGTTGGTGTCGGGGTTGGTGTTGGAGTGGGCGGAGGAGTTGATCCGCCGCCGCCACCGCAGCCGCTCAGCACTGCCATGGCGGCGAAGAGAACGATGACAGGAAGCGCGTGGGCAAAGCGCCATGCCGGCCTGCCTGTAACGGGCTGCGTCTTCCGCGTCATTGCCGCCCAGAGGAGGAACGAGAATACAGCAAATGTCGCGATCACCGGCAACAGATTCAGCGGGAGCCGCGGCCACGAGGAGCCGGGAGGAAGCGCCAGGCCATTCGCCGTGGTGGTGACGCTGATTGTGGCCGTAGCAGTCTGTGATCCGCTTACGGTCACCGGTGAAGCTGGTCCGGTACACGTCGCTCTTGCCGGCGCGCCGGAGCATGTGACGGTCACGCTCAACTGGTCGCTCGCCGATCCTGAAACCAGATCAAAAGCCAGGGAATAGCTGGCCGATGCACCGGCTTTTACCGTGGCTGAAGTGGAACCGCCGGCCGGGGTGCTGATGGAAAAATCAAGGATCCTCTCTGCAATGGCCGAGGAAGTGCTGGGAGCAAACGTTGTATCGCCCTGGTAAACCGCCGTGATGGAATGCGGGGTTGTGTCAAGAGTTGTGATGGAGAAGGTCGCTTTTTTGGCGCTCAATGGAGCTGTTCCAATGACTACGCTTCCATCAAGGAAGTTTACGTTTCCGGTAGGAGTGCCGAACGCGGTGCTGCCGACCGTGGCGGTGAACGTCACGGTTTGCCCAAGCACTGCAGGATTGGCATCCACAGCCAGGGAGGTCGTGGTTGGCTCCTCCACGGATTGTAGAAGCGCTGCCGACGTGCCGGCGGCAAAGTTGGCGTCGCCTGCGTAACTGACAGTGATGGAATGAGACCCCAGGGTCAAGGTTGAAGTTGAGAACGATGCCGTGCCCGTGACGTCAAGCGTTCCGGTCCCGATGCTAGTTGCTCCATCCTTGAAGGTCACGGCGCCGCTCGGTATCCCGGCAGAGCTGGTGACCGTGGCTGTAAAGGTAACGGTTTGGCCGTTCGCCGACGGATTGGCAGAGGAGACCACCGTTGTGGTGGTGGCGGCTTTGTTTACCACCTGAGAAAGCGCGGTGGAAGTGCTGCCGGAGAACTTGGCATCACCGGCGTAGCTGGCAGTAATGGAATGCGAGGCCGCGCTAAGAGTAGAAGTTGAGAACGTAGCCTGGCCGGCGCTCAGTGTTCCGGTGCCGAGTTGGGTCGCCCCGTCAGAGAAAGTAACCGTTCCCGTGGGCGTTCCCGGAGCACCGCTGCTTACCGTCGCGGTGAAAGTGACTGCCGAGCCGAACGACGAAGGATTCGCCGACGAAGCAACAGTCGTGGTTGTAACGGCTCCATTGACGGTTTGGCTGAGCGCCGTCGAGGCGCTGGGATCAAAGATCGCGTCGCCCGCGTAAGTTGCAGTAATGGAGTGCGAACCCGCGCTCAGCGTGGAAGTCGAGATCGCGGCTTGGCCGCCGGCGTTGAGCGAAGCTGTTCCAATCGTAGTGCTGCCATCTACGAAGGTGACAGAGCCGGTGGGCGTCCCCGCGCCGGCGACTGTGGCGGTAAAGGTAACGCTCTGGCCCGCAGTAGAAGGGTTGGCTGACGAAGTTACCGTCGTGGTGCTGGGCTGGCCATTGATTTGTTCGGAGACAACGGCGGAGGTCGCAGGACTGAAAATGCCATCACCGGAATAAGCAGCCGTGATCAAGTGTGCTCCGGGATGCAGAGTAGAAGTTGAAAATGTCGCCACTCCTCCTGCATCGAGCGTGCCTGTACCCAAAGTGGTTGAGCCGTCAAGAAATGCTACGGTCCCAGTAGGTATCCCTGGAGAAGTGCTGGTCACGGTAGCTGTAAACGTGACGGTCTGGCCCGCAGTAGCCGGATTCAGCGATGAAGCCAGAGCAACTGCTGTGGGCGCGCCTGTGGGCGCAACATTGAAGGTATAAGCGGCAATGGCTCCGATCAGCGGACTCCCGTTTTCGCCGGGGTTAACCGAACTGGCATCCTGGCCGTCTGTGGCAAATGCATACAGCACGTGTATTCCACTGGAGAGCAGGGGAGCGGTCCCACTGAAGCTGCCGGCGCTGCCGGAGGCGCGGATCCACGGTCCCTGCCAGGTGTCAAACTGGAAGTAAAGTGCGTCAACCTGAGGCGCCGTGGGAGCGAACGCGCTGGCCGCGGCGAATTGGAACGCGGGTGTCGCATTGCCGGTCGTATTGCCGGCAAGCGGACTGATGGTCGTGACCAGAGGCACAGCCTGCACCTGCTGCTCGGCGATCACGCTGACGTTGTCGCTGTCATGGTTGGCTACATAAATGGTGTTCGTAGCCGGATTCACCGCCAATGCTCCGGGGTTGATTCCGACTGGTACCGAACTGGCAGCGCCGGTAAGGCCATCAAGTACGGTTACGGAATTGTTCGGTTGGCCGTTGATGACGTAAGTCTTATTTGTTACCTCGTTCACCGCAATCTTTGAGGGCAGCGCTCCGGCGGGAACGTTGGTGATAGTGTTGCTGGCGCCATCAAGGATTGTGACGTTGCCATCATTGATTTCACTGATGTAAATCTTGTTCGTCGCCGGATTGACAGCAAGATCAATTGGCCTGTCGCCCACCTGGATGGGAGAAGAGGGGCTGTTCGTAGCGCCGTCAATTACGATTACAGTGCCTGCCCCGGTTGCTCCCTGATTGGCTGCATAAATCCTGTTCGTGAGGGAATTCACCGCGATTCGGATAAGTGTAGGTCCCACAGGAACAACCGTTGTTGTGTTGGTCTTCCCATCAATGGCAGTTACGGTGTCGTCCCCATCAGCAACGTAGATCTGATTCGTGACGGGATTCACCTCGATCTGAAAAGGTTGAGCGCCAATGCCGGATCCCACAGCGATAGGCTGCGGCTGCGCGGTGTTCGAAGCTCCATCAATGATGGTGACATCGTCATCCAATTGATTGGCGACATAAATCTGATTTGTCACAGTGTTCACTGCAATGGCAGAAGGGAGTGTTCCAACTTGAATGGCGGTGGGCTCAACTGTATCGGTGGGCCCATCAATTACAGACACCGTTCCGCCGCTTCCGTTCGCCACATAAATTTTGCTGGTGATCGGATTCACCGCAATCGCGATTGGATCAACGCCGACATTGAGACTGGTATGGCTGCCGCTCGCAGCGTTAATCACCGTGACCGTGTTGTTGCCTGGATTCGCTACATAAACCTTGTTTGCATGCGAATCCACCGCCACCGTGGAAGGCTGCGATGGAGAGGGGACGAGCGTGGTTCCATTGCTCGCGCCGTCAATTACAGTCACTGCGGCGGAGCCGTTATCTACGGCATAAACTTTGTTCGTAACCGGATTAACCGCCAGAGCATTCGAGTCTGCAACAATCAGAGTTGCGACAACAGTATTAGCCGGGCCAATTACTTTCACGGAATTTCCTGTGGCGCTGGCCACATATACATTCCCGGAAGTGGGATCGAGCGCGACGGCCGAAGGCGACACCGTTAGATCAACGTTGGTCGCTGTCCCGCCACTCACCACGCTCACGGTCGTGCTTCCCAGATTGACGACGTACAGCGTGTTACTGACCGGATTGACCACCAATGCTCCAGGCTGCGTTCCCACTGTAATCGGTGTAGGAGCCGCCGTGCCGCTGGCCCCATCAACCACGGTGACCGTTCCATCGCCATGGTTGGCGACATAGATCTGGTTCGTGACTTCGTTTACCGCAACCGCGCCGGGCTGAGTTCCTACCGCAATCGCGGGCGCAGCAGTCCCGGTCGCGCCATCAATGATGGTCACGCTGTTACTGCCGGTGTTGGCAACGTAAATCTTGTTGGTAACGGTATTCACGGCGAGTGCGCCGGGCGATGTCCCGACCGTGATTGGTGTCGGGTTCACCGTTCCGCTCGCGCCGTCAATCACGGTCACTGTCCCGTCGCCCTGGTTGGCCACGTAGATTTTGTTGCTTGCGGGATCAACCGCCAACGCAAACGGGGAAGCGCCGGTCGCGATATTCGTAGGCGTATTGCTTGAGCCGTCAATCACGGTAACGCTGTCGCTGCCCAGATTAGCCACGTAGATCTTGTTCGTCAGCGGGTTCACGGCCAGCGCGACCGGAGTGGTTCCGACAGAAACCGTGGCTGGCTGATTGGTCGCGCCGTCAATTACCGTGACAGTCCCGTCCCCGCTGTTGGCCACATAGATTTTGTTGGTGACAGGATTCGCTGCCACCGCTACCGGTAATGTTCCCGCTGGAACTGTTCCGGTAACGGTCTGCGCGCCGGCGGACAACAGACCGGCTAAGAAAACCACGGCGATTGCCGATAAATGAGAGCACTGGCGCAACACGCGGGCGTTCGGCTGGTTTTCGCCGATAAGATCCAACCCAAGAGACAATACGGACTTCATGCCTTCTCCTCCAATCAAGGAGTATTTCCGGGAGGCTGTAATCGCTTCCTCGGAATTCAAGTTATGTCTTGGGGGAAAACTGGCTATCCGGCGGGCGGAAATAAGGGTGAAAACAAACCGCCCCTACCACTGGGAGCACGCCGATCAAAAACACGCCTGGAACCGACACTTAAGCCGGAAGCTCGGTTTTCAGGATCTCTGGATGGCTTCAGCATACCTTTGATTTTGTTGCTTCTGCAAGGAGTTTTTGCAGCTAAATCGCAAAACATAAGAACACAGGTCTTCCCAAGGGCGAGCAACTCGCAAAACATTAAAAAAGCTAATGTTAGAGACTTAGTCTTCGTGAATTCATCAGGCCGGTTCGTGCCACTTTACGGCTTCTGGAAGCGTTGGGGTTCCGAGGTGACTTCTGGTGTTTGGATTTTCAGCAGTCCTTCGGTTCGCATGGCCCAACATGCACAGATGTGAGGACGCCGGAAAATAGGACGATGCACTACTTTCCGCCATGGCATTGGCCTATTTCGCAATTGCTTCGGCGCAACAAACCTGTCAGACTGGGGTTTGTTGTAAAGCCGTCCCAGGACGGGGAAGGTAAGGTATTTGACAATTGAATAAGAGGCGCTTGGCCGTTGGCGCCGGGTGCATTCCTAGCTCGTCACTATTAAGCGGCCAGAGAAACGCCGTACGGGCGAAGACTGGATCGCCCGCCGACGCTTGCTGGGTATGTAATATGCCTCCTGATAAAGCAGGATTGTTCTGTCAGCGAATCCGGGGGGGATGCCGGTGGGATGACCCGAGCTAAGTTCTTTAGATTCTGGGATGGCGGGGAAAATAGTGGGGTGGGATACCTTCCGCGAGATGAATCGAACATGTCCTTATCTTGACGGGCTCGGGGGAGACGGACGCGAGCACTCCTAACAGGGAATACCCCACCCCCTGATCCCAGAGAATAAAGGACTTAGCTAGCGACATCCCCGCTGGCGCCTCCCGCCGCTTAAAGGTGGATATCCACCACCTCTACCTGGCTGAAAACCACCACAACCATCTGGGAACCAGTCGGCTGTTCTCAAGCTATTGAAAATAAAGCTCGCTGCGGCTATGGCATCTTGGCATTCGGTTTGCTTCTCCTCAAGCAACGGTTGAAGTTGTTCAAGTTTACGGTCTGGGGAGGCCGATATGACTGAATCGGAGAAGACGGTGACAGAATCGGGTGACCGGATGATCGGGACATCGGGTGAGCTGGGATCGGGTGATCGGAACACCTGCCAGCCAGAAGCTGCATTACCCAACGCTGCATTATCACTTAGCAAGGGTAGCTTCGGTCGAACGATGAGAAGTCTGGCGCTGGTTGCGGTGGCGTTGGTGAGTCTGGCAGCCTTCGCGCATGCTGACGATGACGACGACAGCGGGCGCGCCGGCGTTCCGCAGTCGGATGTGGCGCGCGTGAGCCTGATTCACGGTGACGTTTCCATGCAGCGCGGCGATTCGGGTGACTGGGTGACCGCCACTATCAATACTCCATTGGTGCGCGGTGACCAGGTGGCCACGGGCGACAAGTCGCGCACGGAAGTAGAGCTCGACTACGCAGACATTCTGCGGCTTTCAGCCCAGAGCCAGGCCAAGATTGCCGATCTCACCCGCACGCGTATTCAGGTGCAGATTTCGGCGGGATACGCCTATTACAGTGTTTTCAAAGGCACTGAGGCCGATTCGGAAATTGACACCCCGAACGTGGCAGTGCGTCCACTGAAGCCCGGCCGCTATCGCATTCAGGTGAACTCGGAGTCTGAAACCGACGTGATCGTCCGCGATGGCGAAGCCGAACTGAGCACGCCGCAAGGCAGCACCACGCTCAAAAAAGGCGAGCGCGCGGTGATTCGCGGAACTGATAATCCGGAATACAAGGTGGAAGACGCTCCCGGAAAGGACGATTGGGACCGCTTCAATCGCGACCGCGACGACGCGATCCGCGATGCCCAGAGCTACCGGCGCACCAACACTTACTACACTGGCGTCCACGATCTGGATGGTTACGGCCGCTGGGTTTACGTTCCGGGCTATGGCAACGTCTGGCAGCCTTATGATCAGCCTGCAACTTGGGCGCCTTATCAAGCCGGCCGCTGGGTATGGGAGCCCTATTATGGTTGGACCTGGGTTTCTTACGAGCCTTGGGGCTGGGCGCCATATCACTACGGGCGCTGGTTCTACTGGCAAACCGGCTGGGTGTGGTGGCCGGGACCGGTGATTGTGAATTACCGTCCGCTGTGGTCGCCCGCGTTTGTAACCTTCATCGGATTCGGGCGCGGCAGCAGCTTCGCCTTTGGGTTCGGCTCCATTGGCTGGATCCCGTGCGGGCCGTTTGACAACTTCTATCCCTGGTATGGGCGCGGATTCAACCGCGTGAACGTGGTCAATATCGTGAACGTGACCAATATCACCAACGTGAACAACCGCTACTTCATTCGTCCGCTGGGAGTGAGGGGACGCCAGCCGTTCATTTCCAACGTTGATCTGGCAATGCGGAACCCGCATGTCCGCGGCGGAATCAGCGGCGTGAGAGCGGAAGATTTTGGCCGCGGCAACATGCGTGTTGCCCGGCTGGACCTGAAAGATGGCGATCTGCGCGATTCGCGCGTGGTAAGAGGCAATTTGCCGGTGGTGCCGACGCGGGAGAGCTTGCGTCCGGGCCGCGGCGATGA
>JAICYU010000045.1 GCA_025934025.1 Terriglobales bacterium
AGATCTCCGGACGGCAGTCCGGCGGCGCCTGGATGCGGTCGTCGCGGCTCGTGCTGGTGCGGGTTGGCTTAATGCGCGTAACAACGCCGCATATCAGGTTGGAGTGAAGACGGACGAGCGATTTCGGGCGCTATACAAGATTGCGGCGCATAGATAGCTCCTATTGGATAGGTTCAGACGAGTTTGTTTTCCCCAAAAAGAGGGAACACTTCCCTGCGAAGCAAGGAAGAACCGTTCTTCAAGAGAAGCGCGGAAAATCAACAGCGAAGAGCGCTGGAAAAAGGTAAGTCTCTCTTCTGAAATGCGTCAGGTTCATCGCCATCAGCAGCATGGAGTAGAACGAGGCGAAGCTGGCCGCGAAGGCGCCATGCGTACACACCGAGGGCGATCAGGAGCTGAAGGAGAGTTCCGCCCATGATGTCCCTTTGCGTGGTGGTGGGACCGTGCATCGCCTGGTAGCTGCCCTGAGGCACCTGCACAAAGAACAGGAGCGCCACAAGGGCCAGCAACAGCAAGACGGTCCGCGCCGGTACATGGTCCAGGTACATACGGCGTAAAGTCTGCCACAAACCCCGGCACGATTCAATCCTGCGCGCCACAAAGCACCCAAACGCCAGGCGCCGTCGCCAGCTAAAAAAGCATTGATTTTTCCTTTTTACGGGAGTAGAGTTGCTCCGGTTTTTATCGGATAGCGATAATATCTTATTCATTGATTATTGCGCTGTACGATACTTACCCGTTTTTCTTCGCGGACCGCTTACCGCGAAAACGCAAGACCTGCGCGTGCCGACGCAAACCCAACAGGCCCTGCGAATGCCATTTCATTGAAGCAAGGAGCGCAGCCATGAGCCGCAGTAAACCTGACGACTATTTCTTTCTTCGCAACGCATCCAAAGCACGATTGCGGGAAGCGGAGAGTGCAAGAAACAACCGGGCAGAGATCCTTCGCGCCTACTCCCAGGGACAGGTGAGCCGGCGCGATCTGCTCAAATGGGGATTGATCACCGCCGGGGGCGCGCTGGCGCCGATCCGCGGTCTCAATCCGTTTATTCCCAGCGCTTATGCTGAGAGCAGCGACGGCGTTCCGACGGGAATGCCGCCGAGCCCTCTCTTTGGGGCGCAGGCGTTCACGCAGCCCATGCCACGGTTCGATGTGCTGCCGCGGCTTCCCATTCCCGCGGTCGTAGACGCTGATCATCCGCATCCGCTCAATCCAATTCCACAAGCAGAATCGAACCAGACACAAATTCCTATTGATCCGGCGCTGGTCGGCGGACAGACAGGGTTGATGGGCCCATGCGAAGGCCGTCCTCCGGGACCAATCTGGGCACATCAACAATTTGATCTGCTGCCGCCCAAGATGGCCATCGAGGCGACTCAGGAAGGCGCTAAAACAAATCTGGCTTACAACCCCGGAGTTGACTCAACCCAGAATTCCGGAATTGATCCAACTCAGCCGTTTGAATTCAAATTTCACCCCGATTTGCCGGCGCAAGGGCCGCTCACAATGTGGACCTTCAATGGCACGATCCCACCCAAACTGATCCAGGTTCGCTATGGCGAACCGGTGCTGTTCCGTCACCATAACAAACTTCCTCCGGACAAAAGACAGAATGGCGGGTTTGGCATTCACACCATCAGCACTCACGAGCACAACGGCCATCACGGCGCCGAGAATGATGGATTCACGGGAGCTTACTTCTTCCCCGGCCAGTTCTACGATTATCACTATCCGATCGTGATGGCGGGGCGGAACACGATCAACAAAGACGCAAGCGACAACCACTGCGGCGGTCCTGACGATAGCGAGGGCATCGTCAAAATTGCGGGCGACTGGCATGAAACCATGAGCACGCACTGGTTCCATGACCACATGTTCAGCTTCACCTCGCAAAACGTTTACAAAGGGAACGCCGGGATGTTCAACATCTATAGCGCCCTCGATCGCGGCAAAGAGGACATGAATGACGGCGTGAACCTGATGCTACCCAGCGGAACGGCCAACGGATGGGGCAATCTGGACTACGACATCAATCTGATGCTGGCCGATAAAGCCTGGGACAAAGATGGGCAGCTCTTCATGGACATCTTTCAGTTCGATGGTTTTCTCGGCGATCAAATGACCGTGAACCTGGCGTACAAGCCGTACTTCGAGGTGGAACGCCGCAAGTACCGCTTCCGTATTCTGAATGCCAGCGTTTCGCGTTTCTTCAAAGTGGCGTTGAGCGATGGCTCGGAGATGATTCAGATCGCCAACGACGGCAATCTCTTTCCCAGTCCGGTCAAGCTGACTCAACTGGACGAGCAAGGCATTGCTGAGCGTTACGATATCGTGATTGACTTTTCACGGTATCAGAACGGCGACAAGGTCTGGATGGTCAATCTGGCCGAGCACCGTAACGGAAGAAAACCAAACTCTGATCTGACCCTGGCGCAAGCCCTCTCTGGCGATTCTACTGATCCCTGCGTCGGCAAGTTCCTGGAGTTTCGGATTGTGCGCGATCCGGCAAAACCGGACAACAGCCAGGTTCCTGCGGTCATGATTCCGAACCCCGATCTGACAAACATTCCTATTTCACGGGAGAGAACGTTCCTGTTTGGCAGCGGCGGAAGCCAGGACACCAACGATCCTGTAACCACCTTCTTCGGCCCTTGGGGAATTCAGACTGACAACCAAGGTGGAGTGATGAACGCCGACTATGGCCGAATCTCCGCAGCGCCAAAGTCTGGCACGCGCGAGGTTTGGACGCTGGTCAACGGCGGCGGAGGGTGGGATCACCCGATCCACATCCACTTCGAAGAAGGGCGCATTCTGGAGCGCAACGGCAGCGGCCGTAACGTCCCCGCATGGGAGCAAGGCCGCAAGGATGTGTACCGTCTACGACCTGGCGGAAGCGTCACCCTGACCCTGCAGTTCCGTGATTTCGGCGGAATGTTTATGGAGCACTGCCACAACACAGTTCACGAAGATAACGCAATGCTCCTGCGCTGGGAGATTGACGATGGCGGTACGCCATTCTTGAGACCGCTGCCAACGCCGATTCCCAAGCCCACGGGGGTCACATTTGAACCACCGACGGAGATCCTTCCGACGGCATTCTGATCGCCAGTCTTTAGCGACAGAATGATCTGTGTCTCCTTCCGGCGGCCCGGCCGAGTAGGGCAGAGCGGGCGGGCCGCTGCGTTTCAAATTGCAATTGGGGTACGAACCAGGAGTAACGGTGATGTTAGCAAGGCTAAAATATTTCCTTCCGGCACTGGTTCTCGTTATCGCGGGAACCTGTCTGTTAACCCGATCTGCTTCTGCGGGACCTCATTGGGGAGCCGATTACTTCCCCAATGTTCCATTGGTCACTCAAGACGGGAAAACCGTTCATTTCTACGACGACCTGCTCAAGGGCAAGCTGGTTGCCATTGACATGATCTACACGCACTGCGTGGATTCCTGCCCGCTGGAGACCGCGCGTCTTGCCCAGGTGCAAAAAACACTGGGAGACCGCGTGGGCAAAGACATTTTCTTCTACTCCATTACGCTTGATCCCAAGCGCGACACGCCGGAGGTCCTGAAGGCGTACGCGGAGAAGTATCACGCCGGACCTGGCTGGCTGTTTCTCACCGGGAAGAGAGAGGACATTGAGCTACTCAGCAGGAAACTCGGCTTGTATTCTGACCCGAATGCGTCCAATCGTGACGGGCACACCCCTACGCTGCTCCTGGGGAATGAGCCCGCCGGCTTATGGATGAATAACTCCGCTTTGGATGATCCGGCTTTTCTGGCCACCACGATCGGGCAGTTTATGGACAACTACAGAACCGCGCCGCCTATGCCGACTCCTTCCTATGCTGAGGCGAAAGCGCTTGATCTGAAGACCGGGCCGTATCTTTTCAACACGCGGTGCGCCGCCTGCCACACCATCGGACACGGAACAAAAATCGGCCCAGACCTGCTGGGCATTACCAACCAGCGCGATCATGATTGGCTTGCACGCTTTATCGCGACGCCAGACAAGCTGCTGGCGCAGAATGACCCGATAGCAACTCAACTGTTTGCAAAATATCAGCAGGTGCAAATGCCAAACCTGCGGCTGGATCAACAGCAGACCGAGGCCATCCTCAATTTCATCCAGCAACAGAGCGAAGCAGCGGAAGCAAAGACCCTAAGACAAACCGGGCCTACAGAGTAGAAAACATCGGGGCTGGCTACGGATCAATTTGCAGAACATCAACGGCCTTGCCCACCACATCCACAGGTGTAATCGTAGTAGAGACCGCTCCTGTGTTGATGTCGAAGAAATCGAGTTCGCCGGCCTGAACAACATAGATGATGTTGCGGCCGGAGATGGGTTGAAGGGCTGTGACATCAAAATTCTGGCGGAAACTTGATTCTGACGGAAAGCTTGCTGCGGAGCTGCCAGTGTCAACGATAGAGAGACAGCCTCTCGCCAGATTCGGTCCTGCCGGTTGTGTCGTACAGTTCGCCGCGCCAATGTAGAGCTGATTATTGCTCGTCAGGACCATCGGACCATGAAGCCCATCCGTGATCGCCACGGGGGCCGAAGCTGTCAGTGAGCTTGTATTGACAGTTTGCAAAGTTCCGCAGCTTCCGGGCACTGCCGGACAAGCAAAGCCCGCCGGAGGAACTACCGGCGTGCCAGCCACAAAAAGATTCGTCCCATTCAGAAGTACTGCCGTTGCTCCGGCGACCGCAATTCGCTGGCCCACCGAGGGCACACTCAAGTCCGCGACAGCAACACTCGGAGCCGCGGCCGTAGTGCTTCCTGCTGGATTCACTCCTCCGCACTCGGCCCCACAATTCAGAATGAAGACCTGGTCGTCACTTCCGTTGAACACTGCAGTGAACGGCTGGTCGCCTGGCGATTCCGTAATCGGTGTTGGCGTGGTGCTGTTGCTGACATTTGCGGTATTGATCAGGAAAAAGGAATCAGGAGGGCTGAGGCTCTGCGGGTTGTCTGCAAAAGCTAGCAGACGGGTACCCTGAGGACTCATTACCAATCTCACTGCATTCGGTACGGGAATGCTTGCCAGGACATTGCCGGTGGCAGTATCAATGGCCTGGACGAAACCGGGATTGCGGACAGCAGCCCATGCCGTCTTTCCGTCGGGACTGAGCGCGATGTCAAAGGGAGTATTTGAGGTTGGCGCGGTGAAGGTCACCTGCTCGGTTGTGTTGTCGTAAATTGTTACTCGATTCGTGGTAGTTTCCTGGACCAGCGTGATCCCGCCGGCGGTCAACATTTTTCCTGGGCCCGGAATCGCGACAGCGTGCGTGGATACGGTGTCTCGCTGTCCATCCAGGATGGTCATGGTGCCGGCCTCCTGATTCGTGAGCAGCACTCTCTTCTTGAGTCCGCTGACCGGGTTGGAATTGGGAGCTGACGACGAGCCATAACATCCGCTCAGAAACAGCAGCCCCAATTGGATGGCAGCCCATGCTCCCAGAACACACTTAATTCGCATTCGCAACAGGTAACCTGAAGTTTGAAGGTGAAAACCAAGATTATAACAGAGCATAATTTTCACAAAATCGGCGCTTCGCCCAAACCGAAGCCGTTCGCCAGTTGGAACGCTCCACGCTGCCAGTTCATGCGCGGCTTGGGAGCTAGCTGGTATCCTGAACGTACATGTCTCTCGATCTTCTCAGCCGACTCAAGCAACGCCCCATCCTTTGTGATGGAGCCATGGGCACCCTTCTCTACGCCAAAGGCGTTTACATCAATAAGTGTTATGACGAGCTGAATCTAACCCAGCCGGAGATGTTGCGGCAGATCCATCAGGAATACCTGAACGCCGGGGCCGAGGTGATCGAGACAAACACTTTTGGTGCCAATTCCTTTCGGCTGACGGGACATGGGCTGGCAGAGAAAGTGCATGACCTTAACCTGCGAGGTGCGCAGCTTGCGCGGGAAGCTGCCGACGGGTTCAATCTGAAATTGAGCGCATCCGTGCTGGTGGCAGGCTCAGTGGGGCCGCTGGGAATTCGCATCGAGCCGCTGGGCAAGGTAGCGCGAGAAGAAGCCCGGGCGGCCTTCCGAGAGCAGGTGCAAGCCTTGGTTGAAGGCGGAATTGATCTGCTCATCCTGGAAACCTTCGGCTACTTGGAGGAACTGCACCAGGCAATTCTGGCATCACGCGAGGTAGCTCCCCATCTTCAACTCGTCGCTCAGGTAACCATTGATGAAGACGGAAATTGCCTCGATGGCGCGAGTCCAGAGACTTTTGCGGCCAAGCTCGACGAATGGGGCGCCGACGTGATCGGCTGCAACTGCAGCGTTGGACCTGTAGCGATGCTGGAAGCGATTGAGCGAATCCGCCAGATCACCACCCGTCCATTGTCGGCGCAGCCAAACGCTGGTGTTCCCCGCAATATTGAGGGTCGCAATATCTATCTCTGCTCGCCGGAGTACATGGCCAGCTACGCCCGAAAATTTGCCAGCGCAGGCGTCACTCTCATCGGTGGATGCTGCGGCACCACTCCCGAACACATCAAGGCTATGAATTCTGCTCTGCGCATGAATGATGCCAAAGGAAAAACGGGCAACTTTCACGTGATCTCAGACCGGCGCAGAGAGTCGACCATCACGCCTCCGCCGCTGGCCCAACGGTCCGGTCTGGGCAGAAAGCTTTCAGCCGGAGAATTTGTCAGTCTGGTCGAGATTGTTCCGCCTAAAGGGCTGGACTACCGCAAGGAAGTTGAAGGAGCCAAGTTTCTGAAGTCGGCTGGAATTGACGCTATCAATATTCCGGATAGCCCCCGTGCTTCAGCCCGTATGAGCAATCTTGCGCTCTGTACGCTGGTGCAGCAGCAGGCGGAAATTGAAACCGTGCTTCACTTCACCTGCCGCGATCGCAACGTGCTTAGTATGCAGTCGGAGTTATTGGGCTGTCATGCTATAGGTTTGAAGAACTTGATTTGCATCACGGGCGACCCACCTAAAATGGGCAGCTATCCCGATGCCACCGCCGTGTTCGACGTGGACGCGATCGGCCTGGTAAACATCGTGCATTCCTTGAACTTTGGCTTGGATATCGGTGGGAATCCAATTGGAAACGGGACTACCTTTGCCATTGGGGTGGGAGCAAATCCGGGCGTTCTGAACATTGACGAGGAGGTTCGGCGGTTCGAGTACAAAGTTGAAGCCGGCGCGGATTACGCCGTCACCCAGCCGGTATTCGATATCGCACTTCTAGAGCAGTTTTTGCGAAGGATCGAGCATTGCCGCATTCCTGTTCTCGCCGGCATCTGGCCACTTACCAGCGTTCGCAATGCCGAGTTCATGAAGAACGAACTTCGGGTCTCGGTCCCGGATTCCATCATTGACCGCATGGGTCGGGCGCCCAACGCTGAAGCCGCCCGGGCCGAGGGTATTCAGATCGCGCGCGAAATGCTGCGGCAGGTTCGTGGGCTTGTTCAGGGAGCCCAGGTAGCCGCTCCCCTGGGCCGCTATTCGTCCGCCGTCCAGGTGCTTGATGGCGTGATCTCCGCCTCAGCCGCGGTCTAGATGAGCGCGCCGATTTAACGCCTTCGGCCTGTGGAAAAAAATCCAGAATGGCGCTTGAAATACAGGGGTAGAATTACCTTAAATGGAGTTTTGGCACTGTGCCTAAATTCGAAGAGTGCCTTGAACGCCTGGAAAAAATCGTAGACGAGCTCGAGAAGGGCAATGTGCCGCTTGAGCAGGCGCTGAAACTTTTTGAAGAAGGAATGCAGCTTTCGTCTTCCTGCCGGAAAGAACTGGAGGAAGCTGAAGGCAAGGTCGAGATTCTTCTGAGACAAAATGGAAAGTTGCAGCCGGAGCCGTTTTTAGATGCTTCGGTCCCAGCAAAACGTTAGGCCCTCTTGCCTGCAGGACGCTCCTGTAGCTTCGGTTTCTTTTCTTCCGGGACCTTGAAGGACAGTCAAATGAAACCGCTGAGTGTCATTGTTGCGCAAAACAACTCGAAGTCGGCCGAATCGCTGGCCAAATCTCTTTATAATCACTTTCGGTCGGTGAATCTCGCCGCTAATGTTGATGAATTGTGGCGCGCCATCCCACGCCACCGGGCCGATGTTGCCGTGGTGGACCTTGAAATGGCCGATCTTGAAAAAATTCGCGACCTCCGGCGCGAGTTCCCGGCAACAACCTTGGTCTGCACACACCGTCTCGCTGACGAAAAGATGTGGACTGAAGCGCTGGCGGCCGGCGCCACCGACTGCTGTTTCAGTTCTGACGTTCGCGCCATCGTTCTGGCTGCCAGCCAGACTCGCGTTTTGTCCCACGCCCACGCGGCTTAAAGGCTCTGCAAGTAGCTCCTCCCGTCCAAAGCAAAAAGGGAGCGCCCGAAAAGGCGTTCCCTTTTTTAGTCCTCTGGATCAATCGATTTTTAGTCCTCTGGATCAATCGATGGCCCGATCTCCCGATGATCCGCGTCACCAGACCATCCGATGGATGCGCCTTGCTATACTCACTCATTCATGCTTCAGGAAATTCTTCGCAACGGCCAGCGGCGCACTGATGAAGCACTGGAACGGCTGCTGCCCGGGCCAGACCAGCGGCCGGAATCCGTCCACCGCGCCATGCGGCACAGTGTCTTTGCCGGCGGAAAACGCCTGCGTCCCATCCTGTGCATGGAAGCCGCGCGAGTGATCGCAGGACAACTGCCCAATGGCATCGAAGAACTTGGCGCCGCGCTGGAGTTGCTTCACACCTACTCCCTCATCCATGACGACCTGCCAGCCTTGGATAACGACGATCTGCGGCGCGGCAAGCCCACCTGCCATGTGGTCTACGGCGAAGCGATTGCAATCCTAGCCGGCGACGCATTGCAGACACAAGCTTATGAAGTGCTTGCGCGGCTTAAGTGCTCCGCTGAAGCGCGCGTTAAAATTATTGAAGAAATCACACTCGGAACCGGAACGATTGACGGGATGATCGGCGGGCAAGTCAAAGACCTGGAAGCGGAGCGCCAGAAGCCGGACGCTGCCACACTCGAGTACATTCACCGCTCGAAGACCGGAGCACTCATCACGGCCAGCATCGTTTCCGGAGCAGTCTACGCCGGTGCATCATCCAACGACGTGCAACGCCTGCGCGATTTCGGCAGATCCATCGGCCTGGCGTTTCAGATCGTTGACGATGTTCTGGATGTAACCCAGTCCTCTGAGCAACTAGGCAAGACCGCGGGCAAAGACACAGCCTCAGAAAAAGCGACCTATCCTGCGCTGTTTGGGGTTGACGAATCCCTGCGCAAAGCAGACGCGTTGGTCGTTTCCTCCTGTAATGCGCTTGATTCTTTCGGTTCCCGCGCCGCGACCTTGAAAGAGTTGGCGCGGTTTCTGGTGCAGCGTAAGAAATGAACACTTCTTTCTGTTCCGATCGAGTAGCGGGAAGCTAACGTTCTTAGGTAATAAATCACCGTAGATCGCGTTATCAGCGGTGCGGGTTTCACTCTTTCGGGCTCAGCACGTTATCTATCACGTGAACCACGCCGTTCGCCTGCACTGCCTCCGAGCCAAGAAACATGCCTATATCGTCATCGTTATCCTTGACCATCAGCATGCGGCCTCCATGATCGGCGATGTGCAGCTTCTCTCCCGCCAAACAGGTAAGCTCGGCTGTTCCCTTCCCCGCTTCGATTTTTTTCTTGAGATCGGCGATGGTCCATTTCCCTTGCACCACATGCATCTCAAGAACTTTCTTCAGTTTCTCTTTGTTCTCCGGCTTCAGCAGGTTCTCCAGCGTGCCTTTCGGCAGTTCGCTGAAGGCCTCATTGTTCGGCGCGAACAACGTGTACGGCCCCTGGCCCTCAAGCAGCGATTCGAGCCCGGCTGCTTTGATCACCTTCACCATCGTGCTGAGATCGGCAGTGTTGCTGGCGTTCTGCATGATGGTTTGCGCAGGCGGCTTAGCGCCCGCCAGAAGCGTGGCAGCAGACAGCAGTAGGATTGCGAACAGCAAGTAGATTGGTTTTTTCATATAGAGTTTGGATCCTTATCTCGTCTCAAGAACATTCGACTGTAATCCTGAGCGAAGCGCCAAGGAGACAAATCGCCCGCCGATTCCCTTTCAACTCCGCGCGAACTCAGACACCCGGCTCTTCTCGCTAAAAGCCAAGAGCTAAAAGCTCCCTTTTAATACCTGAACTTATACCGCACCTGCACCGCAATCATTCGTGGATCGCTCACATGCGAGCCGCCAAACGTGTTGCTCCGGTCAATGAAATAGCGACGGTCCGAAAGGTTGGTCGCGGTAAATTTCGCCGACCAGTTCTCCCCGAAGCTGCGACCCAGCGAAACATCTGCCGTGCCATAGGCCGGCAGGTGGCCCGGGCCATCGCCATCTAAGAACCCCGATCCATACGACAAGTTTCCTGAAAGCCAGGCCTTGTACGGCAGTGTCGCTGTGAAGCCTGTACTCAAGGTGTTGCGTTGGTCGTGATCAAGGAAGAAGAAACCTTCCGGCGGCGGGCTGAAATCGGTGAGCCCTCCGGTCACCCCGCCTGAGCCTTCCACCGACTGGTGCGAGTACGCCAGATGCAGATCAAGGTTCTTGAACAGCTTGGGCGAACGCACCGTGGCTTCATATCCCACAATTCGCACGGCCTCGATGGTAAGCGGGATGAAAAGATTCGAGTTCCCAATCGCGTCATGATCAAAGAAGTTGTGAGCGCCGGTGCGGAACTGGTCGAGATCGAACGCCCAGCCACGAACCGGAATCGTGATTCCGAATTCGTGCTGCTCATCGCGCTCTCCGCGCAGCGGCAGAAAGCCGGAGAGCGGATCAATGGCGGTAAAGATGTCGGGCGAAACCGTATCGAGCGGCGGCGCCTGGTAATACCTGCTGTAGGCCGCGCGCAGCACCCAGTGCAGTTTGGGAACATCAATCGCTGCGCCCAGACGCGGACTGCCTACCGTCTCATTCACCAATCCGGAAAAATGCGTCACCCGCACGCCCGCGTTCAACGACAGCCACGATGCCGCCTTGTATTGGTCCTGTATCCAGAAGGCCGCCAACTGGCCATCAACTTTCTTTCGCGCCGGACCCACGTCAACAGGAGTGATGGTTACGGGATTGGTTGTCTCGTCCACGTTATTGCCAAGCAGGCGAATCAGGGTATTGTCGTGCTGGAAAAATCCATAAGCGCCCACCTGCGCGTTGTGCCGTCCCTTTACCACGGCCAGAGTCGCTTCCCCTCCGAAGTAGGAAGACGCGCGATTATCAGTGGTGACGATGCGATCGGCAGCATCTCCCAGCCCTTCAAAAGCAGCGCGGTTGAAATGGAACGAAGGCGCCAACGTGAACAGCATTCCGGCGCCCACGGTATGTACCCAGGAAAGATTGCCAAAGACGTCCTGTTCGCGATCGCGGTCGCGGATGCCGAGCGCATGCTGAGCAGGATCATTCGGCACCTGAAAATAATCCGTGCGCGCCGAGCCCACAAAACGGAGTTGGTCATTCGGCGTCGCATTCAGGATCAGTGACGTAAACGCTCCCCCGCCGGCCGACTGGTCGTGCAGATTGGCAGGCGTCGGCGTCTCCAGGCCATGATCGCTGCGGTTCCCATTCACGCTGACGTAGTAAGCGGAGCGCTCATTGTGGTCGCCAAAGCTGATCTGGTCGTCCGTGGTATTGAAGTTGCCCAGGCTCATCACCAGCTCGCCTTCGCGCGAGCGCTCGAACCCGGTGCGCGGCGAGACGTTGAAGACTCCATAAGTCCGGTCGCCGGACTCTGCGCTGAAACTCCCGCGCTCCACTTCAAGGTAATCCACGTCCTTGGGATCGAACTGTGGCCCCACATTGCTGGCGATGTTCGTGTTTGGCACGGGAACGCCATCAATTGCCCAAGTCACCTGGTGTCCGCCGCGCACGTGCAGTTGATCGTGGACCACTGAGGCGCCCGGAACGAAATTCGTGATCATGGAGAGAGAGTTGGTCCTGTCCGAGCCCGGCGTCTGCGCGATCTCGCGCCGGCTGACCACGGTTTCCGGAGTCGAGGAAGCCGGATTCACAATCTGCGGCTCAGCCGAGACTTCCACGGTCTCCTCGCGCTCAGCGATTGCCATGGCAAAATGCAGTTCCTGCACGTTGTCCGAGGTCACCGTCACGGATTGCGGCTGCGCTTCCATTCCCGGGGCAGTGACCGTAATGTCATAGTCTCCCACCGGAATTTTCAGCACGGTCGCAATTCCCTCATCGTCAGTGGTGCCGCTCAACTGCAACTGCGAGGTGCGGCTCTGCACCGTAACTTTCGCATCCTGGATCGGGCGGTGCTGCGGATCGTGCACGATGGCTTTCACCGCTCCAAACGCGGAAGCAAACATCTGCGCCGGGGCAAGCAGCGCCAGCAAACCTAGATATAGAAACAATCGTCTCAAAAACATTGCTCGTCTCTCCACAAAGTGTGCAGACCATAATCTTTCGAGACCCTTCAGCTTTATCATTCTGAGCGAAGCGGGAGTGAGGAACGAACGCTCAGTCGAAGAGCCCCGAAGATTTGTGCTTAAGAATGCTGGTTCAGGGAGTTTCTACAAGGAACGCGCTTCCAGATCGTGATTGAAACTCCCTGAAGCTGGATTGCCTGCCTTGAGATCGTAGGGATCCTTCGACTCACCTCAGTCGCTTCTCTCCTTCGGCGTCGCTCAGGATGACAGCTGTTGGAGTGTCGCGAAGCGGTACTAAATCGCGGGAGGACCGCGGTCTGTATGGGAGGAGAAACCTGTGCCGGTGAACGTGACTGGAATGAACTGCCGGTGCGTTTCCGCCACCGCCGGCGCCGGAACTTGAGGAATTGAATTCAGTGCGGTCCCATTCTGTGGATGGCCTTGCATGCAACAGTCCATCGGACACTGCGGCAAATCCTTGCCTGCTCTGAGGGATCGCTCGTCAGCCGACGGCGTCGAAGTTGATGCCGCCGCCATCTCTGCGCAGTGATGGTGCTTGGTTGCGGATGAGGCGTCGCGATGGCAAGCCATGGGATGGCTCGGGTCCGCATTCTGCGCCTGCGCCAGCAACGGCGAAAACAGCGATGCCAGCATCGCCATCATTGTCGAAATTGAAACCAGCCGCCGCATACGTAACCCTTCAATATACCTTACCGTTTCTTGCCCAGAATCGGATTTGTCCTGAAGATCGAATTAATTCCTTTAATGCCGCAGACCGCCGCTCTTAGACTCAGCCCCCGGGGGCAAAACCGCCCACGCCCTGAATTACAGAGGAGTGGCGCTACCTGGTGGTTACGCGGCATTGCTGAAATACGGCGAAATACCGGATGACTGGCAGAACCGCTGTCATCTTTGCCACTAAGGTCCGCTACTTCCCGCTCGATCCGAACCCGCCGGCGCTGCGTTTGGATTCGGCCAGGTCTTCCACCACCTGCACCTCGCCGGTGAGCACAGGATACGGAATCAGGTTGGCGATCTTGTCGCCGGCATTGATTACCTGCGAGGCTTCGCCCAGGTTTTCCATCACGACCTTGATTTCGCCGCGATAGCCCGCATCAATCACGCCGCCGGTGAGCGCCAGACGCCGCGCCGCCATGGAAGACTTATCGCGCAGCAGAGCGCCCATCGGCTCGCCGGTCGCAGAGGTACATTCAACGGCGATGCCCGTAGGCACCATGGCCTGACCGCGCGGAGAAATGATGATGCGGAAGCAGGCGTAAACGTCATAGCCCAGGTCCTCGCCCGGATGAGCCACCGTGGGCGCTTTTGCCGACGAGTTCAGCAATTTCACGCGCAACATTAACGGGCCTCCACTGAGCGCTGCCTGCGAACCACTCTTCGTCCCTGCACTTCGTATTCCCCAGACAGCACCATGCCAATCGCCTCACTGTATGCGATATGTTCCTGCTCCAGAATGCGCGCGGCGAGAGAATGGTCGTCATCGCTTTCCAGCACTGGAACAATCTTCTGCAGGATGATCGGGCCCTGGTCCAGATGCTCGTCAACAAAGTGGACGGTGCAACCGGAAACCTTCACGCCGTATTCGATGGCCTGCTTGTGCGCGTCAACGCCGGCGAAGGCCGGCAGCAACGACGGGTGAATGTTGAGGATGCGATGAGGAAAAGCGCGCACGAACGCCGGCGAGAGCAAACGCATGTATCCGGCAAGGCACACCAGATCCACGCCAGCCTGCTGCAATGCTGAAACAACTTCGGCATCGTGCTCTTCGCGTACCCGGCCCTTGGATGGGATCAGCACCGCGTTGAGGCCGCGCCGCCGGGCTGAATCCAGACCCGCAGCATCGGCGCGGTTGGAAATCACGATTGCAATTTCGGCGGCCAGCCTGCCCGACTGAATGGAATCGGCAATGGCTTCAAAATTCGAGCCGCGCCCGGAAAGCAGAATACCAAGTTTTTTGGGAGGAGACATGCTCAGGCGTACAGCACTTTGCGCTCGCCCTTCACGATGCGGCCCATCAGGTATGACTTCTCGCCGGACCGCTCAATCAGCGAATGCACGCGGTTGAACTTTTTTGCCGGAACCACCAGCACCATACCGATGCCCATGTTGAAGGTGCGCATCATGTCGTCCTGGGGAACGTTGCCGATTTTTTGCAAATGCGAAAACACCGGCAGCACCGGCCAGGTGCCGAGTTCCACGATTGCAGCCAGATTCCTGGGCAGCACGCGAGGCAGGTTCTCCGTGATGCCGCCGCCAGTGACGTGGGCCATGGCGTGCACCAATTCGGCATCAAGCAGCTTGCGCAGCACCGGCCAGTAACTCTTGTGCGTCTTCATCAGCTCGGCGCCGGCCTTTCCGTGCAGATCGTTCACGTAGCTTTCCGGAGTGTAATGCGCGACTTCAAAAAACAGCTTGCGCGCCAGCGCATATCCGTTGGTGTGCAGGCCGTTCGATGGCAATCCGACCAGAACGTCGCCCGCCTCCACATTTTCTCCGGTGATGATTTTGCTCTTGTCGGCCACGCCAACAATGAAGCCCGCCAGATCGTATTCACCTTTGGGATAGAAGCCCGGCATCTCCGCCGTCTCGCCGCCGATCAGAGCGCATCCGTTATGGCGGCATGCGTCGGCGATTCCTTCCACCACTTTCTCGGCCACGTCAGGATCGAGGACGCCGGTGGCGAGATAGTCCATGAAGAAGAGCGGCGAAGCGCCCTGCACGGCAATGTCGTTGACACAATGGTTCACCAGGTCGCCGCCGACGGTGTGATGAAAGTTCATCATGAAAGCGACCTTCAGCTTGGTGCCCACTCCGTCTACGCTTGAGACCAGCACCGGCTCGCGGAACTTCTTCTTGTCAATGGCGAACATCCCGCCAAAACCGCCGATCTCGCTCACCACTCCTTTGGTAAAGGTGCGATGGGCCAGATACTTGATGCGCTGCTTGGCGCGGTCTGCGCGATTGATATCAACACCGCTGTCGGCGTAAGTAATCGAGGTCTTTGTCAATCCAGAGTCCGTTTATCCGTGAGGGTATCAGGGGCGATGAGCAGCTATTTTAGCATTGTGGACCCGGAAACCATTGGGGCCGCGAACGCACGCGAAAAACACGAAACAAGAGCCGGAATTCATTTGGCGTTGATTCGGGTTGGTTCGCGGCCAAGCTCTTTGCCCACGGAATCGAGCACGCCGTTGATGAACTGCACCGATTCGGGCGCGGAGAAACGGCGGGCAATCTCCAACGCTTCATTGATCACTACCGGACGCGGAGTTTTATAGGCCATCAGTTCGGCCACTCCTGTGCGCAGAACGTTGCGGTCAACAGCCGCCATGCGGTCCACGCGCCAGTGCTGCGCATTCTTTTGGATCAGAGCATCAACCTCTTCCTTGCGGTCGGTGGCAATGGAGAAGAGATCATCGGCGAACCCGCGCGTGTCGCTGTCCACGTCCTGACGCTCCGCCCAGAAGGTCTGGCGCACCTGCGCGGGCGGCTGCTTTGCCATGTCCCACTGAAAGAGCATTTGCAAACAAAGCTCGCGAGATTTGCGGCGTCCGCCCATGGTTATCTTGTCTTGCCTTGTTGGTTGGATGCGATCTTGCGCTTCAGGCTGACCATCTCAATGGCGGAAACGGCGGCTTCAAAACCTTTGTTGCCCGCTTTCAACCCGGCGCGGTCCAGCGCCTGCTCCAGGTTCTCGCAGGTCAGCACGCCATACGTGTGCGGAACGCCTGTCTCCTGCGCCGACTGGCCGATCCCGCGTGTGACCTCCGTTGCAATGTGCTCGTAATGCGTGGTCTCGCCGCGGATCAGGCAGCCCAGCGTGATAATGGCATCAAAGTTGCCCGTTTCCGCCAGCGTGCGCGCCTGCGAGGGAATCTCAAATGATCCCGGCACGCGCACCACGGTGATGTCCTGCTCGCGGCAGCCGCTCCGGCGCAGGCCGTCCAGCGCTCCCTGCAGCAGGCGTTCTGTGATGAAAGAATTCCAGCGCGCCACAACGATGCCAAAGCGCATGCCGGAAGCATGCAGATCGCCTTCAACCACATCTTGCTCAGTTCGGTCCTTCTGCCAAAAAGCCAGGCGCATGGCTCTAGCCGGCTCGATCACTAGAACGCGCGAGCCCCATCCGGTTTCTTCAACTTCAGAAATGAATTTGATCTTTTGTTTTTTCAGCAGAACGGAAACGCTGTCCAGATCGTTGACTTCGATCCATATGTCGGCGGGAAACTTCTCTTTGCCTTCCACCAACTCCAGCTTCCCGACCGGCGCAAGAAAGTATCGGCCACGGGCGCGTGGATTCTTCCACTCTTCACCCGGCTCGAAACCAAGCCGGTCGAGAAGCGACGCCAGAAGCTCGTATTCCTTCGCGCTGGCGGCGTAGCGGATTGTGGTGAGGCCCTTGATCATGGCAGCTTGCGCGTTAACGGTACAAGTGTCAGGGCATGAGTTTACTCGTGCCGTCTCCTCAGATATTAACCGTGAGCCCCGGAGGGGCGACACGCAAGCCATGACGGGCTAAAGCCCATTTTTTATTTGTGCAAACGGCACGACTAAAGTCATGCCCTGACACTCTTCGATCAAACCAGGACTGGAGTCCACTCCTACTTCGCCTGAAACTTCGCCGGCCGTTTCTCCAGGAACGCCGTTGTTCCTTCTTTCTTGTCTTCGGTCGCGCAGCACACGCTGAACAGAGTAGCTTCCAGGAACAGGCCTTGCTCTAGTGTCATGTTCAAGCCCTGGTTCACCGCTTCCATGCAGTACTGAACGGCCAGCGGAGCATTCGCCATGATCTTCTGCGCGATCTCTTCAGCGCGAGGAATAAGCCGGTCCTGCGGGACAACTTCATTCACCAGCCCGATGCGGTGCGCCTCCTGTGCCGAGATCATCTCGCCCGTCAGCAGAATCTGCATGGCCAGGCCGGCGCCAACCAGGCGCGGCAGGCGTTGCGTTCCGCCGTAGCCGGGAATGATGCCCAGCTTCACCTCAGGCTGGCCGAGTTTGGCATTTTCACTGGCCACACGCATGGTGCACGCCATGGCGATTTCGCATCCGCCGCCCAGCGCGAATCCGTTGATGCAGGCAATCACCGGCTTTCCCAGGTTCTCGATAAGATCCAGCACAGCCTGGCCGCGATGGGTATAGGCCTTCGCTTCCACAGGATTGTTTCTTGCCAGCTCATTGATGTCGGCTCCGGCAACGAACGACTTCTCGCCGCCACCGGTAAGAATCACCACGCGCGTGTCTCGATCAGCCGCGAGCTCGGTGAACACCTGCTGCAGCTCTTCCATGGTGGCCATGTTCAGCGCATTGAGCACCTTGGGCCGATCAATGGTGACGTAGGCGATCTGATTTCTTTTTTCGAGTTTGATGTTTTCAAAAGCCATGGCGCTATCAAAGCCAGCCTTTCTGTTTTAAATGCACTCGCAACGCGGTCTCAGTTTGCGTCGGAGCTTTCAGGATGTAGTCCCGTGCGTTTGCTTTGCAAATCGGAGGCAAGGACTCTAGATAGTTGAAAGCATCATCAATTGAAAACTCACAATTTCGTTTCGTCCTGTAATTACTGTTTAGATCTGTCCAGATGGCCGTGTCAAAGCCGGCGGTATTCAACCACGCACGAATTTTTGTTTCAACGTCAGGGTGGTTTTCAATCTGCGCTCCTTCCTTATTGCACACCCCGATGTTGCTCTTGGTCGTCCCTTCTCGAATCATCAGATCACAAATTGCATCCTCGGCGTCTGTTCTCCCGCTTTTTACATAAAGCGTCACGACATCGGAACCGTGTTGCGGATCGATAACAAGTGTTAGTCGACCATCTGATGAAATTCGAGAAAACTCAATTTTTAGGACCGGCCCTCCGGGTTGCCAATTGCCCTCAAGCAGCATGTCTCCGGGCCTATAGATGAGCGAGCCCCAGCCAAGAATTGCGATTTTCATTAACTTTGCCTGCTGCAATTGATATCGAATTCCTTCCCTGTCGTGCTGCTGTAAGCGGGACCAGCGGGCAGGGACCCCTCCCTGCGCTCGGGACTAAAAACAAGGCACTGGGTTGTTCGGATCTTTGTAATCGTAAAAACCCTTGCCGCTCTTTCTTCCGTACCATCCAGCCATCACCAGGCGCTTCAACAGCGGCGGCGAGGCGAAGCGGCGCTCCTTGAACTCGTCGAACATGACGTGCGTGATGTAGTACGTGGTATCGAGCCCCACGAAATCAAGCAGCGTGAACGGCCCCATAGGATAGCCGCAGCCCAGTTTCATGGCGTTATCAATGTCTGGAATCGAGCCCACGCCTTCTTCATAAGCGCGGATAGCATCGAGCAGGTACGGAACCAGCAGCCGGTTCACGATGAAACCGGTCTTATCGCTAGTGCGGACTGGAACTTTGCCCAGGCTCTTGCCGAACTCATATGCGGTCTCGAAAGCCTGATCGCTCGTCGCAATGGTGCGGACCACTTCTACCAGCTTCATCAGCGGGACGGGATTGAAGAAGTGCAGACCAACGAAGCGGTCCGGACGCTTGGTGGCCGCAGCGACTTCGGTGATGGAAATAGAAGAGGTATTGCTGGCAAAAATCGCGTCTTTCTTGACGATGCCATCGAGCGCGGAGAACATCTTCTTCTTTTCCTCGACGTTCTCGATGATTGCTTCAATCACGATGTCGCAATCAGCTAGTGCGTTGCGGTCGGTTACACCCTTGAGCCGCCCACGCGCTTCTTTGACTTTTTCCGGCGTGATGCCGGTTTTGTCCGGCTTCTCGGCAAACTTGGCCAGCGACTTCTCGATCCCGGCAAAACCTTTGTCGAGAAATCTCTGCTCCTGTTCGAGCACCGTTACGTCATAGCCCGCAGTCGCCGAAACCTGAGCAATCCCGGATCCCATCAGGCCACAACCGAGTACGCCAACTTTTTTGATTTGCATTCTTCCCTCTTTAACCATAAAGGACACAAAGGACTATGAAGGGTTAACCACAGAGGCCGCAGAGGAGCACGGAGATATAGTTTCTGGGGCTATCAGGAAGTTGATCTCATAGCGGTAGCAAAATTAAAACTAAATGAAGCCAACTCCTTTGTGTTCCTTCGTGCCCTTGGTGGTTAGTTTTGCGCTCCCTGTTCCTCTGTGCACTCTGTGGTGAAATCCACTCTACCTCTG
>JAICYU010000164.1 GCA_025934025.1 Terriglobales bacterium
AATCGCAGCATCAAGGTGTTGCTGCAACGTCATCGAGGTCAGTTCACCCGAGTACAGGCGGACCCACTCAGCGCCGGCAAACTGTTGCAACTCCATCATTGCTCCTTTCGCCGGCACAAGCACGGGCCGGTCGAGGGAGAGCGCAAGCACTGCGGAACCGGAGTTCAGAATCTCGCGAAAGGGTAGTACAACAAGATCAGCGGCACGGACATAAGCCGCGACTTCGGCATCCGTAATGTATTTGAGCTGCAAAAGCACGCGCGGATCGCGTGCGGCGATGTCCTCGATGCGCTCGCGTTCCTCCGGTGCCAAATCACTCTTTCCGGCCACACAGAGAACGACGCGAGTGTCCCCCAGAGCCGAGAACGTCTCCACCAGCTCCAGTATTCCCTTGTACCGCTCGACAGAACCGAAAAAGCCCACTACCCTTGCCGATTGAGCAATACCCAACCGCAACCGCGCCTGTTCGCGCAAAATCTCAATTCCAGGATATGCGTCTCGAATGTTGCCGTGGGGAATGACAAATCCGCGTTTCGTGCCGAGCGCAGAATGCCGCTGACGGGCCTGTTCGAAACCGGTGTCCGTCAGGCTGATGAACGCATTCACAAGTCCGGTAAGTATTCTCCAAAAATATCGTTCTATGACGGGGTGTTGTTGCTGGTGACTCTGCAAATTGTGGACTGTCCAGACGACTCTACCGCCGCGAATGCGAACCCAGCAAATTGCTCCAAATAATGCGCAGCTCCAGAACAATGATGCCAATGCTCCCCGTCCGTTGACGCAATATTCCGGCCAGTGCAAATGCACAATGTCATACCGTCTCGATAAAACTCGCCAGGCACTTAACTCTTCCACAGTTGCGCCTAGCTGTTGCATGTTTCCATAAAGCAGCACGTTGTAAGCGCCGCGATTCTTGAAAGCGGGCCAGGCAAGGATACGAAGAGCATTATTCATTTGTTTCCTTTTATGATCTCGGCCCAGGAGGAATGAATCAAGCGACGGGTGAGGCTGCGCATTTGGATGAGTGCGGGTTACGATATTGTTTAGTATTCGCCAATGATGGCATTTCCTGCCATCACCGAGAGAGGATGGCTACGCTTCTATTGTCATTACATTTTTTCCGGCTTTAAGAGGTTGTCCAACAGTCGTACAAGCGTCTGCTCTTCCTGCTTCCATGTGTTCTTTTTGTAGACCTGCTGTCCTCGTTCCGTGATGTTCAAAGTCTCGCCGGGATGGGAGGCGACAAACTCGATCTTCTGCGCCAGTTCACCGGCGTTTCCGGCCTCGAAAAAGAACAGCGAATCTTCGTCAAAGTAGTCCTGAATACCCGCCGTGCGTGGCGCAATCGCCGGCTTGCCACGGGCGAGGTACTCGAAAATGCGAGTAGGCGTGTTGATATGCGTGAATGCATTGCGACGGTTCGGGATGACGCCCACATCACAACCATCAATGGCGCCAACAATTTGCTCCAATGACCTTTCCCCGCGATGCAGCACGTTTTGCTGCAGGCCTCGTTCCCTTGCTGATTGCATGACTCTTTCCAGGAAAGGAGTCGCCTTGCCGTAGATGTGCAATTGCGCTGTGGGCAGCTTGTCGCGAAGACATGCGAATGCCTCTACCGCAATGTCCAGACCGTTTCGTTCGACTAATGTGCCGTGATACATCACAACGACGGGCTTGTTGCTCCTGCCGTTCCAAGTCTGGCGCGAGCATGCGGGACGAAAGCGAAAGATCGACTCGTCAGGCGAATTCATGACGATGGCAATCTTCTCCTCAGGGCAACTGCGCGCTGCCAGAAGGCGCCTGCACGCCGCGTTGGGAACCAAGACCCGATCCGCACGCGCGACGCTCCACTTTTCGAGAAACTTGAGAATTTGGATGCTCTTGCTGTCTGGATCCTTGTCAAAGATCGTCATCATGAGTTCCGGCATTGGATCATGCAGGTCCAGAATAACTTTTGCGCCTAAACTTTTTGGCAGCAACGCACTCACGACGAGGATGTCGGGCATGTTGTTGATATAAATCAGGTCATACCGGCGCAGCCGCGAGCGTGCCGCAAGAATAGCAGCGGAGGCTAGGATGAATGCTGAGTATTGGCAGGCATAGCCAAACTTCCCGCCACGCCGGTGGTTGATGGGAACGCGGAAAAGGTTGATCCCGTTCGTTTCCTCGTGCCAGGGAGCCTTGCCGTCGCTTGCACATATGTAATCGACGCTCATGTCGTGACGCACCAGCGCTTCAACAGCTCGACGCGGCCGCGGATCAAACGGATAGGTGGACAGCACCACTAATCCGACCCTTTTCCCCTGCAGATGTCCATCTTTCAGGTTCGTCCTCCGCTCATTGAGCAACTCACATGTGCTCGATAGTCCGGTGGGATCGCTGAGAGTGCCTGGGCTTATGGTTCGGCCCTCTGCGGGGGCCTCTTTGTAGCGATGGATCATAAAGCGAATCTTTTAGCTGTGCAGAATTTGGAGGCGTAAGGTGTGGGATTGTTAGAACTTTCTCTGGAGCAGAATGCTGGTTACACCGAATGCGCCACAGGCGCTGAATCTGTTTTATCGGTCAAAAAATCCGGATGTGTGTTCAGCATTCCACCTCTTTTGGTGATGCCACGAGTGGATGCCGGTTCCCCTCCTCTCTTCGCGTGGAAGCTTCGCGCTCGATCTTCTTCTCATTTGAACTTTTGATCGCCTGCAAGAGTGGCGAGCGATCAACTCTGGAGAGTATTTCGATATTACGCATCACGCAGTGCCCTCCGATAATCCCGGGGAAGTACTTGACCGGCGGAAAGAACCTGACTTCGTCATATAAAGAGACCACCTCGTCGTAATCCGTGCCTACCTGGTCGCAATGCCTTTCTACTTCCTGCGCCCAGGCAATCATCATTCCGAAATATGTGGTCTCAGAGAGTTTGGCAAGCTCGGTAGCTTCCGGAGATGAAAGAATTTTTGCTTTGAAACCAGCAGATTCGAAGTGCCTGGCAGCCTTTTGGGCTGCGCCACAGTCCAGGGCTCCGATAAATTTTGTGTAATAGTGCATCTCCTCCTGCATGTGTGCGTGCTTGCCGCGTACTGGACTATGCACTACGTCAGCGCTCGAGCACGCCGCGATTTTGCGTGTTGTGCCGACTCCAACCGTACTGTTGATGATTGTTAGTCCCGGCTTGTAGTTGTCTATGTATCGCACCGTTTCGCCGACAAAATCGGAAACCTCAAAGGGGTAGCAGATGTGCATCACATCGGCGCGCTCCATTCTTTGAGCCGGATACTTGATGTCGATTCCAACGGCACGATAGCGCCGGGAAAGAATATCCAGAAGAGGTTTACCCACCTCACCGAGCCCGACGACTAACACGATTTTCTTATCACTCACTGCGTATACTCCTGCCAATTTGATGTGATGTTTCCGAATTTGTATGCGTTCGGGTCGATGATTGCGTAACTTACCCAAGTATATGAGGTTACGGCGCAAGGCAACAAAGACTTAGCGGGGTATCGTTGAGTAAATTGGCTGTTGGCGATTTACGAGAGTATATGGGCCATGCACGGGCCGCAGCTCCGTTCGGCTGCGGGCCATCGCGAGTGACGTTGTGATCGTTGCAAACAGCAGAAACTCGAGCGAGCGCGTCTCCAGCAAGTGGCTTTCGAAGAAATTGTGGAACACAAACAGCAGCAGGTACGTCATTGGCCATATGCTCAACCAGCTCTCATCTGATTTAATGTAGCCCGTTGCCATGCGGAACGAACGCCACAAAAGATAAAACAGGAGTGGCAGTCCAAGGATGCCGAAAGCAAGACCTAGCTCCAGGTAGCCATTATGCGCTCCCATTGGCAGCCATCTCGATGCTATATAGATATTCAGGACGTCACCTCTTACCCCAGACCAGAACCCACCATATCCATATCCCAGGAAAGGATGCTTCATGATGGCAGACCACACCAGTGGCCACAGGTCTGTTCTACCGGTGAAGCTGGAATCACGCCCAAGCACGCGAAACAGCAGCGCTTGTTCGGCCCAGATAAAGTAAATGCTTGCGCAGATCGCCATCAACGTGACTACATAAACTAAATGCCGTGTCTTAGTGCCCGCGCGAATCACTCGCCATAGTGGGATGAAAGAAACCATCAGAACGCAGCCGACCAGCGATGTTGCGGAACGCGAGAGTAACAACAGAATAGCGGCGGTGAAAAGGAATACATAACGCGACCAGCGAAAGCGGCTAAACCTGACCAGTGTCAGCACAGCAACAGCAATGGCCATGCACCACCCGAACGTGTTTTTGTTGATGGTCACACCTTTCCAGGCGCCATTGTAGGCGGTGTAGTCGATCACGGATGATGGGGAGATACAGAACAAGATGACCGAGGCGGCTATAATCACGCACAGCATTTGCGCGAGCCACCGCAACAATTGGTCCATGGAAAATCGCTCGCCCAGATATATCCCAATCAACGTAGACCCTAGCAGGAATACGCTTCTTCGCGCCGTCAGCATCGGTGCATCGCTCCAGGCTATGGAGATTGCTGCCAGTAACGTGAGCGCAACCAAAGGCCATACCCTCCGTGCTGCGTCAGCCACTCGTCGCCAGCGCGCTAGCACCAGAAGCGCGCCTACTGCGTACACTCCGGACTCTATAATCACGGTGGGCAGAGGTACATCGGTCGAGATCACGTCTGGGTCCCGTCCGGCCTGATAAGCCGGCCGGGTCAGCGCGTCAACCACCGTCATGCTGGACAGAACCACGACGAATACAAATGCTCGTTCGATGAGACGGTAGAACACTTCTTATCCCTCAAGCACGGGTTGCGCTGTTCTCGCCTCAGCTTCAGCGTGCTCGCGTCTCAGATGCCAGCGAATTACCAGGTACAGCAAGACCGCGAGCAGCAAATCCGTGATTACGCTGGACCATGCTGCTCCCCGCCAGGCATATGCGCGAATAATCCATAGATTGAGAAGTATGTTGAATGCCGCCACAACTATTTGCACCATGGACCTTTGCCATTGATGATCTGCGCCGGTCAAGGTGTCGGTAAGAAAGGCGTGGACACTCTTGATTGCCGGCAGCACGCAAAGCCAACGCAATGCCACGATGCTCTTCTCGTACTCTCGCCCCATAATGTCTGGCACCAGGCCTGCAGCAACGAATAGTGCGACACCGATTAATAGACCGTAAACCACTGACCGTCGGATAATGCTCGAGGCGAATGCGAAACTGGAGGTCACGCCGTGCACGCCGCGGCGAAAGAATTCCGGGTACGTCGCTGCGGCGAGCGAACTGACCGGCAGCATGGCGGCGTCCACAAATCGGTAAGCGACCGCATAAATGGCTGCCGCATCGAGCGTACTCAGCCGTGCAAGCATCGTTTTATCGACGTCGTTATAAACGGATTGTGAAGCGGCCGAAGTCGAGAAGTGAAAACCCTCACGCATGGAAGGCACAACCAGCTTGAGCTGGAAGCGAGGTGAACCACAGCATCGCGTCACCACAAAAAGCCCAACTAGGGCGGCGATCAATGTCGACACGGCATAGAGACACGCCCATCTGAGGGCCGTGGCACTCGAAGCCGCCAAAACGACCGCTCCGAGCAGCCGCAAGGCCGTTGAGCCTGCCAGCAGTTGTGTGTATCTTTGGAAATGCTCAATCGCCGCAAATGCATTGCAGCAGATCAGCACGATCTGTCTGCCAAAAAGGTCGGCCAGGGCCACGGCGGCCAGCATCAGCGAGGTAGCCGACGCTGGCAGCACCGCTGACCGAATACAGAGCGCAAGCAGAGTCAGTATGCAGCCGCACCCAACCGTAACCACGAGGGCATTACCAAAATACAGCTGCAACAGGCTTCGGTCCCTGGCTACGTACTTGACGACCAGCTTTTCGGTGCCGAAGGAGGCGAACGGCGACAATACTTCAATGAGTGCGGTACACGCTACGAATGTGCCGAATTCTTTCGGACCAAGCACACGGGCAGCGATGACAAAATAACCAAAACGACCGGCGAGCTGCAGACCGTGTGCACTCAGCGCCCAGCTCGCGTTCCGCAAGATAGCAGACCGAAAGTACTGCCATACGCGCCGGTTCAAGCAGGTCCGCCAATCGCAGCTGGGCGGAGAGCCGCCGTCGCTACCACATGAAGCCATCATTCTTGATGGTTCCGTTGCTCGTAAAGGCGTCACTGCTCTTCATTCGGCTACTTTACAAATCGAGCTAAGATACTGTGCCGGAACGGCGATAGGATTTGAGACTCGTTTACAACTCGCTCGTAGGCAACTCCGAGCAGGAATGGAATTACATTAAAGACCAGGTAAGCCGGTTCACCTTCCCACCATCGTAACTCGATCCGTTCAAATCCAGCCTTGTGTCCTTCAGCTTCCACTTCCCTGCGTGAATTCAAACGGTAATATGTAGGCCAGGGTTCGTGCTGTTCCGGCGGATATCCACGCGCCCAATTTGCAGCCCATTTGTGAAACCAGAAGGGCGTACATCGAGCGATCTTCGTGACATAGTGACACTTGTTTGGAGTGCGGAAGAAAAATGAGCCACCTTTTCGTAGCACTCTTCGTGTTTCGCTGAGGAGCAAACCAGGAATCTTGACATGTTCCATAACCCAATCGCCCAGCGCGATGTCGAATGTCTCATCCGGAAACGGCAACACGCCATCCTCGCTGATGCAATGGGCTTCATCCAATTCCGTGTTGCTGATCACGGCTGGATCAATATCGACGCCGACTACGCGTGCGATTTCGCCTCGAAACACCCTGATCTCGCCGCGGTCTGCAGGCGGCCCGGCGCCTACGTTAAGCATAATCGTCTGTCGTCCGGTGAACTGGCGCACCCAGTCGTAGAACGCCACTGTGCAATTTTTGGTCTCATCCGGGTAGAAGCGTCGGAATATATCCTGTGAAACCATAGTTCACCACAGGGCGCTACCGGCTGTAACGGTGAAATTTTCGCTTTGACGGCAGGATTCGTGCCAGCCGAGTGTCACGACGAACAGCGAGCAGCCCGCGGCTGTGGACCAGACCTGTCCCGTACCGTGCACCAGTCTGCCGGGGATCTCTTCTATCGCAGGCGCTTCCTTAACGGACAACGGCATAAATTGAGGCACTCCCGATCGCACTGGCAACGCCCTGAGTGCCGCTGAGCACATTCTTTAAACGGTTATTTGGAACAAAGAGAATGTCATTTGCGTGTAGTTCGAGATCGGGATCCTGTCCCCGCTCTATTCTG
>JAICYU010000270.1 GCA_025934025.1 Terriglobales bacterium
CTCTACACCTTCAGTCCGGACTTCGGCCGGCCGTTTCTTCTGCGCTCGTTTGTCATCATTGTTCTTGGCGGACTCGAGTCGGTTTCCGGAGTCGCGTTAGGCGCGCTGGTCCTGGCGCTGGTTGAAACCTTCAGCATTCTTGCCGTTCCCGCCAGCTATCAGCCGGCAATTTCATTCGGGCTGCTGGTGGTGGTGCTGGTTCTGTTGCCCAAAGGAATCGCCGGGCTGCTGGAAAAGAAATGGCGGGCCGCATGAAGTTTTCTTCCTTGTGGAAGCGGCGGATGGCCTTGATTCTTCCCTGGCTGCTGCTGTTGGTGCTGCTCGTCCTTCCCGCCGCGGGCCTCAGCGCCAACATGGTTCGCCTCCTCTTTATTACTGCGGTCTGGACCACGTGCAGCATTGGCTGGAACCTGCTGGGCGGCCTGGCCGGCCAGATTTCCTTCGGTTTTGCAGTATTTTTCGGCCTTGGCGCCTACACCACCGGACTTCTCATGCATGCCGGTCGAAGTCCCTGGTTCGGATTCATTGGCGCCGCTGCCATAGCAGCTCTGGCCTCGTTCTTTATCGGACTGCCAACGTTCCGGCTTCGCGGCCCGTACTTCGCTATTGCAACGATCGGCGTGAGCGAGGCCGTTCGCGTGGTGATGAACAACCTCGACATCACCGGCGGCGCCAGCGGCTATCGCATCATTGAAAATGGGCCGTATCGTCCACTGGAGCACTACTACACGGCAATTGTTGTAGTCGCGGGGGCAGTCGTGATCTCGTCAGTAGTGATGAACAGCAAGTTTGGCCTGGCGCTACGGGCCATCAAGCAGGACGAAGATGCTGCGGCGGATATCGGCGTGAATCCCTTTACCAATAAGCTCTGGGTACACGCCATTGCCGGAGCTCTCACCGGAATTGCCGGGGGCATTTATGCCCGCCGCGCCGGATTCTTCTATCCCGGCGATGTCTTCTCGTTCCAAACCAGCATCTCCATTCTTCTCATGCCGGTGATCGGCGGCATTGGAACGGTTTGGGGCGCGGTGCTGGGCGGCGTGATTTTCGGCATCGTGGAAGAACAGCTTGTGGCGAAATTTCCCGATCTGCATCTGCTGCTCTATGGCGGGCTGCTGATCTTAATTATTCTGCTGGAGCCGGACGGTATCCTCGGACTGCTACGCCGGCTCTTCCGGAGCAAACGCATTGAAGATTCTGGAAGTACAGGCGCTGACGAAATACTTTGGGGGCGTAGCCGCCTTGAAGGACGTGAGCTTTGACGTCCCGGAAAAACAGATTTGCGGCTTCATCGGCCCCAACGGCGCAGGCAAAACGACGCTCTTCAGCCTAATCACCGGCGCGATTCGCCCGTCTTCAGGCAAGATCCATTTCCGCGGCAACGATGTCACGGGAATGGACTCTGCGCGCCTGGTGAAAAAAGGCGTCGCGCGCACGCACCAGATCGTCCGCCCATTCCGCCAACTCACTGTGCTGGAAAACGTGCAGCTAGCCGTGCACTACGGACGCCGCGCGGTGCTACGCGCCGCTGCGGCCCGCGAGCACGCAATGGAATCGCTGAAGCTCGTTGGCCTGGACCACAAAGTCAATCGTCTCGCTGCGGTGCTTTCACTGGGCGAGCAGAAGCGCCTTGAAGTCGCCCGCGCGCTGGCGACCGCGCCCGAGCTGATTCTGCTCGACGAAATCTGCGGCGGCCTTACGGCTTCTGAAACTCGCGCCATGATGGGGCTGCTGCAGCGAATCCGCGAAACCGGCACAACCATCATGTACGTGGAGCACGACATGAAAGCCATCATGACCATCTGCGATCGCATCACCGTGCTCAACTTCGGGCAGAAGCTGGCGGAAGGCACGCCAGCCGAGATCCAGAACAATCCTGCCGTGGTCGAAGCTTATCTGGGAACGTCAGAGGGGAGCGTTCCCAGTGCCTGAACGGGTTGTGGAAGGGCTCCTCTGGTTCCGCGATTGCGCGCCACGGAATTTACGAGTACGGAATTTACGAGTAAAGAGCAACAAGTGTCAGGGCATGACTTCAGTCGTGCCGTAAGTCGCTTAAATTTGTCGGGCTTTAGCCCCTGAAGAGAGGATTCTTTTGGAGAAGAGGAGCTTGTTGACCGCCGAAACTTCCGACGATCACCTTCTCGCTGCCGAGAAACTCGAGGTCCGCTACGGTGCGACGCAAGTCCTCTGGGGCATCTCGTTCAACATCTTCCGCGGCAAGGTCACCTGCATCATCGGCTCGAACGGCGCAGGCAAGACCACAGCGCTGAATACTATCGCCGGAGTTCTGCCCGTCGCCGGCGGCAAGATTTTTCTCGATCGCCGCGACATCACCGCGCTCTCTTCCCGCGATCGCGTCAAGCAGCGCATCGCGCTGGTCCCTGAAGGACGCCAGCTTTTTCCCGGCATGTCCGTGGAAGAAAACCTCATGATGGGCTGCTTCCTTCCCGAGTTTCGCAAGCAGGCCCAGAGCAGCCTGTCGCGCGTGTTTGATCTGTTTCCGCGGCTAAAGGAGCGCCGTCGCCAACTGGCCGGCACGCTTTCCGGAGGCGAGCAGCAGATGTGCGCCATTGGCCGCGGCCTCATGTCTAGCCCGCAACTCCTCATGCTTGATGAGCCTTCCCTCGGCCTCGCACCGCGGCTGGTGGACGAGATCTTCGCGCTCATCGGCAACATCGCGCGCCAGGGCGTCACCATCCTGCTGGTTGGGCAGAACGTGAACTACACGCTCCAGGTTTCGCAGTACGGATACGTGATGGAAACAGGCCGCATCGCGCTCGAAGGCCCCAGTGAAATGCTCTTCAACAATGACTACGTGCGGCGGGCGTATCTGGGAGCCACGGAGCAAGCATGACTTCGCAGGCGCTATTTTGTTTTCTGCCCCGCCGGAACCGTCGCGCCATTTGTGGCTTCGCTGTTTCGGAGATACGCGTCAGACTTGTTGAGCCAATCCTGGCGAGGAGGATAGAAGACGTCCACATCAACTGTGTCTTCGATGGCTTCAGCCTTATGGGGCATGTGCGGAGGAATGCAGAGCACCTCACCGGAGCGGACGATGATTTCCTTGCCGTCAATCCAGAACTTGAGCGCGCCTTCCAGAATGTAAGTTAGCTGCTCGTTCATGTGGCTGTGCTCCGGCACCACGCAGCCTTTTTTGAGCAGAACGCGCGCCAGCATCAGGTTCTCGCCCGTGATCATCTGGCGGTCAAGCAGGGGGTTCAAAGCTTCAAGTTCAACCGAGTCCCAGCGGATGTGCTTCAGCATGGGACGCATTTTACTCCAGGCGCGCGCCCTTACGCAGAGCGCTCGAGACGCAGACCACGCTGCTGCTCAAGCAATAGAGTCTCTTCATCGCCTTCGCTCTGTTGATCCATTATCTTGTTCACCCGCGCCACGAACGCGGAAGGCTCCGGCGCCGACTTCGGCATGCAGGAACGGCGCAGCAGGCACAGTAGTTCGGTGACTTCTTCGATCTGCTTGCTCTGCACGGAAAAGTCCGTGCCATCGCCGGCCACGGCGGCGGAGTCAATGTATCGCCATAAGAATTGCGTTAGCTGGTCAACAACATCGGTGAGATTGGAAATAAGATCCGCGCTTACCACCTGGTCCAGCAGTTGGCGGTTGTCGCCGGGGCAGGGCGATTGTGAGTTGGTCCAGCGCAAATGGACTCGAAGCGCGTTCAATTCTTGCGTAAGCCGCTGAATTCGCTGAGAAAGGTCGCTCATGGGTCTTCCTTTTTATTGGTTATTTGACCTGTCGCCTTGCGAAGTGGCGGTTTTCTCGACTTCAACAGCAGTGCCCCGATAGAGTGCAGCTTTACCACCAAAACCAGTGCAGATGCTGTGGAAAAGCTGTCAATAATTGGTAACTGGCTCTGGGCAGGTAAGTTACAGGGTCTACTAGGGTGGCAGTTTAGCGGCTGACTGGGGCAGTTCTAAGGTGAACATTAGAAAATTCCTAC
>JAICYU010000243.1 GCA_025934025.1 Terriglobales bacterium
CGCAAGCTGGACCCCTACAATTTTTGGTCTTCCACAGAGCGTGACCGTACGGTCCTGAGCGATTTCGATACTGCCGGCAGCCGGCTGAACTCGTGCATGGGTAGTTCGCCTTCAGTTGAGGCAAGTAATCCGGCTTTGCAATCGCTCTACAATCAATGGACAGACATGAGGACAAAACTGAACCAGAACAGTCTTCGCGTACACCCGGACTGGAGCGATTCGGCCATGGATCTGGTTTTCAGCATTGAACGCGAAACTAACAGTTTGTGCGGAAGCCCAACCGGAGAAGATCTGCTATTGCTGCTGATCGCGAAGCGGCGTGGGGGCAGTTAGGTGCTGGGTTTGCCGCCGAAAAGCCTTAGCAGGTCTCTAATCGAAGATACGGAAATTGGGCCCGCTCCTGAAAGGCCGCGGTTAAGACCGCACGCCTTCCTTCGCTTCGTCTTCCGTGAGGAAAGATTCTTCCTCATCCTGTCGGTATTCATTGGGATTTTTTCCGGCCTGGCAGTGGTCTGTTTTCGTTTCGCCATTGAGCTGATCCGTATTCACTTGCTGAGGGGGGAAATCGCCGCCAGTCCCTGGCGCTTGATACTCACACCCACGCTCGCCGGCCTGGTCATTGGGGCCCTTGTATTACATGTGTTCCCGCTTGCCCGAGGCAGTGGTGTGAACCAGACCAAAGCCGCGCTGTACATCTTTAACGGCTACATCCCGTTTCGCACAGCGATCGGCAAGTTCATTACGGCATCTCTCGCAATTGGATCGGGACACTCGCTTGGTCCGGAAGATCCTTCCCTCCAGATAGGAGCTGGGCTTGCCTCAGCTTTGGGGCGGCGCTTACATCTTTCTCGTGACCGTATGCGGCTCATCGCACCGGTTGGCGCTGCCGCTGGTTTGGGCGCGGCGTTCAATGCTCCCATTTCAGCCGTACTGTTTGTGATTGAAGAGGTCATCGGGCGTTGGAGCGCCGGAATACTGGGTTCGGTCGTGCTCTCTGCGGTGTCCAGCGTCGTGGTGATGCGTTGGTTTCTTGGTTCGCAGCCTCTCTTCCGCATCCCCCCTGTGGAACTGATCCGCCCAGAGGAGCTCATCACCTATGCGGCGCTCGGCGTTGCCGGTGGCTTGGCCTCGGTTGTCTTCTCTGGCGGGATTGGAGTTCTGCGTCCTCGCCTGAAAAGAATGCCGCGCTGGACGCAATACTTTCAGCCTGCTTTAGCGGGCCTGGCGATAGGCGGCATCGCTGTACTGGGCGCACCCCAGGTGATGGGCGCGGGGTACGAATTCATTGACCAGGCAATTCACAACCAGTTCACGTGGGAGTTTCTGGGAATCCTTGCCGGTCTAAAGATCATCGCAACCATTTGTTCATTTGTGAGCGGAACGCCAGGCGGGATGTTTGCCCCGACCCTTTTCATCGGCGCCATGCTGGGAGCATTCGTTGCCGGACTGGAACACAATTTGTTTCCTCATCTTGCAATCTCAACAGGAACGTATGCCATGGTGGGCATGGGCGTGCTGTTTGCCGGATTCTTGCGCGCCCCCATGACATCAGTGTTTATGGTCCTGGAAGTCAGCGGGAATTACACCATCATCCTGCCCGTAATTGTGGCCAATACGTTCGCCTATGTGATTTCGCGGGCTCTTCGGCCGGTACCGATTTTTGATCTTTTAACCCGTCAGGATGGCCTCGACTTGCCCTCGATGGAAGAACAAAGAGAAGAAGATCTTCTCAGGGTGGAGGATGCCATGCACGCCCCGCCAAACCTGGTGCTGGACGCGGAACAAACCATCCGTCAGGCTGTCCAGCAATTGAACGGAGTTGAAGAAGAGAACATATTGGTGCGACGGCATCGCACCGGATGGAGCACAGTTAGTTCCCGCGATCTTAGAACGAAGTTGAGCGAAGGAAATGGCGAGTTGAGTGTCCTGTCCGCTCTGCCGATCAGGGAAATTCCATATCTCCACCCTGATCATTCGCTCGATGTTGCCATGCGTTATGTTTACCGCTGGCCGGTTCTGCCCGTCGTTAGTCGCGCTGATCTGGGTAAACTCGAAGGCGTCATTTCAAAGGAGGATGTACTGAGACGATATCAGGCCGTCGGAGAAGATTTGGATCAAGGTGAAGAATAAAAGGGGTTCAGGAACTTCTGCCAACTGGTACAGCCCGATTACCGTTCATGCTCCGAGGATTCATCGCCACCGTCGCTCTTTTTCCGGGAATGCTCGTCTGCAATGCTCTCCAGCATCTCCGGATCTGTAATGGGCGTCGAGATCACATATCCGCCGCTGGCCCACTTACCCAGATCAATAAGCCGGCAACGCTCGCTGCAGAAGGGGAAATTTTCTGATCCTGCAAGCACCAGATTTCGGCAGGTGGGACAGCGTAACGATTGAACCTTCTTCCTGACCATACTCAATTAGATGAGCGTAACTCAGTCAACGATCTTCGCCACCAGATCGTATTCGTGCGCTTCCGTGATCTCGCAACGGTAGAACCTGCCCGGGTCGAGTTCTTCCCGGTCGCCAAAATCGTTGATAAACAATTTGCCGTCGATCTCCGGCGCATGCATTTCAGTTCGGCCTTCCCAGAGCAACTCCGTCTCTTCCGAAGGGCCAAGGGCGAGCACATGAAACTGTTTGCCGACCAGCTTCTTCTTAGTGCGTTTGCTGATCTGCTTCTGAATCTGCATCAGCTTACGGCGGCGACTCTCAATCGTGCGCTGCGGGACTTTATTCTCGAGATGGTACGCTGCCGTGCCTTCCTCATCCGAGTAGGCAAACGCACCCATCCAGTCAAACTGCGCTGCTTTCACGAATTCGCATAGCTGCTGAAAGTCTTCTTCGGTTTCACCCGGGAACCCAACAATAAACGACGTTCGCAACGTGAGATTGGGGATTTCTTTCCGCATCTTCTCAATTGATTTGAGAAAAATCTCCGGCCCGCCGCCGCGCTTCATGCGCTTCAGCAGCGAGGCAGATGCGTGTTGCAGAGGAACGTCAATATACGAACAGATTTTCTCGTTGGCGGCGATGGTTTCCAGCAGCTTGCCGGTAATCTTGTTTGGATACGCATACAGAAAACGCACCCAGCGCAGTTCGGGAATTTGGGCCAGGCGCTCCAGCAGCAGCGCCAGTCCGTCCTTCAGCCCAAGGTCTTCGCCGTAACAGGTGGTGTCCTGGCCGATGAGCGTAATCTCGCGTACTCCGTTCCGCGCCAGCCTCTCAGCTTCCGCGACTACGGATTCAAAGTGTCGCGAACGAAATTTACCCCGCAGTTGCGGGATGATGCAGAAGCCGCAAGGATGATCACAGCCCTCGGCAATCTTGATGTACGCCGATGCTTTCGGCGTCGCAAGCACGCGAGGCGTGTTTTCGTCATAGAGGTAATTCGGCAGATCGGCAATAGCGCCGTCCCATTCCGCGCGGGAAAAGCGTCCGCTCTGCTCGCGCGCCAGCCCTTCCGCCCTTCCTGGTACGCCGGATTTCAATGCCTGGCTGGCCGAATTGGAATTGAGAATGACAAACGGCGAACTATTTCCCGCAGGCCTAAAGCCTGTCTCAATCCCGGCCGCAGCCAGGATATGTTCCAGCTCGCCCGTGCCCACCACTGCATCCACTTCCGGGATATTTTTCTGTATCTCGTCTCGATAGCGCTCAACCAGGCAGCCGGCGACTACCAGCTTTTTCGCTTTTCCGCTCACCTTGTGCTGCGCCATCTCAAGGATGGTATTCACGGATTCCTGTTTGGCCGAATCAATGAACGAGCAGGTATTCACCACGATCACATCTGCGTCATCGGCGCGGGACGTAATAGTGGCCCCTCCGGTCTGAAGCATGCCCATCATCACCTCGCTATCTACGAGATTTTTCGGGCAGCCCAGACTGACAAATCCCACCTTGACCGGCGTTTGCGGCCTGGGCTCATTTGGGGCAGATCTTTCCTGCTCAGGCGTTACTGTGAGGTTCTCAACTGGCATGCAATCTTTATATTTTATCATTGCCGAGCGCAGGGCCATGGGCGGGCTCTCCGGCGCGGCAGGCGCCCGCCCTTCCCCGGAGCACGCCTTCATTCTTGAATCGCTGACTGAACCCCTGGTCCGCGACGGTTACGTTTTTCGCTACGCCCGGACCACAGGCACTCGCTACCAGATCACGGCGTCGCCGGTGGAACTTGGCAGGTCCGGCGGAAGAAATTTCTTCATAGATGAAAGCGTCATCATTCGAGCCACATCAGAAGACCGCGCGGCAACAGAAAGAGACGATCCGCTGCAATAGGGCAAGGATCAGCAGATTACTTTTTGAGAACCATCTCTTCATACAATCCAGGCAGCCGGGCCGCGTCCTCCACTGACTCTGCGAAGCGAGCGCGTTCGTAGTGCTGGGTAAAGGTGACAACTTCCTCCCGGACCCCTGGATCATCAATGGATTCGGCGAACTCGGCCGGCGTCTGGGCTGCGTTCTTGCGGAAACCGCGCCGGGCCATGCGCTTTAGCATGCGCAAGTACCAGAAGCTGGCTGCCGTCCGCGGCGCCTGTTGCGGATCGCGCGCCTTGCGCCTGCGCTCAA
>JAICYU010000201.1 GCA_025934025.1 Terriglobales bacterium
GGGCCGTGGGTCAGCTTTTGCTGGAGTTGTGCCGCAGGGCTGTTCATCTCGGTGAAAAGAGAACTCATTGTATCGCAACGTTCTCTGGTCTTGACCTAAGGCCCCGAGGTCACTAATATCGCAAGTCCGCACCCGGGACCCTATGCCATTTCGCTCTCCATCCGGCCCATCCGCGAAAAGCGACGTAACCCGAACCGAAGCTGGAACTCCTTTATTGTCCAGTTGCATGCATGGAAAGGACCTTCGGTGAGCCTCTACGAACTGAGCCGTGCCTGCTACGAGCTGCGCGACGAAACACAGCGGCAGCAGTACCGTTCGAACCCGGAAGCGTACGCCGCTGCCTACAATCTCACCGAGCGCGAGCGAGGGATGTTTTTGAAACTCGATTGGCGGACGCTGGCCGAGAACGGCGTGAGCATTTACGTGCTTACTAAACTGGGCGCCACGGCAAATGTCGAATTCCTTGAGCTCGAGGGCGCTATGCGCAACATGAACAAGAAACAATTTGTTGAATTCCTGGGCGAGCAAGCGAAGGAAAACCGGCGCTTCGCGCTGGGGATGGACTGAGAACTCTGGGAGGGCGGAACTAGATGGCCAGAATCGTCGCCGGACTTGGCTGCTCGCACGCGCCGTCCATTGCTCATGCATACGACCATGCGCTCACCAATGATCCTGGCTGGCAGCCGCTGTTTCGGGCATTTGAAAAATCGCAGCAATGGCTGGAAGCATTCAAGCCCGAGGCGCTGGTGGTGATTTACAACGATCACGTGGACCAGTACTTCTACGACGCTTGGCCCACCTTCAGCATCGGAGTGGCCGAGCAATACGACATTCCTGATGAAGGCCTGGGCGCGCGCGCCTTCCCACCAGTTCCGGGCCATAGCAAGCTGGCAACTCACATTGCCAACCACATGGTAGAAGATGGCTTCGATCTCACGGCGTCGCATCGCATGTCACTCGATCACGGGTTTCTCTCCCCCATGCCGCTGCTCGACGAGGGCTGGAAAATTCCGGTCGTCCCCATCACCATCAACGTGGTGCTGGAGCCTCTGCCCTCGCCGCGCCGCTGCTGGCAAATGGGTGAAGCCGTAGGCCGAGCAATCCGCAGCTTTCCTGAAGACCTGCGCGTCATCGTCTTTGGCACTGGCGGCCTGTCCCACTCCTTGACGGGGCCGGACTGCGGCCGGGTTGCCGCCGAGTGGGACCGGAAATTTATGGACCTGATTGAAACCGCTCCGCAGGAATTGAATTCTTACACTATGGCGGATTTTGCCAGGCTGGGCGGCGAACATTCAGTGGAAGTGGTGCAGTGGATGGCGATGCGCGCCGCGCTGCCGGCCAACTCGCGCGTGGAGCGCAGGTTTTATTACCCCTTCGGCATGATGGGATACGGCATCATCGGTTTCCGCGCGCCGGACGGAGTCGCATGATGCCAAGGAACGGAACTCGGAGATTTTGATGATCAGGACTGGTCGGCAATTTCTGGATTCGCTGCGCGACGACCGCGAGATATGGATTGATGGTGAACGCGTGATGGATGTCACGCGCGACCCGCGTTTCAGGCCCGTTGCGGAATCCATCGCCGAACTTTATGACCTCCAGCACCATCCCGAACTCCAGCCAAAGCTGACTTATGCCGGCGGCGATGGCGAACTGACTGGGCTCTCTTACATTGAGCCAAAATCGGCTGCCGACCTGGTGCGCCGGCGAGAGATGGTGAAGCTCTGGATGGACTGGACCGGCGGCATGATGGGCCGCAGTCCCGACTTCATGAACGTTCACATGACCGGCTTCGGCTCCGCGCACGATTACTTCGCCCGCGGAGGCGAGCGTTTCGGTCGCAACATCCGGAACTACTGCGACTATCTACGCAAGCATGATCTTGCACTCACGCACACGCTCATCAACCCGCAAACCGATCGCTCCAAACCTGTTCACGAGCAAGGCACGGCGGCAGCCATAACCAAAGAGACCGATGCGGGAATCGTGGTCCACGGCGCGCGCATGATCGCCACTCTGGCGCCGTTCTCGAACGAGATCGCCGTATTCCCCTCGACCTTTCTGCAGATTTCCGAAGAAGCCAAGCCCTATGCCTTCGCATTCAGCATTCCCATGGCGACGAAAGGGCTGCGCTTTATTTGCCGTCCGGCCATCACGCCGCCCGGAGGCCGCGTGGAAGATTATCCCTTCTCCGCGCGCCTGGACGAAATGGACTGCGTGGCAATCTTTGACAACGTGCTGGTGCCGTGGGAGCGCGTCTTTATTTATCAGGAACCGAAGCTGGGCAACGGCATGTTTGTCGAGACCGGTACCATGAATCAGATCATGCACCAGTTCGCCACCAAGAATTTGGCCAAAGCGGAATTTCTGCTGGGCGTGGCGCTGAATATGGCTGACGCGGTGGGCATCAACGGTTTCCAGCACGTTCAGAACTATCTGCATGAAATGATCAACACGGTGGAGCTGGTGCGGAGCTGCATTCGCGCCTCTGAAGTAGATTGCGTTCCCGGGCCGAACGGCACGGTGCTGCCCAACGACCAGCCGCTGCTGACGGTGCGCACGCTCTTCCCGCAGCTCTATCCCAAGCTGGTGGAGACCATCCAGATCCTCGGCGCAAGCGGACTGGTGATGGTACCGAGCCATGACGAACTTTCGGGCGAGCGCGCCGCAGATGTGAAAAAGTACTACCAGGGCGCAAACATCAGCGCGGAGAAGCGCATTCAACTCTTTCGCATCGCCTGGGATGTTTCGTGTTCCTCTTTTGCCGGGCGGCAGACGCTTTATGAAAGATATTTTTCCGGCGATCCGTGGCGGCTCGCGATGCTGCGTTACCAGAGCTATCCCCGGCAAAAAGAATTAAAAGAGCGCGTCTGGGACTTCGCCAAGCGCACCGCGGAATGGGAAACGAAACATCGCGCAGAAGAGAAGAGCCATGTCACAGCCTCATAAAGCGGTCGTCGCAGCAGCGAAGTTTCGCGATGTGATTCGTCATCTCGCTTCCGGCGTGACGGTGATCACGGCTTCGCTCGCCGGCGAACCTGTGGGCATGACGGCGACGGCGGTGTGCTCTGTCTCTGCGACGCCGCCATCAGTCCTGATTTCGTTGCAGTCGAACTCGCGGACCGCGCTGGGCGTTGCGGAAAGCGGCTTCCTCGGAATCCATCTCTTGCGCCACGCGGGGCGAGATCTGGCTGAGCAGTTTGCCTCGCGCGGCCAGCACTTCGCCAACATCAATTTCGAGCGCAACGCCGAAACCGGTGTTCCGCTGTTGCACGATGTTCTTGCCTGGCTCTTGTGCACAGTAGAACAAACAATTCCAGCGGCCGATCACACCATCTTTGTCGCTCGCGTGCTCGACGGCGAGCTGAAGGACCGAGCACCGGACCCGCTGCTCTACTTCGATCGCAGCTATCGCCAACTTGCCTTAGGCGCCGAGCCGGCAACCAAGAACCTGGAGCCCTGGGGATCAGCGCAAGATACCGGGCTGCCCGGGTGGGGCTGGCCATGAATTCAGGAGGAACCATGGACGCTGTTGCACGGCTGATGCAACGCTCAATTGATCTGCACATTCACCCTTCACCTTCGCTATTTCCGCGGCGCATTGATGCCGTTGAAGCTGCGCGGCAGGCGGCGGATGCCGGAATGCGCGCCATCGTCATCAAGAGCCATCATCACAGCACTGCGCCGGAACTGTTGCCGCTGAAGGTCCATTCGCTCAGCCAGATCCCTGTGCAGGTGTTTGGCGGCGTGGTGCTCAACAGCTACGTGGGCGGGCTGAACCCCTATATCGTGGACATGACGTTGCGGATGGGCGGCAAGATCGTCTGGTTCCCGACCATCTCCTCGGAAAACCACATTAAGCATCATCAGGCACAGCCGCACATGAAGTTCCCGTCGCAGGTTGGCCGCGAGCTGCCCGACATCGTGGTGAAGGTCCTCGATGATCGAGGCGAGCTTCTGCCCGAAGCGCGGCAGATCCTCGATCTGATCGCCGATGCCGATGCCATTCTCTCGTCCGGCCATGTATCTGTCCCCGAAGCTCTTGCTCTGCTGCGCGGCGCAAAAGAAGCCGGCGTGCGCCGCATGCTGATCAATCATCCTGATTTCGTGATTGATGCCAGTGAAGCGGACGTGCAGGAGTTCGTACGGCTGGGCGCGTACATTGAGCACTCCATGTGCATGTACCATCCGGAATCAACTTTCCATCTCTGGAACTTTGACCGGCTCAAGCGCTGGATCGAGTTGGTTGGCCCGGAGCGCACATTGTTGGGCTCCGATCTCGGACAGAAGAACAATCCATTACCGGTGGAAGGCCTACGCTACACGATAGCGAAACTGCTCGATATCGGAATCAAAGAGCAGGAGATCGAGTTCATGATCCGAAAGAATGCTGAAACACTGCTGGGACTGGAAGAGGCAGCGGAGCGGCGCCTTCCGGCAAGGAAGGGAGCATAACCATGAGCACGGGAAATGCAGCGGAAAAGCCCGGCAACAACAGAAAAATGACCGGCGGACGCGTACACAACTGGGAGCAGATTCCTTCCGAGCCGGTCCGCGCGGGGTTGAGCCGTAAGGGCTACAAGTGGCAGAACATGATGATGGTAATGAACGAATGCCATCCTGGGATGAAGCTGAACCCGCACAGCCACACCTTCGAGCAGCTTGCATACATCGTAAGCGGGCGCGCCATTTACCATATTGACGCCATCGGGCATCAGGTTGGTCCCGGCTCGCTGCTGGTGATTCCCGCCTTTGCCGTACACTACATCGAGCCCGTTGGCACGGAGCCCGTGATGAACCTGGATTTTTTTGAGCCGGCTCGGGAAGACTACATGCATCTGGTGAAGTATCTGGAAGAGGAACCGCAAAGCGGACAGGAAAGTTGAGAACGATCTATGTCAGATAGCGCGCTGAAGTTTGATCTCTGCTGCGCCGCGCGGCTGCTGTACCGTTTCGGCATGAGCGTGGGTAACGCCGGGCACCTGAGCATCACGCTGGGCGGAAACAGAATGCTGGTGAACCGCTTTGGTCCGTCGTTCGCCACCATGACCCCGGCTGACGTTCTCACCATGGACTACAACGGCAACGTGCTGGAGCATGATCCTGCGGTCAAGCCGTACGTGAATGAGACCATCCATCTTCATGGCGTGATTCACCGTTACAATCCGCAAATTGCCGCAGTCGCCCATACGCATCCTCCGGCCGCCGTCACGTGGAGCGCCTTCCGCACGGTGCCGCAAACCTTCGATCAGGAAAGCTGCCTGCTCACCGACGACATCGCCATTGTGGACGAAGACTTCACCGGCCTGGCGTCTTCAGAAGAACGTCTGCGTCCGTTCGCGAAAGCGCTGGCGGAAAAGCCCGTGGTCTTATTGCCCAACCATGGCGCGATTGCCACTGGGCAGCAGATTCAAGCCTGCGTTTTTCGCATGATGCTGCTGGAAGGCGCGTGCCAGCGGAATATTTCTGTCGCAGCAGCGGCCCAGGCCACCGGCCTTAAGCCGCATCCCATCGCTCATGAGCACGCGCTCACGGCCAAGCAGGAACTGGCGAAGATTCCAATTCTCGAGCCTCTGTGGGAAGACCTGTTGAAACGCTTGCGTCAGACCGATCCTGATTTGTTCTCCGGCAAGCGCGAACTGGCGCACGCAGGTTAGGTCAGGATTTCCGGCGGACATACAGCAATTTCTGGATCTCGGCAATAACGTTGCCGTCCCGATCTTTTACCTCGACCTGAAATTCAGGCTCCACTTTGCTGTTGGCATCGGCAGCGGCGCGGATTTCCGCAAGCTTGTCTTCTGAAATTTCAAAGCGCGCCCGCACCAGGCCTTTGCCGGGCCGCCTGAAGCGAATGCTCGCGGCCTTGTCCCACACGATGTAGTCGGGGCCGAGCAGCTCAATCAGCATCAGCATGTAAAACGGATCGCACATGGAATACAGCGA
>JAICYU010000080.1 GCA_025934025.1 Terriglobales bacterium
ATCGAATTCTTCGCCGATTGGTTTGAAATTGCGCGGTCCCAAGTTACTATTACCAGCGGCGAAACCAGCCGAAACAAGTTCATACGCATCACCGGCGTCACGACGCAACAACTGTGGGACAAGCTTGCTGCTGCCGGCCTGGTTGATGCAGGAGAATGAGTTTGTCTTTTTCACAGCGCCTGCACGAAATCCGCGTAGGATTTGACCGGCCGTTCTGGGTAGCGAACGTAAGCGAGCTGTTCGAGCGGCTCTCGTATTACGCGGCGTTTGCCGTGATCGTACGTTATCTTCACGAAAACCTTAAATTCTCCACCACAGAGGCAGGCACACTGGCCGGTCAGTTCGGGACCTGGGTCTGGGTATTGGCGATCTTCGGAGGAACAGTCGCGGATCGTCTCGGGTTCCGGCGCGCTCTATCTCTGGCTTACCTGATCCTGACTGCCGCCTATTTCACCATGGGTTCTCTGGGGGCAAACTGGCTCGCGCCAGTGCGTAACGCGCTTCCCCTGACCGCTTTTGTAACCATCGTCATGATCCTCCCAGCGCTCGGCGTCGCAATGGTGAAACCTTGCGTCGTAGGAACCACGGCGCGGGCTTCCCAGGAGAACGTCAGGTCTATTGGATATTCGATTTATTACACGCTGGTGAACATTGGCGGAGCAGCAGGGCCATTGACGGCCTCGTGGGTGCAGGGCCAGATGCGAGTTGAAAATGTATTTCGCGTGGCGGCCCTGAGCGTTTTTGTAATGTTCTTTGCCGTGCTCCTGCTCTTTAAAGAGCCCAAGCGTCCCGGCGAAGTGCAGGTCACCAGTGTTGGCCAGACCATCAGGAATTTTGGAACTGTAGTTTCCAATCCGAAATTCATGTTGTTCATTGCAATCTTCTCCGGGTATTGGATCGCGTACTGGCAGGAGTTCCTTAGCCTGCCAATTTATGTTCATGATTACGTCAACCCGAATACCGATACGGCACGAATGCTGACCACAGGACCAATTTTAGTGATCGCCCTCACCGTTGCCATCGGCGTGATGCTGCGCAAGGTCCCGGCCTTCCGCGCCATCACCTTGGGCACGCTTGTCTCGGCATTGGCGTGGGTGCTGCTGATTATTCACCCCAGCGTGCTTACTGCCTATCTCACACTCGCCGTGGTCGCATTGGGCGAGATCATTCTTTCGCCTCGCTATTACGAGTACGTTTCGCTGTTGGCGCCATCCGGCCAGCAGGGCACGTACATGGGGTTCGCCTTCCTTCCCATAGGAATCGGGGCATTTATCGGTGGGCCATTGGGTGGCGCTCTGCTGCACCATTTTGGCGAGGTGCAACACCGGCCAACCCTCTTCTGGTGGGCGTTCACTGGAATTGGTGTGTTAACAGCAGTTCTGCTTTGGATCTATGACCGCATCTTCAAGCCGTCGGAAGCGGCGGCAGGAGCAAGCTCTGCGGAAACCGCGTGAAGCTCACCTTCCGCGCTCTTCCAGAAATTTTTCTGTTTCCATCGCAGCGGCACAACCTGAACCAGCGGCCGTAATTGCCTGGCGATAGCGGCGGTCCTGCACGTCACCGCAGGCAAACACTCCGGGGACATTGGTAAACACGAAGTCGCTGGTTTTCAGATAGCCGTCCTGGTCCTGATCGAGCTGGCCGTTGAACATCTTGGCATTCGGCTCGTGACCGATGCCGAGAAACAGCGCGCTGGTTGGGAACTCCCAGACCTTGCCTGTCTTTGCATTGCGCAGCTTCAGGCCGGTGACTTCCTTGGCCTTCACGTCCATTACGTCTTCGACAATGGTATCGGTGAGGAACTCGATCTTCTCGTGCTTGCGCGCGCGTTCCAGCATGATCTTGGAAGCGCGGAAGTGGTCGCGCCGGTGAATCACTGTGACCTTGCTGGCAAAGCGGGTGAGGAACAGAGCTTCTTCCATGGCGGAGTCGCCGCCGCCGATCACTGTGATGGGCTTGCCGCGAAAGAAAAAGCCATCGCAGGTAGCGCACGATGACACGCCGTAGCCGATCAGGGCCTGTTCGCTAGGCAGTCCCAGCCAGCGGGCCGACGCTCCGCTGGCGATGATGAGCGTGCGAGTTAGTACAGTCTTGCTTCCGCCAAAGTCCAACTTGAAAGGCCGCTGGGTGAGATCGGCATGCGCCAGGTGGCCCATCATGAATTCCGCGCCAAAGCGCGCCGCCTGCTTGCGCATGTTCTCAATCAACTCCGGTCCCTGAATGCCTTCGGGAAAACCGGGAAAGTTTTCCACCAGGGTGGTGATGGAAAGCTGCCCGCCGGGCTCATGCCCTTCGAGCACCAGCGGCTTCAGGTTGGCGCGGCCGGCATAAATGGCGGCGGTGAGGCCGGCGCAGCCTGTTCCGAGAATCACGGTATCGCGAATGGAATTTTCCATGGCACTTATTAGATTCATGAGTTTCTATTTAGTTTCGGGCTTCGAAGCTGCCGGATGCGGCTTCTTTGCCGCTTGCTCTGTATTGAGCCAATTGATGTCCGAGCGAAAGGCGGCGCTGCGCAAACCCAGAGCTGCACGGTACTGCGACATGATATCGGTGGCCTGCCGGAACAGCGGCTCATACGCGCTCTGGTCGGCATTAGGGCAGCGCGCCAGAACAATCGAGCCTTTTGTAAATCGTTCCAGTTGGATATGCGAAATCGGAGTCTGAATGCCCAATAAAGAGGAGGGCTGTACCGCGCCGGTGGAGACACGATCTTCGAGTGCCACCTCGTGAAACTGCTTGGGGTCGCGCATGCGCAGCACCAGCGTCTCCAGAGTATTCTGCGCATCAACGCTGAGTGAATACTGTGCGGTGAGCAGAGGCGAGTCGGCGGCAAAGTCGCGGCGCAAGCGGACAAAGCGCGACTCCGGCTCATTCTCTAGAGTGGCGCGTCCCCGTGAGATCTCGTAGTCGCGCGAGAAAGCAGGCTTGGCGACGACTTTCGCAAACGCCGCTTTGATCTCGGCCTGATCATCTGCCGAAGGCGTGCACACATTCAGGTAGTTCAACCTTACCTGCGGCTGGCCCGGAGAGGGCTCAGGCTTCTTCTCCTGCTGCGCAGCGGCACACGCAAGCAATGCGAGCCACAAAATGGCGCCGGATTTCAACACGCCGCTGATTCTAACATCCGTTTAGTGCACTCTTTACTGCTGTGCCGGAACTCGCGCGATGTGCTCGCTCACCCAGCCGTTCACGGTCTTGTACCAGAGCTGGCTGTTCTGCGGTTTCAGCACCCAATGGCCTTCGTCTGGGAAGTACAACATCTTGGAAGGCACTTTCAGGCGCTGCAGCGTGGTGAACAACTCAAAGCCTTGCGAGACATCAAGCCGGTAGTCGAGCTGCCCGTGGACCACCAGCGTAGGCGTTTTGAAGTTGGCGGCGAACAGATGCGGCGACCACTTGCGATAGAGCGCGCGGTTGCTCCAGGGCGTGCCGCGGAACTCCCATTCCGGAAACCACAGCTCTTCCGTGCTGCCGTATGCCGCTTGCGTGTTGAACATGCCGTCATGCGACACCAGACACTTGAATCTGTTGGTGTGGCCCAGGATCCAATCAATCATGTAGCCGCCATAGCTGGCGCCCAGCGCGCACTCGCGATCTTTATCCACGAAGGAGAAGTGCAGCTCGGCGTAGTCAAGCCCTTTCATAAGATCAACGTAAGGCTTGCCGCCCCAGTCGCCGTTCACGCCGTCAATAAAAGCCTGTCCGTATCCGGTTGAGCCGCGTGGATTGATCATGATGACCACATAGCCGCCGGCAGCAAACAGCTCGGCATTCCAGCGGTATGACCATTCCTCGCCCCACTGACCCTGCGGCCCGCCGTGAATCAGAAACTTGACTGCGTATTTGTCGCCCTCCTTGAACTCCGGAGGCTTGATCATAAAACCCTGGACCTTGGTTCCTCCCGCGCCGGCAAACCAGAAAGATTCCATTGCCGGCATGGAGACTTTCGATAGAACGGAGTCGTTGAGGTGCGTGAGCTGCTCGGGCGCCTTGTTGCCGATCGCAAGCTTGTAAATTTCGTTGGGCGCACGAACTGACATGCGAGAGAACACGAGCGCTTTTCCGTCCGGTGAAAGCATCAGCTCGTCGTTGGTCCCACGCACAATCTCATGCACCTGGTTCGGAGCAGCGATATCAATCCGGTAGATAGGAACTTCGCCCTTGTTCTCGGAAGTAAAGTAGATGGATTTGGAATCGGGCGTCCAGGCCATGGTCTCGACCCATTGGTCGAAATTTTCTGTCAGGTTTTGGATTTGGCCGGACTGGCGGTTGTAAATCACCAGACGAAAGCGGTCGCTCTCATAGCCGGCGCGCTTCTGCAGACGCCACGCCAGCCATTTGCCATCGGGAGAATAGAGCGGTGTTGAGTCGCTGCCGGGGCTGGTGCTCAACTTCTTCGCGACTCCGCCGGTAATCGGGACCACAAAGATGTCGTTGTTGGTGCTGATGGCCTCCACTTCATCGATGTTGCTGGTAAAGGCGACTTCTTTTCCGTCGGGTGAAATCGCGTACAGGTCCTGGCCACCCAGGCTGAACGGCGGCACATCGTGATCTCCCGGCGTCAAGTCTTTGGCTGTGCCTCCCTCTATCGGGATCACGAACAGGTGCGTGCGTTTGTAATAGGTGTAGCTGGACCAGTGGCGGAAGAATAGCCGGGTAAAGACCATGGCCTTCACCTTGGAACGGGCGCGTTCCTCCTCGCGTGTCTTATTGCAGACGTCATCGCCGCATTCGGGGTAAACCTCAGAAGTAAAGAGGATGTTGTGGCCATCGGGCGACCACAGTGCGCCGTCGGCCTCGGTGGAAATGTTGGTGATCTGGTGCGGAGTGCCTTGCACCGTACCTGATTCGGGATCGAAATCGGCTATCCAAACCTGCTGATTCCCGCCGCGGGCGCTGACGAAGAGGAAGTGTTTGCCATCGGGCGACCAGCGGCCGCGGTCTTCGCCTGCCGCATCGCTAGTGAGTTGGCGCGATTCGCCGCCTGCCAGCGGCACACCCCAAAGGTGCGTGGTTTTCTTGTTGGCGGCCAGGTCCACGTCAACAGCGGAAAACAGCACCCATCTGCCGTCGGGCGAGATTACAGGGCTGCTGATGCGCTTAAGGGACATCATGTCTTCAAAGGTGAAGGGGCGGCGACCCGGGGCTTGCGCAAAAATCTGTGCGGCCAGGGCAAACGTGAGTACAATATCTATCGCTAAACGGCGCATCTGGTCCTCCGCGCAACAAGAAAGCTCCTCAGTGTAAAGATTTTTCTGCGTTCAGGCCAGCATTTGCCGAGGTTGTCGGGAGTCCGTTGCCATGAATGTCTTCAGGTTTTTGCGCGTTGCGTCACTTTTCTGTTTTCTGCTGCCACTGTTTCTTTCCGCCCAAACGAACTGCAATGAAGGCGCCGGGCCACTCGACCCGGCAAAGCCTTCCGGCATCACCGAAGATCAGATCATCCAGAAGTTTTCAGCGGCGGAAGCTGAGTTTCAGCGCCAGTATGACGCCTACGGATTTACACAGGAAATCAAGGTAGACACACTGGAAGGGAATGACGTGACAGGCGAGTTCCGCCGCATTTCCAATATCCATTTTGATAACGACCGGCGAATGGAGTACGTCACTTTCTCGCCGCAATCAACATTACGCGGCGCCGAGCTGTCGAAAGAAGATTTCGATGACATCCAGAGCTCTCCGTTCATTTTGACCACCAAAGGGCTGCCACAGTACACCGTACGCTATGCCGGGCGCCAGAAGGTGGACCAGTTGCAGACCTACGTCTTCGATGTTGCGCCGCGCCAGTTGGTAAAGGGCCGCCGCTATTTTCAAGGGCGGGTGTGGGTGGACCAGAAAGCCCTGCAAGTTGTGAAAACCTGTGGCAAGAACGTGCCTGATGCGATTCCGGAGAAGCCCAGCAGGCTTAGCCGCTTGATGAGAAGAAAGAAAGGGCAGCAGCAGCAAAATATCACTCCCACCATGGTGACGTACCGCGAGCTGATTGATGGCAAGTACTGGTTTCCAACCTATAGCCGTGCCGACGATGTGCTCGAGTTTGTGAACGGATTCGCTACCGAGAAGGTAACCATCCGGGAGATCATCAAACTCACGAATTACCAGCGCGGCGCATTTCAGAAGCCGCCGCTGATGACGGCCAAATAGGGCGCTAGAAAGAGCCTATAGGATTCTGTTGCCGAGCGCTGGCACTCCTCTTACGCCAAAAAGAAAAAATCGCAGGCAAGAGTGCCTGCGCTCCAGCGCGAGTTTCTGTCCCTCTCACACTCGAACCACCCCGGTCTAAATACAGCTCTGTAAAATTTTGTAAGAATCTGCTTGCGACAACAACTCACGCTCGTGCAGTTGCATCGAATCTTCAGAAATCCAGGTAAATCAAAATGCTTCGGAAGAGATTTGTTCCTCTTACGCTCTCTCTGCTCTCATTCGTATTTCTTCTCGCGGGCGCTGCGTCGGCTGAGACCAACTGCGAAGAAGGCAACGGACCGCTGAACACGGCCCAGCCCTCCAGCCTCACGCCAGACCAGATCGTCCAGAAGTTTGCAGCCCGGGAAGCCATCTTTAAAGAGGCCCGCAATCACTACACCTATACGCAGGAGGTCGTGGTGCAGACGCTTCAGGGCGACAACACCGTGGACGGCGAGTTCCGGCAGGTCAATGACATTCTGTATGACGATAAGGGCAACCGGATTGAGGAAGTGAAATTCGCGCCCGCACCGACGCTCACTCGCATCATGATGACCAAGGAAGATTTTGACGACTTCCGCAACCGGCTGCCGTTCGTCATGACCACGGAAGACCTGCCGAAATATGACGTCCACTACGAAGGCCAGCAGCACGTGGATGAGATTGACACTTATGTCTTTGACATCGCACCCAAGCATGTGGACAAGAACGGCGGGCCGCGCTATTTCCAGGGACGAATCTGGGTAGATAACCGCGATTTCCAGATCGTTAAGACTTGCGGAAAAAATGTCCCGGACATTCACAACAAGGACAATGAAAACCTCACGCCCAAGTTCGTCACCTATCGCGAGCAGGTGGATGGCGATTATTGGTTCCCTACCTACACCAAAGCAGACGACATCCTTCATTTCAAAGATCAGGACGTTCACGTTCGCGAGATCGTGAAATATACCAACTACAAACGTTTCGGAGTTAAGACGCGAATCGTTTACGGGAAGCCGGTTCCGGAGGCAAACCCGAAAGCCTCTCCACAACAAAAGCCGCCGGACTAAGCTTCGTCAGCCGCCCAATTGCTTTTTGACGATCTCGCTCACCAGCTTTCCCTCTACACGGGCGCCGGTGGCCTGGAGTTTGGCCATGGCATTTTTCATTACCGTTCCCATGTCTTTCATCGTGGGCGAGCCCATCTCCGCGATGGTGGCCTTTACCGCATTGGTGATTTCCTCTTCGCCCATGGCTTTAGGCAGATAAGCTTCAATCACCTTGATTTCGGAAGCTTCTTTGTCGGCGAGCTCTTGTCGTCCGCCTTTCTGAAACTGCTCGATGGAATCGCGCCGCTGTTTGATCAGCGTGGAGAGCACCTGCTGGGCCTCTTTCTCCTCGAGCGGCGCGCGTTTCTCGATTTCTTTGTTCTTGAGCGCGCTCTTCATCATGCGCAGGCAGGAGAGGCGCAGTTCGTCGCGGCTGCGCATGGCTTGGACCATGTCTTTCTGTACTTGCTCGGGAATTCCCATGCCCGAATTATAAGCGCCGAACCTCATTGATTCCGGCAGCTCAGGCCCATTATGATCGGCGCAAGCTTTCCGGAGTCTGAATGTCACCCCTGGCCGTGGTTCTGAACATTTTTGTGGTGGTTGGAATCGTCGGCATTATTGTCTATTGGGTGCGGCGCTTTGCCGTGTTTCGCGGCTACAAGGCCATTGAGCAGGACGTGCTGAAGATCGCGGAAGTTCTGAAGCGCCAGCCTGTCCGCCAGGGTCGCGATGTGATGCTTTCCGGCTACTACGGCGGATTTCCCACCATCCTGCGTTTCTCGCAACGGCTCAACACTCCTGGGCTCGATCTGCAGATGCGCGTGCCTGCGACGTTTGCATTCACGCTGCTGCCCAAGAGCGCTTCTCTGCGCGGTGAAGGCCGGGTCATGATGCGCACCGGCAGCGCAGGTCTGGACCGCAAATTCAACGCGCGCACCGATCATCCCATGGAGTTGCGAATCTTCGCCGGAACTGCCGCCGCGCGAGCGAATCTGGAGCAGCTCTGTTGCTCCTCTCAGGCGGGACTCACCTTAAAGCAGCGTGTTCTGCGGCTGACGGAGTTGACCATTCCCGAGTTCACAGCCGGCCACGTGCTTGATCATCTGGAATCCATGCGAATGCTGGCTAAGCGATTGGAAGATATGCCGGGTGGAAGCGAGATGGCAATCGAACCCCTTCCGCCGGTGGTACAGAGCTGGCCGATCCGCGTCGCGCTCTGCTTCGGGCTGGTGGCTCTGGTTACCATACTGCTTACCCAGCCTTACGGCGCGATGGAGAGCAGCAGGCGCGGGGCTTCTGTCTCAAGCTTGTCTGGAGTTGAGCCTGCCGACGCATTGCACATCCAGCATCTTCTAGGATGGCATGTGGCGGCGGCGAATGAGCTTTCTGAAACCGCCGTGCGATTCGCGCGAAACCATGGAGCAGCGACTCCTGGCCACATCGTGGGAGACTTCAGCGGGAGCGGCTCGGCAAAAGACTCTGCTTACCTGCTCATCAACACTGAAGGCAAGCGGCGGGTGAGTTTGCTGGCCGGGAATGAAGTTGGCTACGACGCGATTTTCCCTCAAGTGGATTTGCTGGCCCGTATTCCCAAGTCGAGCGTTGCGAATATAAAATGGACAGCAGCACCCAGGTCAGCTCCTGATGGCGACGCCCTGCTGGTGATACAAAACATTGAAAATCCGTCTGCAAGCCTGGTGCTGTTAAAACACGGCGCACAAATTGATTCGGCGCGGCCCGCTGACTTTACCCAGATTGATCTGGCTTCCCAATAATCCAACTCACTTCTAAAGGGAATAACAGCATGATTCGCAAAGGCCGTCTTTTTACTCCAGGTCCAACCCAACTGCTTCCCGCCGCCCAGCTCGCCATGGCTGCCGCCACCATGCACCATCGCACCGGTGAATTCCGCGCTCTTTACACGAAGGTATTGGCGGACCTGAAGGTATTCATTGGAACACGCAACGATGTGGTGATGTTTACTGCATCCGGCACCGGCGCCATGGAAGCTGCGGTCTCAAACCTAACCTCGCCCGGAGACAAAGTGCTGGTGCTCTCGGCAGGCAAGTTCGGGGAGCGCTGGGAAGGACTGGCCAAGAGCTATGGCTGCGTGGTGGAGACGGTGCGCAGTCCTTACGGCGGCACGGTAACGCCGCAGCAGGTGCGCCAGGCACTCAAGCCCGAACACCGCGTCCTCTACATGCAAGCGACGGAGAGTTCTACCGGTGTGCGGCACGATGTTGAGGGCATTGCGCGCTTGCTCAAAAACAGCGACACCCTGCTGATCGTAGACGCTATTACCGGCCTCGGAACCACGCACTTTGACGTGGATGGCTGGGGAATTGACGTGATCATCGGCGGCTCGCAGAAGGCGGTGATGATCCCGCCGGGGCTGGCCTATTGCGCCGTGAGCTCGCGCGCCTGGCAGCGGATGGAATCAGCCAGGAACCCGCGCTATTACTTCGATTTGCGCAAAGAGAACAAGAACGGCGCTAAAGGTGAATCGTCGTATACGCCTTCCACTGCGCTGGTCGCCGCGTTGGCCGCAGCGTTTGATTACGTCCGGGAGCAGGGCGGGGGAGATCTTGCAGCCGGACGCGAACTGCTGGTGAACAACGCCGAGACGGCCGCAGCCATGACGCGCGCCGCTGTCCAGGCGCTGGGACTGAGACTCTTTTCCGCCAGCTCCCCGGGAGCTGCGCTTACCGCAGTTGCGTCGCCTGATGGCATGGACTCAAGCGATATTGTGAAGGCCTTTCGCAACCAGTTCGGCGCGGTGATCGCCAATGGTCAGGGCGAGATGAAGGGCAAGCTCTTCCGCATCGCTCATCTCGGATATTACGACTATCTGGATACCATTGCCGCGATTGGCGCTTTGGAACAGGTGCTGGCAGAGCTTGGCCGCAGGCTGGAATTCGGCGCCGGCTTGCGCGCGGCCCAGGAAGCTTATGCGGCGGCAGCCAAAGAGAGTGAGCCCGCAACGGTGGGCAGCTAGCAACATATCGAGCCGAACACGTGAGGGCATGATTTCGATTGTTCAAGCGGAATCCCCGGAGGACCTTGGTCAGGTAAGGGAGCTGATGCTGGAGTACGCTCGCTGGCTGGAGTTTGATCTTTGCTTCCAAGGTTTCGAAGAGGAGCTGGGCTCGCTTCCGGGAAAATATGCTCCGCCGGCCGGTCGCTTGCTTCTAGCACTGTGGGAGGGCGAAGTGGCTGGCCTCTGCGCTCTTCGTCCTTTGTCTGAAGATGGGCTGTGCGAGATGAAGCGGCTGTATGTGCGGCCGCAGTTCCGGGGAAAGGCGATTGGTCGCGCGCTCGCCGCCAGGCTCATTGCCGAAGCAGGCGCTATCGGTTACCGCGCCATGCGGCTGGACACTGTACCCGGCAGAATGGATGGAGCCATAGCGATGTATCGCGAGCTGGGATTTCGGGAGATCACGTCTTATTACGCCACTCCGGTACGGGACACTCTCTTTATGGAACTGGATTTGACCGCCTTTTCTGCGGCAGGCGGACGACAGTAAGGCGACATACTGCATAGCTGTTCAGGCGTTATGCTGATGTGCTCACATCTGGAAATAGCCGATAGTGACTGGAGCAGATTTCGGAGCGATCGCGGCCAGGAGTTGACAAAATTTGCTCTTGCGCAAAGCGCTTGCTCTGATTACTATTCACGCAACCCTTGGGCATAACGTCTTGAAAGATTTCTATCCAGCATGAATATCGGCGAGACTATCAGGAACTTCCGTTTGCAGAAGGGTATGTCGCAGGGTGATATTGAAAAGCGCACCGGCCTGCTGCGCTGCTATTTGTCCCGCGTGGAAAACGGCCACACCATTCCCTCGCTCGACACCCTGGCGAAAATCTCTCACGCGATGGAGGTCCCTCTGGGGCAGTTCTTTGCCAATCATCACTCCAACGGCAACTCCAAAAATCTTCCTTCCCTGACGGAGGATGAGGTGCGCTTTCTCACGCAAATCCGGCGCTATACTTCAAATTTGAATGACAGTGACCGCAAGCTGGTACTGGCGATGATGAAGAAGATGGCGGCGGGAAAGTAAGCTGCAGACGAAAATCTGATCGCTGATTACGTTGATCAGACGGATTCACGCGGATGTTTCTGGATCATAAGAATCAGCGTTCATCAGAGGTAAGGCTTTCGGGCGATTTCCAGATCACGCTGCCTTACTGACCTCGCTCAGCGCCAGCACTGCTAACTCAAGCCGATCGCGTGAGCCGGTCTTGGTGAAGATGCTCTGCAAGTGGCGTTTGACGGTGTTTTCGCTGATGTTGAGCGCCTGGCCGATGTCCTTGTTCTTCATTCCCCGCGCCACATAGTAGGCGATCTGGCGTTCCCGTTCAGAGAGGCGGCTCAGCGTGTTGGCCGAGTTGCGCGTCTCGGCGCTCATGGTGGTGAGCACCTGTTGCGCCAGTTCGTCAGAAAAGGCGAGTTCGCCGTTAGATACGGTGCGGATGGCCGTAAACAGCTTTTCCGGGCCATCGCTCTTCAGCACCAGCCCGCGCGCGCCGAGTTTGACCGCCTGGGCATAGTCCAGTTCGCTATCGGAACCGGTGAGCACCACCGCGGCGACGCGGTTTCCGGCGCGGTCCAAGGTGCGCAAGACTTCGAAGCCGTCGCCTTGCGGCATAAACAAGTCCAGCACCAGCACGTCGGGATGAAGTTCCTGCACCTGAGCCAGCGCTTCCTGGCCATTGGCCGCGCGCCCTTCAACCACAAACTCCTCCTGGGTGGACAACAAGGCCGCCAGCGATTCGCGCAATATCGCGTGGTCGTCGGCGATCACAATCCGGATCTGGTTTTTGGAGACACTTTTATTGCCGGCCATAACGTTTGCTTAGATGCACTCCAAAGCTCAATTCACTGCCTGCACCTTAGGAAGTCTTACGGTGGTCATTTTCATGCTATATTCGGCTCCGCCATCCCCGAATTCGGCCGCAGAACGGAGTTTCGCCTCCCTTGACCATTGACGAAGAGCTCTCCATCCTGGAAGACCAGGTCCGCCGGCTGAAAGTGGAGTATGACATCTTTTTTGGCGGCGGCGCCAAAAAGCCTCCGACGGAAATTGAGTGGAAGGTCAAGAACCTGCTCAAAAAGTACGCCGATGGCGGCCGGATGAATTATACCCAACGCTTCCGATATACCTCCATTCAGCAGCGCTACGCCCTTTACAACGCGCTGTGGCAGCAGAAACTTCAGATCAAGGAAGAGGGCTATCGCCGCCCGCAAGACGCGGTGCTGGGCATCCAGGGCTTGCGTTCGAGCGAGGAGCAGCAGGCGCAAAAAGCGATCCGCAACCATGGAGCTACCATCTTTGAGCCGTTCTCAGTGGCCTGTGCCGACCCGAAGGCTGAGAAAGGCAAGGTCGAGCAGCTCTTCAAGGCCCTAAGCGACGCGCGCAAACAGACCGGCGAAAAGAGCAATGCCAACCTGGATTCGTTCAACAAATTCGTGCAACAGAAGACAGAACAACTCCGCAAGGAATACGGCTGCCAGGCTGTTGAGTATTCCGTGGAAATGCAGAACGGGCAGGTCAAGCTAAAGGCGAAGCCGAAAGGGTGAAATGCAAGCCTTACCCTCTCTTCCTTTCCCTGTAAAGCACCGAAGTCAGCGCTTTGAGATCACTGAATCGCGACTTTCTGGCGGAAGAATCTGCAACGATTTCAGGAATTCGATCACGTCATCCGGCTGATTGTCCTCCCAATGGTCTCATGCACGGAAGACGAAGAGCGCGGATAAAGATTATGAGCCGCAAACCTACAATGGCCGCGACCGCTAACTAAGAGTTGCCTATTGACCGGTCCCGGGAGGGGAGCGGTAATCCCATGAACCACTTGGCGCTCATATAAAATAGCACCTGCTCAACAAAGAGTGCGACAAATAAATAGAGCCATCCAAAGGAACTCAGGACAACCACAACCACCACAAAATTTACTACGAGCCAGCCAAACAAAAATATGAGGAAACGAATTGATTTGAATTCCTTCCGATATTCTTCTCTTGCCCACGCCACAAACCCAATTGAGATGAAGCTAAGAAATAACCATAATGGATTCACATGATGCATATCTGCGACGATGAAGGCCCCCACGCCCAGCGCACATATCATGCACGCAAACCCAACCAAAAGGAAAATATCAGCAACTCGTTTTGCCAAGAACACCTCCTACGGGTGACACTTGCCCTCATGTGCCGCGACTGCCTCGTTTGCAACCCCATAGAGGAGTGCAGCATCTGCCGCTGTCAAGAGTACGGCTGGGTTCTTCGCTGCATTTGCTACGGCTGTGACAGCCGCTTGGCCTTGCTCGGCGATAAAAGATGTAGCTGCAGAGATAGCACCGGACATTTCAAGGGCGTTTCGCTTGTCAGCGCCAAATTCGATGGTGCTGTTAATCGCGTTGGCAATCGATGTCCCCATGGCAGGAAGAGAAGTCATAAGCGGAGCGACATAGTCCTTGGAGTAGTCCCGCACCTTCCTAGCTGCATTCATGACTGGGCCGTAACTATCCAGAGCAGCACCGAGACAAGATCCATCGCTCGTGTCAATAGTGAAGTTATTGAAAAACGATTTGGTAAAATTTATGGCCCATACAAACTTACTATCGCCAGATGTTTTCCTCTGCGGCATAGCCGGTCTGGAGCTTACATTCGGCATTCCCTGATCCCCCGGCATGGGGCAACTGATTGACATATCCGGCATGTTGTAGATGTTTCCATCAGCCCCTACGACATTGTGGTAACTAACAACGAGCGCGCAATCTCCGATCATATCCGCGACAAACGGAGTACACGGGCCACCGCAATCGTTATCGAGTCCGAGCGTATCGGTAAACCGAAT
>JAICYU010000248.1 GCA_025934025.1 Terriglobales bacterium
ACTTCAGCAGTTCGCATCTGCGACCTTTGCTTGAGCACGAAACACAGTTCTGGGCCAATCGTATGTCGTGGGACTATCGCCCTTCTGCGGAGATGATTCTCCGCTACATTGATTCCAAGATCCTGCCGGGGTACGCGGCAGTGGAAAACGGACGGGTTGGAGGCTATGCGTTCTTTGTGTATGAGGGCAGCAAGGGAGTGATTGGTGACCTCTATGCCGATGGCTCTATCCGGCTGCCCGACGATACCGTTGAGCGCCGTTTGGCGGTCCATGTTATTGACACTTTGCAACGCTCGCCCGGCGTTCGCCGTATTGAGGCGCAGCTTCTGCCGCATGATTCCGGCACGCTCAGCCCGCCGTTTCTGGCCGAGGGATTTCGCCAGTTTCCTCGCCTGTTCATGGCGTTACCGCTCACTGTTTCGTTGAAACAGGAAACATCGCCGGGACCGGACATCGAGTTTCGCCGGTGGCTGGAGCAGGACTTTCAGCCTGCCGCAGCCGTGATTACTACCTCTTATCGCGGACATGTGGATTCAGAGATCAACGATCAGTACCGCAGCCTGAACGGTTCGCTGCGCTTCCTGAACAATATCGTGCGGTTCCCTGGATGTGGCACGTTCGACGCCAATGCATCCTTCGTTGCGCTGCACCGGCCCACTCGTTCGATTGCAGGATTGCTGCTCTGTTCGCGCGTGCGCGATGACGTTGGCCACATCACTCAGGTCTGCGTGCTGCCGGAGCAACGAGGCCGCAATATCGGCGAATGGCTGATTGGGCTATGCACGCAGGAACTCCGGTCGCGCCGTTTCTCCACGCTGAGCCTCACCGTGACAGAAGCTAACTTTGGCGCCGTGGACTTGTACCGCAAACTCGGTTTTGAAACCCGGCGCAAGTTTGATGCGTTTGTCTGGGAAGGCTAACAGGCAGCAGCTTTCGTCGGCATTTTCAGCGCGATTTCCCAGAGAAGCTGTTGGACTGTCGTGCTCGCATCCAGCTTCAGCGTGATGTACTTCTCTTCCAGGCCGGCCACTTCCGGGTCTTCAAACTGGGGGTCTACCAGCACCACCTGCCCGTGAAACTGGGTGCAGAGCCAGACCACTTCCGGAACGCTGGCCGCTTCCATCACATGATATCCAGCGGAAATTAGTTCGCCGGCAAGCGCGCTACTGGCGGACGTCTTTAAGAAAACGAGAGAGAGCATGTCCATACCTGGTGCTGAGTTGGGCTGACTGCGCCCCCGGAAGAGAGTGCCCCATTGTTGGCCAGCTTCCTTTGAGTTCGATTAGAAAACTGTTAAAAATCTTAACGTCGGCTTCGCCGTGCAACGCGAGAAGTTCTCGCCACAATAGCGTTATAGATTCCGAATGTCCGGCCACTTGCGCGATCCATGAATCACGCTCAAGATAAACACCTGATCGCGGTCCAGTCGGTAGAACACGATAAAAGGAGTGCCCGCGATGATCAATTCGCGTGTGTCTTCGATCCGGCCGTGGCGGCCGATATTCGGATACTGCTCAAGAAAATCAAGGCTGGCGAGGATGCGTTCGACGACTGCATCGGCGTGAGCAGGACTTCGTTCACTGAGGTATTGATGGACTGATTGCAGATCGCCAGCAGCGGTTTCTGTCCACCGGACCCTCAACCCCGCCGCCATTTAGCGGCTCTCTTCCGGATGTCGGAATGCTCCAACAGTTTTCCCTGCTCCGCTTGGCGAAGAGCAGCTTTGACGTGTTCAAGTTGCCATTGCTGCACCTCAAGGTACGCCTCGACTGCTTCATTCAAAAGGTAGGTCCGGTCACGGTCAAGGGCCTTTCCGAGCGCGTCCAACGCACTGATTTTGTCGGAATCGAGACGAAAACTGATTGTCTGTTTTTCCATAATACTCTGTATTATCGCATATTTTATTGCAATATATTTATGTTGGAACGTGGGCACTCCTGCCCGCGACAAAGCTGGAGATCCCTTCGCGGGCAGGAGTGCCCGCGTTCCAACCTTATTGAAAATTCCCGCAGCGTAGGAGAGCGCAACCTCGGCATTACTGAAGTCTCTTTCGCAGCAATTCGTTCACCAACTCCGGCTTGGCTTGACCTTTTGAAGCTTTCATCACCTGTCCCACAAAGAACCCGATGATGGTTGTCTTTCCCGAACGGTATTGTTCCGCTTGCTTCGGGTTTGCAGAGATCACCTCGTCAATGATTCGCTCGAGGGCAGCGATATCGGTGATCTGTTGCGGTTTCTCGCGTTCATAGACTGCCGGGAAGTCTTCATGATTGGCGAATGCCTTGTCATAAAGGTCTTTGAGGATTTTGCTGGAAATCGTTCCCGCTTCCAGCAGGTCCGCGGAAAACGCAACACCGCGCATGGAAATGGGCGATTGCTCAATCTCAAGCTCGCTCGCTTTGAGCCGGCCCAGCAGTTCACTCTGTACCAGGTTGGCCACCCGCTTGGGATTGCGTGCGGCACGGGCTGCTTCTTCGAACTGGTCGGCCATGGTTCGGCTGGCGGTAAGGACCTGCGCGTCATATTCCGTGATGCCGTACTCCATGACCATCCGCTGACGGCGCGCTTCGGGCAGTTCGGGAAGGTTGGCGCGAATCCGCTGCTGCAGCGCGGTATCAACTACCAGGGGCGGGAGGTCCGGCTCCGGGAAATAGCGGTAATCATGCGCCTCTTCTTTGGAGCGCATCGTGTAGGTACGGCCTTCTGCGGAGTTATAGAGCCGCGTCTCCTGGACCACCGCGCTTCCTGATTCCACCAGCTCAACCTGGCGCGCGATCTCGTATTCCAGAGCCTCGCGGATAAAGCGGAAGGAGTTAACGTTCTTGATCTCGGCTTTTGTCCCCAGCTTCTGCTCACCACGAAGCCGGATGCTGATATTGGCATCGCAGCGCAACGAGCCTTCTTCCATGTTGCAATCGCTCACTCCGGCGTAGAGTAGGACCTCTTTCATGCGCGTCAGGTATTCAAACGCCTCGCTGGGCAAACGCATGTCCGGCTCGCTGACAATCTCAATCAGCGGTACGCCGCTGCGGTTCAGGTCAATGTAGGTGTAGGTTCCCGAATCAGGAAATCCGTCATGCAGGCTCTTGCCGGCGTCTTCTTCCATATGAAGCCGAGTAATGCCAATCCGCTTTCCGGAAGCGATTTCGATGAAACCAGCCTCGGCCAGCGGCTTGTCGTATTGGGAGATTTGGTATCCCTTTGGCAGGTCGGGATAGAAGTAGTTCTTTCGAGCGAATATCGAAGTTTCCTGCACCTGGCAGTTGAGCGCCTGCGCGGCGAGCACGGCAAACTCCACGGCCCGTCGGTTCAACACCGGCAAAGCTCCCGGCAACCCAAGGCAAACCGGGCAGACATTCGTGTTCGGCGGCGCTCCAAATCTCGTGGAGCAGCCGCAGAAGATTTTGGTTTTTGTGAGAAGTTGGACGTGGACCTCAAGCCCGATCACCGCCTCGTACCGCCCCTGCGTCTCGGGCGAAAGCTTTGTTGTCGCGGGCATAGCGGGAATTATTTCTGCGCCGGCTGGCTCGAGTCAGCTTCCATCGGAATATCAAAGTAGAACAGTTCCTGGTCGCCTGCCCTGATTCCTGAGATAAACAAGTGCGCCTGAGATTCCGGGTTGTCAATCCCTGCGATATCAAAAAATAAAAAGCCGCTATTGGTCGAGTGCGGCGTCACGGGAACATTCACGAACATCAATGTCTCGATCTCCTGGCGCGCGTCTCGGCTGATGGGATTGCGGTCGTGCGGCAACGGGATTGGCAAAGGTGAACGGCTGACGGCTTTTTCAGGGCGCGCAAGCTTGCGCAAAATGTCATCAATGATGGCGGGTTGCAACTTGTCTTTGCTGGCGGTGATCAGTTCAATCTTCATGTTGTCCAGCATGAGAGGCGCGTCACCGTCATTCGAAATAATGAGCCGCACGGGCAGCACGCTGTAGTTCTTGTATTTCACTTTGAAAGCCGCTGCTTTGGCGTCGTTATCGTAAGGATCAATCCCAATGCTGACCTTCTCGTTGGCATGCGATTCGTGCGCCGGATAGGCAGTGGCCGGTTGAGCAGCAGGGATTGTCTTATCGCTCGAGAGGGCCGCACAGGCGAGCAGGAGCACGGGGAGAAGAACTCGCATTAGCTTCACTCCGCGATTATCCGGCACAAACGCTGGTTTTCACAACTGCTGGCTTAGAATGTCTTGATTCCATGTACCTTCTCTACAGTGTTTTGCTCGCCGCGGCGGCTGTCCTGTCCTCGCCGTGGTGGATTTTCCAGATGCTTCGACTGGGCAAATATCGCGCCGGATTGCGGGAACGTCTGGGCTTTGTTTCTGGACGGCTGGAGAAGTCATCGGGCGGGGCGATTTGGATTCACGCTGTCTCTGTAGGCGAAGTCCTCGCGATCAGCCAACTGGTTTCAGATCTGAC
>JAICYU010000200.1 GCA_025934025.1 Terriglobales bacterium
CGACTCGGATAGACGTTTCCGCTTTTTGTCCCTGCCAATTTCCGCTGAGAAGGCAATCACCTGAACACAACGACAAAGGAAATCGTTTATGAAAAAAATATACGTCGGAAATTTCTCTTTTAGCATGACAGAATCGGAACTGCGGTCAATGTTCGAGCCTTACGGCGCCATTGAGAGCGCGAGCGTTGCCACCGATCGTGATACCGGGCGTTCACGCGGATTTGGTTTCGTTACCATGCCCAATGACAGCGAAGCCGAGAGCGCCATGGCGGCACTGAACGGCAAAGAATCCGGCGGGCGAGCCCTGACCGTGAATGAAGCGCGGCCGCAGAAAGAGCGCAGCGGCTTCGGCGGAGGACGCGGCAATGCTCGCGGCCCACGCCAGCGCCGCGAACCACGCTGGTAATTCTTACCCCGGCGAATCCCATGAGGGATGACCTCCTATTCCCTTTGTTTTGCGCGAGCGCCGTTACTGAGGCTTTTTGGGTTCGGGTTCAACGCGTGGCCGCTGCGGGTCCTGGCCAATGAAAGTCCTCGGGAAAATTACATCTCGTTTGAAATTAATTACTAATAGCGGCATCAACGCAGGAAAGAACACAGCAATCAGGAGTCTATCCCTGCTCACGCTATTGGTCTGCGTGCATTGTCCGTTGTGTGGCCAGGGCAAATCTCCGTCGGCTCGGGCCGGCAATACTCGTGCCCTGGTCTCATTCGTGGGGTGTGCATCTGACGGCCAAGTTGGTTCGCTCAAAGCGCCGTCCGGGCGAAGCAAGACCATGGCAATTCCCGCCGCTGCTGCCCAACGGGTCGCCTACTACAAAGCGGAGCAGGGATTCGGAGTCCTTGCGCCAAAAGGGTGGCACTGCTTCGGGGCATATGGCTCAAATGGCTCTAGCCTTTACGTGAGTCCCGACCCGATCAATGCCGCTGAGTTGTTTTCGACAACTTGGAAAGGCTTTCGAGGGCCGGTGATTCAGATCTCGTCCGTGAACGGGGGCACATCAGGTCGATTTGAGGTTGCCAGGATCATCGCTCGTGTATTCCCCGAACGCAAAGCGTTCGTTGAGGAAGTGATTGCAGAAGGAATCGAGCCGGCAAGTTCGTTTCCTTATGGCCGTTATCCAGCAGACTCGCTGCTTTATCGAGGGGAGAACATCGTAGAATTTGTGACCCCTGGGCAGACAGACGGGCTTGGCACCGCATCGCGCGTGCAGAAGAACGATAGTCCTATCTGCGGAGTAGCAATCCTGTTCGGAGAGGAGCCGAGTCTGCTGCAGCTATCGCTGCGGCTTCCTTCGAAAAACAGCGACCTTGCCCAACTCATAATTGCGCAGGCTGAACGAGAGGCAGAGCGTTTCCGCGATTAGTAGCGAAAGCAGAATCGTAAGGAACACATCGCTTAGTTGGCTGGAGCCTTTCCCCAATGAGAGACCGCCTGGCCTGTGTTGGCAGAGAACAAGATCGGGCCGACCTCAAATTCAGCAAACCTATATGGCGAGATGAGGGAGAGAAAAAGTTTGGGAGAATGATGCGGCATTACGGACTTTTCCAGACCTGCCACCCACGGATTGCTCTCAGCCGGACGGATCTTCCAATCACACCATCCAAGCTGGTCTGGTGGGCCGCTGCGCAGTGCGTCAGGCACTTCATCCTCCGTAAGAGGTTCAAGGCCACGGGAATTGAAGGTTTCCACGAACCGGTCGATCAGGGCATCGCCGGTCATGAGGGATTATTGCAGGCGGGAATTGTGCCGGACGGATGTGGGGCCGAGAGTTTGGTTGAAACTCCCTGAATCAGCATAGTGAAGGATACATTCTCGGGATCTTTCGACTCCTCCTCGCTCCCCTTCGCAAGCTCAGGATCGCTCGGCGTCGCTCAAGATGACAGGCGGGAGGCGGTCTCGACCGAGGGTACACATTCGTGAGTATGGGAAAGCGTGGTGGTTTCGCTGTTACGACGCGAGCTGCACTGTTCGTGCTGCTGGACAGGCGCGACGCTGTTAACCACTGTCATCTTGAGCGAAGTCCGAAGGAGCTTGCGACTGAAGACGAGTCGAAAGATCCCGAGAATGTGTCCTCTGCCATGCTGATTCAGGGAGTTCTCACGATGGACTGTCCCCGAAAACGCATTTCGCGGCCCCAGGTTTCTGCAAGGTCTCGCCAGCGCGGGTTGGTCGTTTCGACCAGCGCGATCTTCTTCTCTCGCCGCCAGCGCTTCAGTTGTTTTTCTCTGCTGATCGCGTGCGCCGCATGGTCCGAAGGCTTCGTAATAGACAAGACGGTGAACCTTGTATTTTTTCTGTGAAGCCTTCAATAGTATCCATCTTGTGCTGCATGATGCAGCGGTTGAAGTATTCCGTGATGTCGACGTAGGCGCAAAACTCACCGCTGATGAACTAGTGATGGCACTGATTCACTGATGGCGCAGCAGGCAGCGAGCTTCTGGTGAGAACTACCTGAACCAGAAATGGCAATTAGCCAAATCTTACCGCTGATGAACACCGATGGTACGGATTTTCACTGTTCGGGGTCGCTCAATTTCGTGGTTGTTTCGCGGGCGAAAATATGGTAACGTAAGTAGGTTTTGCCCGAATGCGTGTAAACACATGGGAGAGCCCCGGCCGTTCCCAGGAGCGGAGAATCCGGGTATTTGAAAATTGAATAGGTTTACCCTGCTACCCGGTAATTTGTACTTGGGAACGGCAACACAAAACCGGTGTTCACTCCGGGGTGACGACTCGTAAGTCCTTTAGATTCGGGGTGACGGGGGGAGTACCCCCATCTGCACAACAGGGTGATCCGGTGATTCCGCTGGTGCGTACCCCTTGACCTCGCTCACTTCCTCTTCCGCACTTCAATTTGTCCATTGCGCACCCTCACCTCCAGGCACGGCTGCGGATGCACCGCCGGGCCATTCAGCACCCGTCCATCCTCTAAAGCAAACGTGGAGTTGTGCAGCGGACACACAATGCTGTCGCCCTCCAGTTTGCCTTCTGAGAGCGGTCCGCTGAAGTGGGAGCAGGTCTCCGCAAGGGCAAACACGCGCTCTCCGCGACGGACCAGCAGAATGGGCACTCCATTGTGTACAGCCCGCGTTGGCTTGCTCTCCGCCAGCGCTGATTCAGGCAGCACGGCCACAAAATCCCGCGGAAGCGGCTGGCCGGCGGTGCGATCGACTCCTACCCGGTTTTCATAAACCAGCTTTCCGCCCAGGTGGGAGGCATATCCCATAATCGCGTAGCCGAGAGTGGCGCTCAACCGGCCGGCAGTGCGCGAGGCGTTACTTCGGCTCTCGCTCTGACTCTCGCTCCGGCTCCGACTCCGACTTCCGCTCCGGCTGCGCTTGCGCTGAATGAGAGAGGTGGCAAACAGCGCGGTCGCGCCCAAATTCAGCAGTCCGTGAATCAATCCCCTGCGGCGGGCCGGAGGATCAACATCTGACCAGTCCGTCACCCCGGCGGCAGCAGCGCCTATGGCGCCGGCCAGCCCGATTGCGATGGACGCGTCGGCGGCCCGCGCGAACTCACGGCCGGAGCGGCTCAGGCTTAACGCGTCGAAGATCATCGCGACCGTCCAGGCGCCGATGGGAACATCTGTAAGCACCACGTGCAGCGGCTCGCCCAGCCAGGTGCCGTTCAGGAAGTTCCTGAGCCGTTGCGCCGCCGGACTTCCACCCGCATACAGCGCTTTATCAAGCTGCTTTTGCAGTTTTTCTTCGAGTTGGGAGAACGGCTGAGCGTTCGGCTCCTGAGATTTCTGGGAATCCACATCATCTGTGCGCGGAACCACATTAATATTTGGCAAACTCATTCCTGCCCTCCTCCATGAGCAGCTCTTACTTTTTCGCAACCGTCTCTTTCGCGGCCTTCTTGTCCCAGCCGTGGAAGTGCGAGAAGTCGCCCGCGTCCCAGGCCTTGCGCAGTCCGGGAGCGCTCAGGTCCCAGTCAGGGCGGATCTCCTGCGTCGCCTCGCGCAGGTCGCGCCACAGGTCGGCGATGGACGGCCGCCCCCAGAACCAGTACCCGTTATAGATGCTGTGGATCACCAGCCCCGGCTTGAGCACCAGCGTGTGCGGGATCATCGGATTGTGCTCCGGATCCGTGTATTCCTGGATGTCGAGGTCCTTCTGCACCGTTCGCTCCGGATCAGAGAGGAAGGTCCACTGCGCGCCGACCGATCCACGGAACTCCTGCAGCGTGTGGTGGTCGTCCGTGGAGATGGTGACGACCTGGGTGTAGGCCACGGCGATCCTGGGATAGAACGCTGCCAGCTCCTGGTGCTGCTGGTGCTCCTTGGGGCAATAGTGCCCGCGCGCCAGCGTGAGGATCATCGGGTCATCGCCCTGCAACTCGCTCAGGCGGCGCGGCGTGCTCGTGTGATCAGGCAACTGGTAATTGGGGAAGACGCCTCCGGGCATGATGTCAGACCGCATGGTTGGATTCCTTCCGGGGAGACGGCATGGGCATTGCTGCTGCTGGTAGCTGCGGTCCGTGCATTCTCCTTGTTGCTTGGACGGAAACACCACGCTGCGGGTTGGACAATCAACTCAGAACTGTGAGGCTCCCAGAAATGGACCAGAGGAGGCCAGTGCTAAAGCAGCGGAGAAGCCAAAGCGAACTCGGCATCTCCGCACTTCAGGCTCAAGGCAATCAATCTTCGTGATCGTGCCCGTCGTGATGTTCGCTGCTCTGGTTCGGCCTGGTCAGCCAGGGCTGGAATAACACACTGCCCGAGCCGGTGATGGTGCTGCATCCCGGACGGTTCGGCCCTGCAGGGCAGCCCCACCAGTTTTCCGTCGCGTCAACTGCGGCGGCGCTGTTGTTTTCGAGGCCCACGGGCTTCAGCAAATCGTTCAAATGGACCTGTATGTCCGTGGCGCCGGAAGCGGCCGGAACTTTAACTGCGATATCGAGAGCTTCCTGAAAGATGAAGTTGTCGGTGATGATCGTGCCCGGCATCGCAACAAGGCTGAACAAGTTCACGCCGGTTGGGCCTGAGGTGGCCGCGTCGTCCAGGTCCTGCTTGTTGCGCGAGATGCGATTGCCGGCGATCACGTTGTCGCTGAACACCACCGGCGGAGCGCCGCTGGGCACGCCGTTCACTCCCGGCGCGGCATGGTTGTGCATGGTCACGCCCGGTTGTCCGTTGCCGGTGAGAGTATTGCTGACAATCACATTGGCGTAAGTCTTGGTGCCCGGTCCGGGAGCAAAGATCCCCACCCCTGCGCCGCCGTTTTCCGCAACCACATTTCCGGTCACGGTGTTCTGGAATACGCCCGCTCCGCTGTGCGAAGGCAAGGTGATCCCGCAGTCCGGAACGTTGTTCCGCACCACATTGCCGGAGATCACATTGTCATGGGTTGCGCCGGTATCGTCCGTCACCAGGATGCCGCCGGCATTGTGCTCCACCACGTTGTGCATGATGGTGGAATGGTCCACGCCGCTCAGATGGATGCCTTCTCCGCAGTCCAGATTGTCTGCGGGGACGAATGGTGATGGCAGGCCCGGGCACACGCCGCCGGAAAGATTGCGGTCATTGCCGCGAACCAGATTGCTGCTGATGGTCACGGCCGAAGAGTTCGTGACCAGGATTCCCGAGAAGTTGGCGTTTTCCAACGTGTATCCCCGGATCACCACGTGACCCAGTCCGGAGTTGTTCTGTCCGTCAATGTTGATGCCGTTGGCCAGTCCGGCAGCGTCAATGATGGTGTTTTCCCTGTTCTGGCCCACCAGCGCCAGCGGCTTGGGAATGATCACATCTTCTTTATAAGTGCCTTCGGCAACCTGAATAGTGTCGCCAGGAGCGGACGCGGCCACCGCGGCTGAGATGCTGGTGAAGCAACCGTGGCCGCCACTCTGGTTGACGCAGTGGGTGGCGGCAAACAGCGCCGGGCTGGCAATGAAAGCCAGAGCTGATGCGAGACAAAGACGAAGCGCGCATTTTCTAAACAACAACGTAGTC
>JAICYU010000123.1 GCA_025934025.1 Terriglobales bacterium
CATTTGGGACAATGCCGCGCAACGGCTGTTTATCGCCCGCGACCGTCTGGGCAAAAAGCCTCTTTATTATTTCCAGGGTGAGGGCTTTCTGCTCTTCGCCTCTGAAGTTCGCGCTCTGCTTGCCACCGGCCTGGTTCCGCGCCGTATCAATGCAGAAACGGTAGAGCAATTTCTAAGCTTCGGCTCCGTCAGCGATCCTCAAACACTGGTGGAAGGCGTACACGCTCTTCCGCCGGGGTCATATCTCATTTGTGAGCCGGGCAAACTTCAAGTCCATACATATTGGACTCCGACGAGCTCCGCCTTATCCCAGCCCTCCGCGAACGGCCACAACGGAATCAGCGAATCTAGTGCGGTGGCCCGCCTGCAGGAATTGCTGACTGAAGCCATCAACCTGCGCATGATCAGTGACGTGCCTGTCGGGCTGTTCCTTTCCGGTGGCATTGACTCCAGCGCTCTGGTGGCAGCAGTTGCGGGCGCGGGCAAGCAGAAGATCAACACTTTCTCCGTTGTATTCAAGGAAGGCGATTACAGTGAAAGCCAGTTCTCTCTCCTGGTTGCGCGCCAGTTCAAAACTGAACATCAGGAGATCACTCTTACCGGAGAAGAATTTCTTTCGAGCATCCCTGATGCCCTCTCCGCCATGGACCAGCCCAGCGTCGACGGTTTCAACACGTTTATCATCTCGCGCGCGGTGCGACGCACCGGTCTGAAGGTGGCGCTTTCCGGCCAGGGCGGCGACGAGCTTTTTGCCGGCTATCACACCTTCCGCTACGTTCCGCGCATGGAAAAGTTCTATGCCCTGGAACGCTGGCTGCCTTCACCGTTACGCTCCGTTCTGGCATCGGCGATCCCTGGACGGGACTCCAGTGATCGCCGCCGCAAGCTGGCTGCACTGGTGGAAGGGAACGGCGCGCTGGTGCACCCGTACTTTCTTTCTCGCATGGTGTTTGTTCCGCGACAACAACGGCAACTGCTCAGAACCGGCAGCAATCGCGCCCTCAAGTCCGCTATGGCTACGGCGCTTGCTCCCACAGCCAGCTTGGATCCCGTCAACCGCGTGTCGTATCTGGAGCTGACCAATTACATGGCCAACACGCTCTTGCGCGACGCCGATTGCATGAGCATGGCCAGCGGCCTGGAATTGCGCTTGCCCTTTCTCGACCATCGACTGGTGGAATACGTTTTGTCTATTCCCGGCGGCATGAAGCTTGACTCTCGTACCCCCAAGCATCTGCTGGTGAAGGCCATGCGCGGGCTTTTGCCGGATGAAATTGTGTACCGCCCCAAGAGAGGCTTTACACTGCCTTTTGAGCACTGGCTGCGCGGGCCTCTGAAACAGAGCGTAGAATCGGCGCTGACGCAGGCCGGCGACGGTCCTCTGGCCGACGTGCTTGATCCACTGGCCGTTGCCAAGGTCTGGACTGCCTTCCTGGAAGGCAAAACGTCATGGTCAAGACCGTGGTTGCTGTATGTGCTCGACAGTTGGTGTCGGAATAATATTCCATCGTAATAAGATAGATAATGGATCTTTGAGACAAAGCCCGCCGCGAGAGATTACCTCACCTGGTCTGAGTTATTGATCGCTTCGTCCGGACGGCTTGCAGCGGCAGGTATATCTTTTTTGTTAGGAAGCTAACTCCAAATGAAGGCATTAATAACGGGTGGTGCTGGGTTCATCGGTTCAAATATTGCGGCGTTGCTGCTTGAACGAGGGCATGAAGTCACCGTGCTCGACAATCTTATGTCCGGTTATGAGGAGAATTTGACGGGGCTGTCTGTAAGTTTTGTGCGCGGTGATGTGCGCGATGCTGAAGCACTCAAAACTGTGACGTCCGGTGTGGATGTGATTTTTCATTTGGCCGCGTCCGTCGGCAATAAACGATCTATCGATAATCCTTTGCTTGATGCCCAGATCAATGTGCTTGGCACGTTAAACGTCTTAGAAGCCGCTCGCGCCAGCCGCGTTCGCAAGGTTGTCTTTTCGTCCTCAGCGGGAATCTTCGGAGAACTCAAGACAATGCCGATTCGTGAAGACCACCCGGTTGAGCCCGATACTCCCTACGGGGCAAACAAGCTCGCGGCTGAAAAACTGTGCCTGGCCTACGCGAAGCTTTACCAGATGGAATGCATCTGTCTCCGCTACTTCAACGTTTACGGGATTAAGCAGCGCTATGATGCATACGGGAACGTGATTCCGATTTTTGTATTTAAAATACTAAAAGGCGAGCCAATCACAGTCTTTGGAGATGGCGAGCAAACCCGCGATTTTGTCAACGTACGCGATGTGGCGCTTGCCAACTACGCAGCCGCGCAGGCAACCGGAATATCTGGGGCCTTCAATCTCGGCAGCGGGACGCAAATTACCATTAATCACCTTGTGGCTCTCTTGCGGAAATGCGCAGGATTGGGGTTCACCGCGAGGTTCGGGCCTCCACGCCCGGGAGATGTAAGGGACAGCCTTGCCGACATTTCAAAGGCAAGGACGCTGCTTGGTTTCTCGCCCTCCGTCGCTATGGATCAGGGCCTGCCGGAGTACCTTGCTTGGGCAAAAACCTCCGTGGATACGGCTGCAGCCACTTCCAGATGAAGGGTCGGGTATGAAAGTTTTGGTCGTGGGTGGCACGGGGATGCTCGGCCACAAAATGTTCCAGGTACTCCAGCGCCGAATACCTGACACTTGGTGCACGGTGCGCGAAGCTTCCAACAGCTGTGCCCTGCGGAGGATAGGCCTTTTCCACGGTGGCAATGTTCTTTGGAATGTTGACGTGGCCGATTTCTGTGCGCTCCAGCAACTTCTCATTGAAAAGCGTCCTGAAGTGGTGGTGAACTGTGTTGGAATTATCAAGCAGCGTGCCACAGCAAATAGCGCCATCCCCAATATCGAAATTAATGCATTACTGCCACATAAGCTCCAGCAATGGTGCCAAGACTGGAATGGCCGCCTGATTCACTTCAGCACCGACTGCGTCTTTAGTGGCAAGCGTGGGAACTATTCGGAAGAAGATCTCTCGGATGCGGAAGATATCTACGGCAAGAGCAAATTTCTGGGTGAAGTAACCGCGGGCCGCGCCCTTACTCTCCGCACCTCGATCATAGGGCGCGAATTGAGCGAATTTAAGTCGTTGCTCGAATGGTTTCTGCAACAGGATCATAAGAACATCATGGGTTATACTCAGGCATATTATTCTGGTGTGACTACAAACTATTTGGCTGAACTGGTTGCCCGGATCATCCAGGAACAGCCGAAACTATCAGGGCTTTATCAAGTCACTGGCGACACAATTTCCAAGTACAACCTGTTGTGTCTGCTGCGTGACGCTTTCGCCATGGAGGTAAAGATCCAGCCTGACGATAGCTTTTTCTGTGACCGCAGCATGAGAGGCGACAAGTTTGTAAACGCAACCGGTTATCGCACGCCAGCGTGGCCAGAACTGGCAGGTGAACTGGGCAAGGATCGCACACCTTATGAAGAATGGAGATGAAGTGGGAAACAGCAACGCAATGATTTTTGCCGACAAGAGGATTTTGGTGACGGGCGGGACAGGTTCTCTGGGGAAAGTTCTGGTGCGCCGTCTGCTCTCCGGTAAAGACGGTCTCCCCGCCAAAATCACTGTTTTTTCCCGCGACGAGGCAAAACAGCATTTCATGCGCCTAGAGTACCAGCATAAATCTGCCGCCACGGATGAAATTATTTACAACAACTTCCGTCAGCGCCTTGATTTCCGGATCGGCGATGTGCGCGACTACCATTCAGTTGCTGCCGCATTGCAGGACATTGACATCGTGTTCAATGCGGCTGCCTTGAAGCAGGTGCCTACCTGCGAGTATTTTCCATTTGAGGCAGTGCGTACCAATATTGAAGGCCCTGAAAATATTGTCCGAGTAATTCAGACGCAAAGACTTCCCGTCAAGACGGTAATCGGCATCAGTACGGACAAGGCGTGCAAACCGGTGAACGCGATGGGAATGACTAAGGCCCTGCAGGAGCGCGTTTTTATCCAGGCGAACATGCGTTGCCCGGGCACACGTTTCATCTGTGCAAGATATGGCAACGTGCTCGCATCTCGGGGATCAGTGATCCCGCTTTTTCACGAGCAGATACGGGCCGGCGGACCCGTGACAATCACCTCGCCTGATATGACCCGTTTCTTGCTCAGCCTGGATGACGCCGTGGACACCATCTTTGCTGGGGTACGCGACGCGCGTGTAGGCGAAACCTACATTCCGCGTGTTCCATCGGCACTCGTGACCAATGTTGCCAAGGTTCTTATTGCAGGTCGACCTATTGAGACCAGGATCGTAGGTATTCGACCTGGCGAAAAAATCCACGAGATCCTCGTCAGTGAAGAGGAAGCTCAAAGGAGCATCGCGCGCGGAAAATATTATGTGATCCTGCCCATGCTGCCCGAACTTGGTGTAAGCATCAACGGGGATGGTTGTTTGAAACAGGAATACAGTTCAGCAGATGAGGTCATGGATCTTCAGGCTACTACCCGGATGATTGAGGAGCGATGCCTAACCGTTCCCGAGTTGTCTGAAGAGCAAGAGGAGATACTGGGTTGAGAGTGATGACGGTGTTGGGCACCCGGCCGGAAATTATCCGGCTGAGCCGCGTCATTGAACTACTGGACGAAAATAGCGATCATACGCTCGTTCACACCGGGCAGAATTTTGATGAGCGGCTAAGTGACATTTTTTTCCGGGATCTCGGAGTGCGGAAGCCCGACCACTTTCTCGCGGTAAAAGCTGAGAGCTTCGGTGGACAAGTCGGCCAGATTCTCGCGGCCATTGAACCCCTCCTGAAAAAGCATTCTCCAGATCGTTTGTTGATTCTGGGTGACACGAACAGCGGGTTGACTGCGATCATTGCCCGCCGGCTCGGTATCCCCGTGTATCACATGGAAGCGGGAAATCGTTGCTACGATTTCCGCGTGCCCGAAGAAGGAAACCGGCGGATCATCGATCACATGAGCACCGTGCTGATGCCTTATACCAATCGCAGCCGGGAGAATCTGATTCGCGAAGGTTTTGCTTCCGATACCATCTATGTAACCGGTAATCCGATTAAGCAGGTGCTGGATCACTACCAATCCCAAATTTCAGCCAGCCAAGTGCTTTCAGAATACGGTCTGACGTCCAGGAAATACTTCGCGGTCACAATGCACCGAGCAGAGAATGTGGACGTGGAAGCGCGCCTCCGCGACCTGGTGGAGGCGCTCGTCCGGATTCACACGGAATTCGGCTATCCAGTGATTTGTTCTTTGCATCCCCGCACCAGGTCCATGGCGTCGTCGTTTGGAATCAAACTAGATCACTCTGGTCTGATTTTTGTTGAACCCCTTGGCCTTTTCGACTTTATTCAACTGGAGAGATCAGCTTTTTGTCTTCTTTCTGACAGCGGCACGGTACAAGAAGAAGCTTGCATTTTCCATGTTCCCAATGTCACGATTCGTGACGTTACAGAGCGGCCGGAGACGATTGAATGTGGATCGAATGTGTTGAGCGGAGCTGATCCGGACGCGATCCTTCGTCTGGTTAAGTTTGTGACCGCGCGGCCCGCAACGTGGCAAGTCCCGCCTGAATATCTGGTGCGCGACGTCGCAGCAACCGTGTGCCGCATCGTCCTTGGCTTCTCAGTGCAGACGGATTCTTCGAGGCACTGCTGATGTGCTTGCGTTTGACGGAGATTCTTAGTTGCGCATTCTGATCCTTGTTGACGATTTTCTTCCCAGCACCAAGTCCGGCGCAAAGATGATCCATGACCTTGGCGTTGAGTTCATTCGCCGCAACCATCAGACCACAGTGGTTACTCCCAGTGAACAAGTAGCTCAGAATTTTGAAATCTCAGTGGAACAGGGGATCCAGGTTGTCCGCGTACGAACAGGCGATTTGAAGCATATTGCACGCCCACTCCGTGGGTGGCGCGAAAGCCGGCTCTCCGCCATGATCTGGGCGCGAGCCAAAGAATTTTTTCTGTCGCATTCATTCGATTTGATTGTCTTCTACTCGCCAAGCATTTTTTTTGCCCAGTTGGTGTCTCGACTGAAAGCTATTTGGCACTGCGCGGCTTATCTGGTTTTGCGTGACGTCTTTCCCAAATGGGCGGTAGATGCCGGCGTATTGCGACGTGGTGGAATACCACACCGTTATTTTCGACGTATTGAACTGAAGCAGTATGCGGCATCTGATGTCATCGGTGTTGAGGCGCCCGGTAATCTGCGCTATTTTCAGGAAGAACTGCAAGGCAAGGGTTACTGCCTGGAGGTATTGCTGAACTGGTCCCACCTGCAGCCACAACCACCCCCAACTGGCAAGCATAGAGCAGCTCTCGGCCTAATGAACAAGGTCGTTTTTTTCTATGGTGGGAACATCGGGGTTGCTCAGGACATGGACAACCTTTTGCGGCTAGCCACCAGTTTGCGTGACCAAGAAAGCATATTTTTTCTGATGGTGGGAAGCGGGAGTGAAGTGCCGCGCCTGAACTCACTGATCAGTGATTTCCAACTGCAGAATTTTCGCATTCTTCCACCCGTCCCACAACAGGAATATCTGGAGATGCTATCGGAGTTTGATGTAGGTTTAGTTAGCCTGGACCGACGCCTTCAGACCAATAGCCTTACAGGGAAATTGCTCGGGTATATGACTTGTGGGCTGCCGATCCTAGCCAGCCTGAATGCCGGGAATGACCTTACTGCTTTCCTACGAGAGTTTGAGGCCGGTATTTCCTGTCTCAACGGAGATGACGAGTCTTTTCAAACAGCTGCCCTCTGCCTGGCCAATGACAGTTCTCAGCGGCGGCGAATGGGGCAAAATTCCCGCCGTCTGCTGGAAATGAAGTTTTCTGTTTCGGCGGCGGCTGCTCAGATACTTTCCCATTTTTAACGTCGCGATTAGTCCCGTTCATTCATCATTTCGTTGGATCGCACGATAGGTATGCGGTTGCTTCAATGCGTGCTCGCTCTGATTAGCCCTGTGCTTCTCACATCAGCTCAGACTGCACCCGCCCCGTAGCAGACTTTCACGCTGACCATCCAGTTGGAAGACGTAAATAAAAGCGATGGGAATATCGGCGTGCTGGTTCTTCAATTCAACTCGCGGCTGGCCGGAAGGCCGCTTTGCAGCGCTCAAGGACATTGTCACGCCCTTGGAGAGTTGCTGTTCCGCTTTTGAGGTAAACGGGTCTAAAAACTCAAAGGACAACAAATGCAAGCCAGGAATATCAAGATCGCCAAGGAACTTTCGCGCTATGAAAGCGGCTTGCGGGAGTGGATTGGGCGTTGTTCGTTGAATGTGGTATCTGGCGGACCCCATCGGGGCCATCCGTGAGGCCCGCCTGGGAATCGATGAAGAACTGCTGGACCAACTGGAATCGTTGTGTTCCGGGCAGGGGCGCTGGGCCAGGCATCTGGAGTACTTAGATAAGGCAGCCTAAGCCGGGCTGTGATTCGCGATATGCTTCACACTTTCTCCATACCTCGCTACGCGGGCCATTCACATCCATGGCAGAATTCGCTGGTCAGTGTGGTTCCCCGGCCAGGCTCTTCATGAAGAGATAGTAGAAGTCGACCCCATTGTAAAAATCTTTCACTCCGATTCGCTCGTCGCGCCCGTGGGCCCGGTCGTCGTTCACGTCTTCAAATACGCCCGGCACTCCATAGGTGGGAATGCCGCCAAGCCTCAAATATTTTCCATCAGAAGCGCCGGCATCCATCACCGGAACCACCGGAATGCCGCCGTAAAGTTTGGCGCTGAGTTCATCCAGCTTGCGCATGACCACCGGATTGATCGCTGACGGCGGGGCCGCTCCTGTATTATTCGCCACAGTTACCGCGATGCGGGGGTCTGCCAGCACTCCAATAAGAGTCTTCTGCACATTGTCAGCCGAGTCCGTCGGCAGCATGCGGCAGTTCACGATTGCCCGCGCTGTTTGCGGCAAAGCATTGTTGGCATGGCCGCCCTCCAGGCGAGTCGCCACGCACGTTGTCCGCAGCAGCGCATTGAAATATGGCGATTGGGAAAGCCGTTGCACGGCGGCGGGATCAGGCTGGCCTGCGCTCACGGCGCGAAAATCCGCGGCGGTTTGTGCATCCTGAAGATGGGCCGTTTTGGCGAAAAAACTTCGCGTGGTCTCGTTCAATTCCACGGGAAACTCAAACTTGCTCAGCCGTTCCAACCCATCTGCCAGGTGGTAAATGGCATTGTCCTTCGACGGTCGCGAACTGTGTCCGCCCTTGCTCTTAACTTCCAGTTGAAAATCAATGTAATTTTTCTCGCTGGTCTCGACTCCCAGCAGCAGGCGTTTGCCGTTTTCTGTTTCAAAGTCTCCAGCGTCAGTGTTGATGCAATACTCGGCGTTAATCCAGTCACGATGGTTCTTGAGCAGCCACTGGACGCCGTTGGACTCACCGCCTTCTTCGTCCGCAGTCAGAGCCAGGATGAGATCTCTGTCAGGCACAAAGCCTTCCTGCTTCAGACGAATGAAGTTGGTTACCAGAATGGCGTCGCCCTGCTTGATGTCGCTCGTTCCCCGACCGTAAAAGTAGCCGTCGATCTCATTGAACTTGAACGGATCAAGATTGGGTGACCAGTCCTGCTTAAGGGCCTGCACCACGTCGAGGTGTCCGATGAAGAGAACAGGCTTGGCCTTGCCGCTGCCATGAAGCCTGGCCACCACGTTGTACTTATTTGGCAGCGGTCCGCCGACCCGCAGATCGTCACCGCTGAATCCGGCTTTTGCGAGCCGCGCGGCGACTGCCTGCGCGGCAGTGGTGACATTGCCTGCGGGAGTATCGGTGGTGTTGATCTCAATCAACTGTTGGAAGATGTCGTGCGCCAGTTGATGGTACGGCGGCATCGCCGATTGCTGTGCGTCGCTTATTGCCAAACTCGAAGAAACAAATAGCAGAAGGCAGAGTCGCGTGAGTTTCATCCGTGTGATCACCAGAATTGCTGAGATATGAACGGGCAATTATACGGGTTCGTCCCAGGCAGGCAGCAGAGTTGCCCTGAGACCAAAAAAGCTGGTGGAACCGGATCAGAGGAGAGTAAGAGAGGGAAGTGATCTGGCTAATTATCCCAGGTGCAAACTGTCGATCATCTTCTGGTAAACCGGTTGCAGTTTGTTGAAATCCCGTTCCGGTGCAACGAACACCAGATAAGTGACCCCGCCACGCGGGTTCGGAACCACAACCAGCCAGTCGCGCTCTGCGGAAGGTTTGCCGTTCTCCTGGATCGGGGAATTTCCACGCAGGAACATGCTGCGCCCCTGTGTCCCATTCACATCAATGCTGGTGGCATTGCCTTCCGCCTGCAGGCCGGGATTATCGTTTTCCATGCTTTGCAGGACCTGCTTTGCCGCCTGATCAAGGTCCGCGCCGGCCTGCTGTGTCCCAATCACTACACCATAGGCAATTCCACCCTGCCCGGCGCCTTCCGGCGGCGCGATCACGGCTGAATTCTGGTCGCCGCCAGTCTGCCAGTTGTCGGGGTAAGAAATGGTGAGCCCGGGTTGCTGAAACTGCTTGAAGTTATTGCTTGGCTGCACCTGGCTGTAGGAAACGTTGGCCAGACCGCCGCCGGCTCCCTGCGACTGTGGGTTCCCGTTGGGCGCATTTTGCCCCTGGTTGGCTGCTGAGCCGGAAGGAGCGGAAGCGCCGCTGGGTGGCAGAGCTCCGTTTTTCTGGTTCTGCTGCGCCCATGTACCTTGCTTGGCTCCGGCATCAATCTCCTTCGCGGTGTAGGCCTTCATGCCATTAGCATCTTTTTTTGCGGTGGTAAATTCGCTGCTGCTACCCAGATAGTTCTTGGGCGGCCAGTTCTGAATTTCCTTCTGAATTGCGGCTTCGCGGTTGCCCGGATTCGGGTGATCGCTGAGGAACTGCGGCCCGCCGTTGCCGTACTTCTTTTCCAGCGTGGTGAAGAAGTCAGCCATGTCTTTGGGGTTATA
>JAICYU010000139.1 GCA_025934025.1 Terriglobales bacterium
ATGATCGTGCTGGTGGACTACATGCTTCAGCCCGTCGGAAAGAGTGTGCAGACGGCGCCACAAATTGTCGAGATGATGCAGTCTTCCATGGAGAAGGACAAGAACAGTCCTGTCTTTGAAAGCGCCCCGGAGCTTCTTCAGGACGAGCTGATCTTTCCCTATCGTCAGGGTATGAATTTCATCAAGGAGTTGTTATTGGCGGGTGGGAAGAAGCTGGCGTATACCGGTGTGCTGGACCGCATGCCCCAGACCACGCGCGAGATCCTGGAACCAAAGGAATATCTTGCTGGACATCGCGTGCCGCCGCTTTATCTGCCTGATGTGAGTTTTCTTAAGAAGGACTATGAGCCCTACGATGCTGGGGCCGTCGGACAGTTTGATGTGAGCGTCATCCTGAAAATTTATGATGCGGAGAAGGTGGCCAACTATCTCAGTCCAGAGTGGCGCGGCGGAGCTTACTATGCTGCGGGACGCAAGGGAGTGACACCGGCCGACAAGAACTCCACCGGCCACATCGGTCTCTACTACATTTCCAAGTGGTCTGGCAGCGCGTCGGCGCAGGAGTTTGCCAGAATCTACGCTTCTTCTCTTCCGCAGCGCTACAAGCAACTGCAGCACCTTGCTAACGATCCTGCCCAGCCCGGGCTGGATCGCTATACGAGCAGCGACGGCGCAATCTACATCCAGCAAAAAGGAAACATGGTGATTGCCGTGGAGAGCTTTGATCCGGAGAACGCGCAGAAGCTGATCGCGGCGGGCCTAAAGCAGGGTGATCCCGCGCGCGAGCCGCAGCCTGTCACTGAATCGCATTGATATAATCCTGTGTTCTCCACTCACTTTGTTGAGGAGTTTTCTTTGCAACAAGCAGAAATTGGGATCATCGGCGGCAGCGGTCTGTATTCCATGCCCGGATTTAGTGATGTCCACGAACTCCCGGTGCAGACGCCTTTTGGAGAGCCGTCGGATGTGTATGTTCTCGGAATGCTTGAGGGTCGCAAAGTGGCTTTCCTGGCGCGGCACGGTCGAGGCCATCGCATCATGCCGACGGAACTCAACTTTCGCGCCAACATCTACGGCATGAAGCAGCTCGGAGTCGAGCGGATTCTTTCACTTTCCGCCGTGGGCTCCCTGAAGGAAGAGCACAAGCCGACTGATTTTGTAATTCTCGATCAATTCATTGATCGCACCTATAGCCGGATTTCCACGTTTTTCGGCAATGGCGTGGTGGCGCATGTTGCCTTTGGCGACCCAGTGTGCCCGGAAGCTTCGGAAGCTTATGCCGAATCGTGCAAACAAGTTGGAGTTGTCGGGAAAAAGGGCGGAACTTACGTCTGCATGGAAGGTCCGCAGTTCTCGACCAAAGCAGAATCCAATCTCTACCGCAGTTGGGGCGCTGACGTGATCGGCATGACCAACCTGCAGGAAGCCAAGCTGGCGCGCGAGGCGGAGATCTGCTACGCCACTTGCGCTATGGTCACCGACTACGATTGCTGGCATCCCGGGCATGACTCAGTCACGGTGGAGCAGATCGTGAAGGTCCTGAACACGAACGCCGACAACGCGGCCAAAGTGGTCAAGAACGCTGTGGCTCTCATGCCCAAAGAGCGAAAGTGCAAATGCGGTTCGGCCTTGCAGTTCGCCATCATGACCGATCAGAAGAAAATCCCCGCAGCAGCGCGGCAGAAGCTCGGGCTGCTGCTCGACAAATACTTGACGCACGGCCAGGAGGCAAAAGCCTAGTGTCGCTCCTGGTGGTTGGATCGGTGGCGTTCGACGCGGTAAAAACTCCTTACGGAAAAACCGACCGCATTCTGGGCGGCGCCGCGACGTACTTTTCTCTTTCCGCAAGCTTCTTCACCCAACTGCGTGTGATCGCGGTAGTGGGAGAGGACTTCACGGAAAAGGAAGAGCAGGTATTCCGCGCCCGCAACATTGACATCAGCGGCATCGTCCGCGAAAAGGGCAAGAGCTTTTTCTGGTCGGGCGAGTACGGCGAGAACGTGAACGAAGCCAAGACCCTGGACACGCAACTAGGAGTTTTTGGAAGCTTCAATCCGCAGGTGCCGGACAAGTTCAAGGAGAGCGAGTACCTGTTTCTCGCAAATATTGATCCCGTGCTGCAGGTGAGCGTGCGTAAGCAGATGCCGCATGCGAAATTTGTCGGCGGCGACACCATGAATTACTGGATCGGCGGCCATCGCCAGAACGTCGCAACAATGCTGCAGAATGTGAACGCTCTCCTCATCAACGACTCGGAAGCGCGAATGCTGGCGCACGACCCAAGTCTGGCGCGGGCCGCGCACAAGATTCTGGCCATGGGACCACAGGCGCTTGTGATCAAGCATGGCGAGTACGGCGCGACCGTGTTTTTTCGTGATGGCGCTTACGGCATGAGCAAACATCCGTTTCGCGCTCCAACCTTGCCAATTGAAGCAGTTACAGATCCCACCGGCGCAGGCGACAGCTTTGCCGGTGGTTTTATGGGCTACATCGCTTCGCAACAGAACTTGAATCGCGAAATCTTCAAGCGCGCCATGTTCTACGGTGGGGTGATGGGATCGTTCTCGGTAGAAGCCTTCGGAACCGAGCGCCTACAAAAGCTCACGCGCGAAGAAATTGACGAGAGATACAAAATATTCCGCGAACTGACACATTTGGAATAGGCTGCTGGCGGGCACAGCCGAAGCTGTGCCCGCCGCTAGGTCACTCAGTCTTCCGGCTGGGCAAAGATAATCAGGTAACCGTCAGGATCGAAGACCGCAAACTCCGTCATTCCATAAAACTCCTTGTGCAATGGAATGGCGATCTTGATGCCATGTTCCTCGACTTGTTTCAGCAGGTCTTCAATCCCTTTCATCGGCATGTACATGCTCAACGTGCCGCCGAGCGGACGGCCGGCCAGGGGATTGGGCTGGCCGGGTTGCGGCTTCTGCTGCTGGTTGAGGAAGAGTTCGGCGTCATCTTTTTTCATCCAGGAAAAGATGAAAGGAGCTATTTCAGGGACAGTCTGTGAGACGGTGAAACCAAGCACGTCACGGTAAAACTTGAGGCTGGCTTCCATATCGCCAACCAAGAGATTGGGCGTGATTTTGTTAAAGTTCATTTGCATTCTCCTCTCGGCGCTGGCTCCCGATCCGGAATCGGTGGATGAGGAGCAAGCACACTTCTGATGTGCTCGCATCTCCTCCATCCACGATTCCTGCGAGATAAGAGAATCGTAAGTAGGACCCGAATGGGCCCGCGAGGTACGCTGAAGAAAGTACCAAAGCAGTCGCCCGGAGTCAATCAGCGGGGGCGTTATACAATCGGCACGCGCCTGCACCTATGACTGCGGAGCAACAGAAACCCGATTACCTGCTGTTGACTCTGCTGAGCGCCGGCATTTCCGCTGGCGCGCTGGTCTTTTATTTCAGGCACAACGAACTGCTCCTCTATGGCGATGCCGTGGCGCACATCAACATCGCCCGCCGGGTGTTCGATTCGCGCACGCCCGGAATCTTTCAACTGGGAACCGTCTGGCTGCCTCTGCCGCACCTTCTGGAAATCCCTTTCATCGTGAACGACTGGATGTGGCGGACAGGATTCGGCGCGGCAATTCCTTCCATGCTGGCATACATCGCGGGCGCGCTGGGCGTGTTCCGGTTGGTTCGGGCAGGTGCTTCACGTGCAAGCGCCTGGATTGCAGCGCTGATCTATCTAGTTAATCCAAACCTGATTTATCTCCAGTCCACCGCGATGACCGAGCCGCTGTATCTGGCTTTCTTCATCTGGACCATCGTTCATTTTGCAGATTTTGTCCGAATGCGAGAGGCAGATCCAGCGAAAGCGAGTGGTTCGCTGGAGAAGTGCGCCCTCGTGCTTGCCGCGGCCATGCTGACGCGATATGATGCGTGGCTCCTCGCTGCGGTGCTCGCTGGTGCGATCACAGTCATGTTCCTGCGATTACGCCCTATTCCTGCATCGCTGAGGGTCAGCTTCTTCCAGTTCCTTCTGCTCGCAGGGGCTGGGGCCGCTCTTTGGCTTTCATACAACTACGCAGTTTATGGCAATGCTCTGGAGTTCGCCAACGGGCCTTATTCCGCCCGCGCGATTGAGCATCGCACCCGGTCGGCGGCCATGGCTACTTATCCTGGAGAGAATTCGCCGCGAGATGCGACGCTTTACTTTTTGAAAGCGTCGCGCTTGAACGCGGCACAAGGACACGCTGAGTATCTTCTGCCGGTCGCGGCCTTCGTTGCATTGATCGCGACGTTCTACTTTTCCCGCAGCCGCTGGCCCTGGCTGCTTCTTTGGGCGCCGCTACCTTTTTATGTGGCGTCAATCGCGTGGGGCAGCGTGCCACTTTATTTCCCGGATTGGTATCCCTTCAGCTACTACAACGTCCGTTATGGACTTCAGTTGCTTCCCGCGTTTGCTGTCTTTGTTGCGCTGGGATGCGAGTTTCTGCGCAACTTTTTCCGCTTGCGCTGGATTGTTGCTGCCGCAATAGCATTGACTTTTCTCTCCTATTCTTCCGAATGGAGAAATACTCCCATTTGTTTGCGAGAAGCGAGAGTGAACGGGGCAGCACATAAGAGCTTCGAGCAGCAGCTTGCGGTTGAGCTTCGCAAGTTGCCGCCATCAGCAATACTGCTGATGAACTGCGGAGCCCATTCAGGGGCGGTGCAGGCGGCCGGAATCCATTTTTCCAGAGTCATTCGCGAAACGAATTCCCGGCAATGGCAACAGGCTCTCGCGCAACCCGCGCGATCCGCCGATTATCTGATCGCCTTTCCCGGCGACGAAGTCTGGCTGGCAGCGCGGCGCAATGCCGCCGAACTTGAACTCATCGGCCGAATCGGAAGTTCGGGCTCCAATGAAGTATTCCTCTACCGTTCCCTCCGCCGATAGGTGCTACAATCTTGCATCTTCAGAGATGGAATTGCTTACTTTAGTGTCGGCGGGCACGCCTCTCTCTGCGCTTTTTAGGCAAACTGTTGCGCGGCTCGTGTTGGCTGCCGTGCTGGGCGGCATTATCGGCCTGGAGCGCGAGTTCAGCCGCAAACCTGCGGGCCTGCGAACGAACATGTTCATCTGCATCGGCTCGGCGATGTTCACGGTTCTTTCTATCGAGATCGCCATCAGCCATCCCAACAGCGATGCGACTCGAATCGCGGCCCAGATCATCCCCGGCATCGGTTTCATCGGCGCGGGTTCCATCCTGCACGCACGCGGCGGGGTTACCGGCCTCACCACGGCGGCAACGCTGTTCGTGGTGGCTTCGGTTGGCATGGCGTGCGGAGGCGGCTACTATGTGAGCGCTGTCTTCGCTACCGGATTGATCCTGGTGTGCCTGCTGCTGCTGGGCTGGATGGAGCGAAGGCTCAACCTGAAGCCCGTCCTGGTGAACTACACGCTGGCCACCGACCGCTCTCTCGACGAGGTCATGGAGGAACTGGGTTCGGCGCTGGAGCAGAGTGACAAGGAGATGCGGCGGACGCATGTGACCAAGCTGAATGGACGCAAGCGCATCAGTTTTTCGGTGGACGCGACGCGCGGCGAGCACAAGCAACTGTTACAGCGCTTCCGCGGGTCGGAGCCGTTGCGCACCATCGAAGCCAGCGCGGAGCACGACGGCGATTAGATGAAGCCGGTCCCTTTTACCAAGGCCAGCGCGTGCGGCAACGACTTCCTCATTATTGATGGACAACATGCCCCGGACGGCATCGCGGAGTTCACGCGTCACATCTGCGATCGCCACAGTGGAGTGGGCGCCGATGGTGTGGAGTGGCTTTTGCCTGTAGAAGATGCTGATGCCGCGATCCGTCTCGTTAATTCAGATGGAAGCGAAGCAGAAATTTCCGGCAACGGCACGCGTTGTGTAGCCGCGTACCTCGCCGCGAACAACGGCCGCGAGGCATTTAGGATTCAGACCGGAGCAGGCCTGAAATTTTGCAGCCTTATTTCCCGCCACGGCAATATGTTTGAGTTCGAAACTGCCATGGGCGAGCCGACCCTGAAAGGAGCTCTCAATCTTGAGCTTGCATTCGGGAAAATATCCGGGACGCAGGTCTCGATGGGAAATCCTCATTTTGTGATTTTCGCAGATCAAATCCCGGCCAACTGGCGCGAACGAGCGGCGGCAATCCAGGCTCAACGAGAATTCCCTGACGGCGTGAACGTGGAGTTTGTGCGCGTTATCGGAAACAATGCCGTTGAGGTTCGCTTCTTTGAGCGAGGCGCAGGAGAGACGCAATCTTCAGGTACAGGATCTTGTGCTGCTGCGATGGCAGCCATCTCAGCAGGAAAAGTTAATTCGCCGGTGAGCGTTCACGCTCCAGGAGGAAGCCAAGTGGTGCGCTGGGAACAAGGAGAGCTTTTCCTGCGCGGTCCGGCCCAGATCATCTGCAGGGGCGAATACCTTGCCGGGTGAGATCATTCGGCCGCCTGCATTGCGCCCCGGCGACAAAATTGGAATAGCAGCGCCCGCCAGCAGCTTTAGCCGCGAAGCATTCCTTGCAGGTTGCCAGCAGATCCGCAGTATGGGTTACGAACCCGTCTATTCGGAAGGCATCTTCGAGCGCGACCTCTATTTTGCCGGCTCTGCGGAGCGGCGCGCGCAAGAATTTCACGAGTTATGGCGGAGCGAGGATATTGCAGCGATTGTGTGTGCGCGTGGAGGTTATGGCAGCAACTATCTTCTGGAGCGGCTGAACTATGATCTTCTCGCCTCGCGCCCAAAGATTCTCGTCGGATGCAGCGACATCACCACGCTTCTCACGGCAATCCACGATCGCACCGGGCTGGTCACGTTTCATGGTCCTATGGTTGCCAAGGATATTGCCGCACTAGCACTTGATTTCGCGAGCTGGAACATCTCGCTCCAGGGCGCCAGCGATTGGCTTGTGCCAGCAGAGGGAGTTGAGGTGTTGCATCCGGGGCGAGCCCGTGGAAAGCTCTACGGAGGCTGCCTCTCGATGCTGGTGGCTTCGCTGGGAACGCCATACGAAATCGAGACAGACAACACCATTCTCTTCATCGAAGACATTGCCGAAAAACCGTTCCGCATTGACCGTATGCTGATGCAGCTACATCTCGCCGGCAAGCTGGAGAAGGTCCGTGGCTTTGTTTTCGGCGAGATGCTGGATTGCCTTCCACCGAAAGGCGAAACCTACACGTTGCAGCAGGTCATCATGCGCGTGCTTGAGGGCTACAAGGCCCCGGTGGTGTTCGGGTTGAAGTCCGGACATGTGAGCAGCGGGAATATTACGTTGCCCATTGGGGTGCTGGCGGAGTTGCGGGCGGGCGAGACGGGCGTAGAACTGAAGATATTGGAAGCGGCAACAAGAATCCGTTAATCTGGATTTGATGGACCAGCAGCACGTACACATCATCGGAATTTGCGGCACGGCCATGGCGTCACTGGCCGGACTACTCAAGCAAAGAGGTTTCAAAGTTACTGGATCAGACGCGGCGGCCTATCCGCCGATGTCGGATTTTCTTGCCGGCATGGCCATTCCGGTCGCGCAGCCGTATTCTGAAGCCAATCTGAAGCCACGGCCGGATTGGGTGGTGGTGGGAAACGCCATCTCGCGCGGCAATATCGAATTAGAGCACGTGCTCGACGAGCGCATCCCATTTCGCTCCATGCCGGACACGCTCTACGATTTCTTCCTCCGCACGCGCGAGCCCATTGTCGTGGCCGGCACTCACGGCAAGACGACCACCACTTCCATGCTGGCATGGATCTTTCAGCAAGCGGGAAAAGACCCGTCGTTCCTGATCGGCGGGATTGCGGAAAACTTCGGCAGCAGCTTCGCTCTGCGCCAGGGAAAGCATTTCATCATCGAAGGCGACGAGTACGATACGGCATTTTTCGATAAAGGCCCCAAGTTCCTGCATTACTTTCCTCAAGTTGTCATTCTGACTTCGGTCGAGTTCGACCACGCAGATATTTATAAAGATCTTGACGCGGTTAAGACAGCGTTCAAGCGGCTGGTGAACCTGGCGCCCCGAAAAGGGAAGATCATCGCCTATGACGCCGGCGATAACGTGGACGAGTGCGTGAGCAATGCTTTTTCGCCGGTGGAGCGATACGGCCTGAAGCCGGATTCATTCTGGCAAGCGACAGACCTGCACTTTGAGCGGGAGCGCACAAGCTGGAGCGTCCTGCGGGAAGGGAAGCCGTGGGCGGAATTTGAGTTCGCGCTGGCCGGCGAGTACAACGTGCTGAACGCGACCGCCGCGGCGGCCATGGCTTCGCATTACGGAATTGAGCCTCCGGTGATTGCTGAGGCGCTGCAATCGTTCAAGAGCGTGAAACGGCGCCTGGAGATCAAAGCCGAGATTGACGGCATCACCATCATTGATGATTTTGCGCACCATCCCACTGCAATCGCGGCCACGCTCACCGCGCTTCGCACGCGCTATCCGTCCGCGCGCCTATGGGCAATCTTTGAGCCGAGGTCGAACACGCTCCGGCGCAAAGTGCTGCAGAAAGATCTCATCGCCGGCCTCAGCCTGGCCGACCAGGTGGTGATCACTCCAATCTTCAAGCCGGAAGCAGTGCCGGAAAACGAGCGTCTCACCACGGCATCGGTAGTGAACGGCATCAAGCGAAGCGGTAAGCCCGCCCGCGAACTGCCCGACGCCGATTCTATTGTTGAAGCCGTGGCTCCAGAACTCCAGAGCGGAGACGTGGTGGCGATTCTCTCCAATGGAGGTTTTGGCGGGATTTACGAAAAGCTGCCACGCAAGCTGGAAGAGCTGCGCAAGATGCAGCGAGTATGATGGCAACCCTTCTTGGCGCTGCGCGCACTTTGGCTGCTGTACTTTTTCTCGTCGTGCTGGTTCCTCCGGCGGCGCTCATTGCTTTTCCCTGGACCCTAATTTCGCGTGACGCGCGTTTTCTTTATTTTGTCGGCATGGGATTTGCGCATTGGGCGGCGCGTATTGCGGGAGCAAAAATCAAATTGATCGGCTTGGACAAACTC
>JAICYU010000050.1 GCA_025934025.1 Terriglobales bacterium
AAAGGCAGAATCTTTGAGTGGGCAAGCGCAGGTGAGCGCGCATCAAGGTACAGTGTCCATTTGCCGACCAGCGGCATGTTCCTTTTTCATATTGATTCTCATGGCAGAGCAATATAACATGTCGAATGGCCGCTCAGGCGGTGCAGTTGAAGATCTTTGAAAATAGAAAATAGTACTCAGCCTATAGTTGGGCTGGACCGAGCTGAGGGTTAGAGCATCTCCCTTTTTGGGACTGTTAATCAAGTAGTAAAAATCAGCGGCGAGAACCGCGGCTTGCCCGGGGCACTTGTGCGAGAGAATAATCGGGAATCAACTCCGGGGTGCCTCGACCTAACTCCTTTGTTTTCGGGGTGACCGGGGAGGGTAGGGCAGCGGCCTTAACGGGGTACTGAGTGGTAAACAATGACAATAAAGTTCCATGTCCAAGGATTAAAATGTTCCACGTGGAACTCACCCCATGCTCCGGGCCAATTCGCTTTGAAACCAACTAGGTTGCCAGGTGCGGTTGGTGGGTGCGGGCCCACTCTTCTGCGGCGGCGATGCGTTTGGAGATGGGCGGATGGGAGTGGAAGAGGATCTCCACCAGACGCGAAGGATGGCTTTCCGCCAGGTTCTGCTTGTTGAGCTTTTCCATGGCGCTGACATAGGGAGCGATGCTGGAAACCGACTTCCAGCAATAGCGGTCGGCCTGGCGCTCAGTAAATCGCGAGTAAGCATTGAGGGCCGGCATCAGGAGCAAGGAGAGGACGCTTGCTACCAGCACGAGGAGCGGCAGGTTGGCAAAATCGCTCAGGTGCTCGAACATGGACTGCTGGTTGATGGCGTAGCGGAGAACGGCGTCGGCGGCCCAGAAGCCCACGAGTGTTACCAAGGCTTCAACGGCAATGCTCTTCAAGATGTGACCGTGTACGTGATGGCCGAGTTCGTGGGCCAGGACGGCCTCGATCTCATCGTCAGAGTAGCCTTGGAGCAGGGTGTCGGCCAGGATGATGCGGCGGGTGTTGCCGAGTCCGGTAAGCGCGGCGTTGGCTTTCTTGCTCTTCTCGGAAAGCTTCCATTCATACACGCCGCGGACGCGAGTTCCGGCGCGTTCGCCGAGCCGCACCAGGCGTTGCTTCAGCTCTTCATTCTGCAGCGGCACAAACTTGTAGAAGAGCGGAAACAGGACCACGGGTGCGATCTGGGCAAAGAAGATGAACAGTCCAAGAAAGATGAGCCAGGCGTAGATCCACCAGTGCTCGGGAGAGGCCTGAATCAGCGCATAGACGATTTCAGCGAGAACGGCGCCCATCACCAGTCCAAGCATCCAGCCTTTGATCTCGTCTTTGATCCACGAGCCCATGCGCTGATTGGAGAGATGGAAACGGTGCTCCAGCCGGAAGCCGTAGATGTCCAGAGCAAGGCCGAGCAGCTTGCTGAGAATGCTCAGAAACAGCACGTAGTAAAAAAGCCGCAGGACGTAGTGCTCCGGAGACATACGGGTGGCGAGATCGCGCAGACTGTTGGTCCATCCCGTGGCCAGCAGCACCACCAGAAAGCCGATGCCGATGGCAAGATCGCCGATTTCTATCCGTCGCTTAGCGCGGTTATAGGCCCGAGCTTCAGGACTGTCGGAGGGAAGCGTGACTTCAGGTGTTGTGACTGAACTCATTTTTCTTTTCTCATGGATGCCACAGAATCACGGCAGGTGCGCTAGTCCCTGCGGGCCTTTGCATACCGATTTTAGGCCCTCATCAGCTCCCGTGCCCGGCTGGTGGTCTTGATGATGGCGTTCATCAGGGTCACGCGCAGGCCGCCTTTCTCCAGTTCGATCAGGCCTTCAATGGTGCAGCCTGCCGGAGTGGTGACGGCATCCTTGAGCAGCGCAGGATGATGTCCGGTCTCGAGCGCGAGTTTGGCTGAACCGAAGAGCGTCTGAGCGGCGAGAGTGGTGGCCAATTCGCGCGGCAACCCCACACTGACGCCGGCTTCGGCCAGCGATTCCAGAATCACGAAAGTGAAAGCAGGGCCGCTGCCGGAAAGCGCGGTGATGGCGTCCATGTGCTTTTCGTCCACGATCACCGCCCGTCCGACGCTCTCAAACAGCTTCTTGGTCATTTCAAGATGTTCTTTGCGCGCGGAAGGGCCGGCGCAAATTCCCGTCATGGCAGCGCCCACCATCGCGGGCGTATTGGGCATGGCGCGAACTACGTGAACGTCTTTGCCGACGTGCTGCTGAATAAAGCTCGTGGTGGTAGAAGCAGCAATTGAGATCACGAGCGTTTCCGCCGCCAGCGCAGGGCCAACCTCTTCCAGCAACTGCGGGAGCGCTTGCGGTTTCACGGCGATGAGCACAACCGGCGCGCCTTCCGCAGCAGAACGGTTGCTGGTGGTAACAGTGACGCCGGCCAGTTCGCGGGCCAGAGCGCGGCGATGCTCCTCGTGCTGGACGGTGGCGACCGCCTCGGCTTTGCTGAGCAGCCCGTGTTGCAGGAATCCCTGAAGCAGAATGGTTCCCATCTTGCCGCATCCCAGCACGGCAATCTTCTTTGCCGCAGTCTGCTCCGGGGCTTTCTTGGTTTGCGTTTTGACTTCAGCCGAACTCATGTTTGGTGCAAGTCCTTTCAAAACGAAACCCGCTGCGCTTTGGGGGCAGCGGGTGAGTATGATTGCTTTCAGATTACGCGATCACATCACCTGGCGCGGAACGTACACGGCAGCACGTTTGTGATGCGGATATGGGCAAACTATAGCCCAGTTAAGAGCAGAGAAGCAACAAGGAATTTTGCCGGCGAGGGCCGCTGTTGGATTGCATCTAACAGCATTATGTCCAAAAAGGAGCGGGCCTGCGCCCTTCTCATTCATGCCATCAGGTGTGGGCGTCCGACGTGATGAACTACTTGTGCAAGGGGACTGGGATCCCGCGCCGGAACTGGTCACGCGGCTGGAGCCTGTAGTAGAGGACAAGCCCGCGCCGCAGGAATACGCTGTAACGCCGCAGATCCCGAGCGTGAAAGCAAGCTGAAAGCAACTCTGCCGTCATGCCCCAGGCAGAAATAATCATTTCGGGAAAGGAAGCATGACCGCACAAGAGATCGTCCGTGCCTGGGGCAGAATTCTGCAAGGCAAACGCCCTTCACTATCCATTGAAATTACCCGCGAATGTCCGCTGCGCTGCCCTGGTTGTTACGCCTATGAACCCGGCCATCCCGGCGAAGGTTTGTTATTACGGGAACTCGCCGACTACAAGGGCGACGCGCTGGTAGCAAACATATTGCGCGTGGTGGATGACCGCCGTCCGCTGCATCTTTCCCTTGTCGGCGGAGATCCGCTGGTGCGTTATCGGGAACTCGACAAGCTGCTGCCGCTGCTGGAGCAACGCGGCATTCACGTCCAGGTTGTCACCAGCGCTTTTCGCGAGATTCCGGCAGACTGGGCGGCGTTGAAGCTGCTGCGCATCACCGTTTCTATTGACGGGCTGCAGCCGGAGCACGATGTAAGACGACGCCCGGCGACCTACGATCGCATTCTCAAGAACATCACCGGACATTGCGTGAATGTACACTGCACGATCACGGCGCAGATGATGCAGCGCGGGGGTTACCTCCAAGAATTTCTGCAATTCTGGACGCCTCGACAAGAGGTGAACAAGGTTTGGTTCAGCATGTTCACGCCGCAAAAAGGCGCTTCGGGACCGGAAATCCTGTCGCGCGTTCAGCGTGAACGCGCAGTAGAGGATTTGCTGCGGCTGCGGAAGCTTCATACCAAGCTGGATATGGCTCCGGCCGCGATTCGAGCTTTCTTGAACCCGCCCGCATCCCCGGAAGAATGCATTTTCGCAACCACCACTGAAGTGCTGTCGGCCGATCTCAAGACGCGAGTCACGCCCTGCCAGTTCGGCGGCACTCCAGACTGTTCGCAGTGCGGCTGCGTCGCCTCTATGGGGATGGCGGCCGTTGGTGATTACAAACTTGGCGGCGTGGTGCGCCTGCAGAGCATTTACAAAACATCGCGGCGGATGGGAGATGCCGTGGCGAAGCTCCACCCCATCCCGCGCAAAACGAAAATGAAAGGCAGAGCCGCGTGATCCTCAGTATTTGGGGACCTTCGGATCAATGCGGTCGGCCCAGGCAAGAATTCCCCCGGAAAGATTGCTCACCCTTCCGAACCCGGCTTGGCGCAGAAAGTTCACCGCGCGAGCGCTGCGCTGGCCGGAGCGGCAATGCACCACTGTTTCTTTTGCCGGATCAAGCTCGCTGACACGCCCGGGAAGATCATTGAGCGGAATCAATTTCCCATTGAGATTGCAGATCTGGTACTCGTGCGGCTCACGGACGTCCACCAGCACAAAGTCTTCTTTAGCATCCAGCCGCCGTTTCAGTTCTTCTACTGAAATCTCTGGTGCAGCGCATTTGTTCACAGGTTTTTCTTCTCCTCGTATTCCGCAGAACTCATCGTAATCAATTAATTTGGTGACCGTCGGATGCGTGCCGCAAACCACGCAGTCAGGATTCTTGCGCAGTTTGAGCTCGCGAAACTTCATCCCCAACGCGTCAACCAGCAGGAGCCGGCCGATGAGTGGATCTCCGGTTTCCAAGATCAATTTTATTGCTTCCGTGGCCTGGATCAGCCCAACTAACCCGGGCAAAATTCCCAGCACCCCGCCTTCGGCACAAGAAGGAACCAGCCCCGGCGGAGGCGGTTCAGGATAAAGGCAGCGATAGCACGGGCCTTTTTTAGCGGCAAATATGCTGGCTTGTCCTTCAAAGCGAAAGATGGAGCCATACACGTTGGGCTTGCCGGTAAAAACGCACGCATCGTTGACCAGAAATCGGGTTGGAAAATTGTCAGTGCCGTCCACGATGATGTCGAAATCGGCAAACAACTCAAGCGCGTTCTGGCTGGTGAGCTTGGTCTCAAAGGTCTTGATGTTAACAAAAGGATTGATGGCCGCAATCTTCTGGCGCGCTGATTCCAACTTGGGTTTGCCGACATCACTGGTGAAATGGATCACCTGCCGCTGAAGATTGGTGAAGTCCACCACGTCAAAATCCACCAGGCCAAGAGTCCCCACTCCCGCAGCCGCCAGGTAAAGCGCCAGTGGCGAGCCTAAACCTCCCGTCCCGATGCAGAGAACTTTGGCTGCCTTCAGCTTCTGCTGACCTTCCATGCCCACCTCCGGCATGATGAGGTGGCGGGAATAGCGCAAGACTTCTTCGTTCGTAAGCGGAGGCAGTTGCCGAGGTGCGAGCGTGGTAGCCATTGTGGGTCCTTTCTCTGGTGCGTCTCGATCAATCAATCCTGACGGGAAGCCGCTAGCGGGGGCGGAGCGCGCACATTCGCTGGAAAGTCACATCCAGATTATAAATAGGCTACAAAGCGATGGGAAGCGCACGCTCAAACGTGACAAACTCGATCGGCTCTTCCTGGAATTTTTTTTGCTCCTCCGATCCCAGCAGCACAAAAGAGCGCGTGGTCTGCGCCCGGCCCTTGATTACGCTAGTGATGACGTAAGAGCAGTCGAACCAATGCGCTTCCAGCAGGTCGGTTGCGGAGTACTGCGGCGGGTGGTCCGGGTGAGAATGGTAGAAGCCGATAATCGTTTCTGAACGGCTGCGCGCCAGCTTAAGCGCGGCAATCACCCGTCCGGGATCAATGCTGTAACGATTGGCAGCGGCGTCGCTGCGCGTGTTCTCGCAAGTCAGGGTCAGGGTTACGCTCCGCACCTCGCCGGTGACCGTGCCAAGAATGATGCCACAGCACTCGTGCGGATAACTTCGCTCAGCTTCCCAGCGAATCAGGTCGTAGTCGGCCTTGCTGATCTTCAGCATCGGTTTCTCCTGGGAAGTGGCGCGAACACTCCAGAACGAAAAAGACGATGTGACGAAGCCCGAACATAGTAGACCATCACGAAAGAAATTGCACTAGGAATTGAGCAGAAAGAGTTTAGCCGCGAACAAGCGAAACAATACCAAAGTTGGCGCGAGTTATGCCGGCACACGCTTGGCGTTCTCTTTGGCTTTGAGCTTGTCGAGGATTTGCGGTCCTAAATGCGACACGTTTCCCGCGCCCAGGGTGAGCACCATATCGCCCTCCTGCGCGAGCGAAGCAATCTGGTCGGCAGCATCTTCGAATGAGCTCACGTACTGGGCAGGCTTGCCGCCGACCTGCCGAACTTGGTCCGCCAGCCGTTCGCCGGTGATTCCCGGGATGGGCTGCTCGCTGGCCGCATAAATATCAAGCACCAGGAGAGAGTCTGTATCGGTAAAAGCCGAGCCGAATTCTTCCAGCAAATCGCGCGTACGGGTATAGCGATGGGGCTGGAAGACAACGTGGACGCGCTTGAACCGGCACTGACGGGCTGCAGACAGCGTGGCACGGATCTCCGTGGGATGGTGGCCATAATCGTCAATCACGCTCACACCTGCGGCGCGCCCGCGAAGTTGAAAACGCCGGTCCACGCCGGCAAAACTTTCCAGGCCTTCGCGGATGCGCTCTGTCTCGATGTCCAGCCCGATTCCGACGGCCAGGGCCGCGGTCGCGTTCAGCACGTTGTGTGCGCCGGGAACTTGTAGATGAAATTCGCCCAGCGACTTGCCCCGGTACTGAACTTCAAAATGGGAATAGTGGCGATTGCTGCTGCATTGCGTGTTGCTGCTGAGAATGCGGAAGTCCGAGCCTTCGCCCACGCCATAGGTGATCGCTCGACGCGCCAGACGGGGAAGAAGATTCCTCAGTCGCGAATCGTCATTGCAGAGAATCACCATTCCGTAAAACGGCACGCGATCAACAAATTCGGTGAATGCCTGCTCCACGTCAGCCATGTCGTGGTAGCAATCCATGTGCTCGCGGTCAATGTTGGTCACAACTGCGAGCACGGGCCAGAGCTTGAGGAATGAGCGGTCGCTCTCATCGGCTTCCGCGACAAGATATTGCGATTTTCCCAGCCGCGCGTTCGAACCCATTGCATCTACGCGGCCGCCGACCACGACTGTGGGATCAAGACCTCCCGCAGCAAGCACGGCCGCAACCATACTCGTGGTTGTCGTCTTGCCATGCATCCCGGCGATGGCAATGCCGTACTTCAGGCGCATGAGTTCCGCCAGCATTTCGGCCCTCGGAATCACCGGAATGTGCTGCGCTCGGGCCGAGGAGACCTCAGGATTGTCCCTGCTGATGGCCGAGCTGGTGACTACCACTTCTGCGCCGGTGACATTTTCCGCGCGGTGGCCCTCAAAGATGATTGCGCCCAGTTCTCCCAATCGTTGCGTCACGGAAGAATGTTTCAGGTCAGATCCTGAGACCTTGTAGCCCAGCGTGAGCAACACTTCGGCGATGCCGCTCATGCCGATGCCGCCGATGCCCACGAAATGGATTCTCTGGATCTTTGCAAACATATCTGGTCTGGCCGCGAACGAACGCGAAATTACCCGAATGAAAAATCAAAAGCTCAGTTCTAGTAAATTTCTTCCACCATCCAATCGCTGCTCAAAGCCCGGCTTAATTCGCGTACTTTAGCGTCACCTCGCGGCTAATTCAGCGACCATTTTCGCCACACGACCCGCGGCATCGTGGTGCGAGAGAGCGCGGGCCCGGTCCGACATTTCTTTGAGCCGCGCGCGATCGCGCATCAGGTCAACTACCGCTTGCGCCATCCGATCCGGCGTAAGCTCGGCCTGGGGAATCAGCACGGCCGCGCCGCCCTGAGCGATCGCCTCAGCGTTGCGCCGCTGATGGTCGTCAGCCGCCTGGGGAAAGGGAACAAAGATGGCCGGCTTCCCGGCCGCGGTCACTTCGGCAACCGTGCTTGCTCCGGAGCGGCACACCAGTAGATCGGCGCGCGCGAACGCTTGCGGCATATTGTCAATGAACGCTGAAACTTCCGCTCGAATGCCTGCCTGAGCATAGGCAGCGTGAACGTCATTATAGTCACGCTCGCCCGTCTGATGGATGATGTGCAGCGCGGGAATTTGACGTAGCACTTCCGGTGCGGCTGCGATCACTGCCTCATTGATTGCATGAGCGCCCTGGCTTCCTCCAAACACCAGCAAGGTGGGAGGGCGGCGGTCGTCAGTCGCAGGGACGTTGAAAAATTCCTGGCGTACCGGCACTCCCACCACCTGAGCGTTGCGGAAGAACTGCTCGGTTTCAGGAAAGTGCACTGCGGCGGCAGAGACGCGCTTTCCCACCATCTTGTTGGCAAATCCAGGCACGATGTTCGGTTCGAAGGCAAGGGTCGGAACCCGCTTCATGATTGCAGCCGCCATCGCCGGGCCTGAGGCGTACCCGCCCACCCCAACCACTACGTTAGGAGAAAAAACGTTGATGATCTTGCGCGATTCCCAGATCGCCAATGGGAGATCAACCAGCGTGCGCAGGCGCTTGAGCAGGCTGACATTCTTAAGAGCGCCCACTTTGACGCGCATTAATCCAAAGCCGGCCTGCGGCACCAGCCGGTTTTCGATGCCGCGAGCAGTGCCGACAAAAAGAATTTCAGCGTTGTAGCGGGACTTCAACTCGCGCGCGATGGCGAGCGCGGGAATCACATGTCCGCCGGTGCCTCCACCGGCAATCAGAACGCGCATTGCAGGCTAGTGTAAACGAACGCAATGGACAGGATGGACGGAATGGACGATGTGGACGGAATGGACGAAAGGGGCGGATTGAACGCACGTTGGAATGAACGCCGGTGTGCCTAACTCTATTCCGCCCATTCCGTCTATCCTGTCCATTCAGTCCATTTCGTCCAGTCCATTCCGTCCATCTCGTCCATCTCGTCCATTCCGTCCATTAGAATTGTGCCTCATGCCCATCGCTTACCTTACCCTGGAACTGCGCATAGAAGCGGCACATTCGCTCAAAGACAAACGCCAGGTGGTGCGCAGCCTTAAAGACCGCTTGCGTAATTCCTTCAATGTTTCAGTGGCAGAAATGGACGTCACCGATTTGTGGCAACGGGCAACTCTGGGCGTGGTCAGTATTTCCGATTCCCGCGATTATCTGGAAGGGCTCATGCGCAACGTGGAGCGTGAATCAGTGAAGCTGGCGAACAATAACGGCGCGGAAATTGTGGATTCGTTTCTCGATTATCTTGAGACGTGAGCTACCTTGCTCTGCTCCGGCTTCTGCTGATTGCATAACGGTCGAGGACACGCGCCAGTGACTCCGGCGCCTGGACCTCCATCTGTACCGCGCCATCGCGATAAGCCCGCTTGAGCACGTGGGCGCGGGCCTCAATCTGGGAGAGCAGCTTGCCTTCAACCTGGGGAATGCGGATACGCAATTGGCGCAGTGCGTCAATTTCCAAGCGAGCATCAATGGCACGCAGCAGTTCGTCCAACCCCTGCCCGCGGACCGCCGAAATGTAGATCACGGAATCCGAATTTTCGAGCGCCTTCCGCTGTGCTTCCGGAAGCAAGTCTGTCTTATTCATCACCCGAATTTGGGCCGTCTTGTTGACTTCGAGCTCCTTGAGCACCGCTTCCACCTGCCGCTGCTGCTCCGGCGCGGTGGGGCTGGTAACGTCAGAGACGTGCAGCAGAAGAGCGGCCCGCTGTACCTCTTCGAGAGTGGCGCGAAAAGCAGCGACCAGCGTGGTCGGCAGGTTGCGTATAAATCCCACCGTATCGGAGAGCAGCACCCGACGCTTGCTGGGCAGAGTGACGGCGCGGATGGTGGGATCAAGCGTGGCAAACATCTTGGCCGATTCCAGCACGCCCGAATGTGTGAGCGCGTTGAACAGCGTGGATTTCCCCGCGTTCGTGTAGCCGACAAGCGCGACCGTAGGCAGCGGGACGGATTCGCGCCGCTGCCGTTGCTGTGCCCGCACCCGCCGCACCTCCTCCACCTGCTGCTTGATGTGACGAATGCGGCGATAAATTTTACGGCGATCGGTCTCAAGCTGCGTTTCGCCGGGACCACGGGTGCCAATACCGCCGCCGAGTTGCGACATTTCCACGCCGCGCCCGGCCAGCCGCGGCAGCATGTATTCCAACTGCGCCAACTCCACCTGCAACTGGCCTTCACGGCTGCGCGCATGGCGGGCAAAAATGTCGAGAATGAGCTGCGTACGATCAATCACCCGCGCGTCCACTTCGCGCTCGATGTTGCGCTGCTGTGAGGGAGAGAGTTCGTGGTCAACGATGACCAGATCGGAATTTGTTGAAGCCACTGCGCCGGCGATTTCCTGCAATTTACCCAAGCCAACGAGCGTTGCAGGATCAGGACGGTCGCGCCGCTGCACAAATTCGCCGGCGATTTCCGCTCCGGCGGAAGAGGCCAGTTCGCGGAACTCGCTCATGCTCTCTTCAAGATCTGGGCGGCGCGTATCGCCATCTTCATGCGCCGCAGCAGCGGCTCCGCGCGCCAGAACTGCGCCCGGAGGCAACTCCACATCGCGGTCGTTGCGCGAACGACGGCGAAATTCCACGCCTACCAGGAATGCCCGCTCGGCGGTTCCGGCCAGATCAATCGTGCGCCGGGAACGTTTGCCAGGAATGAGTTACCCCTCCGTTTTGGCCGGGGTGGCCTCGGCCTCGGCTCCCGCGTGGTGCATGCTTCCATGATGAAAGCCCTTGGAGAGCACCACGGTGGAAATGGCATGTTTGAAGATAAGCTGTTCCTGATTGTTGGTTTCGAGCACGACGGAATACTTGTCAAAGGACCGGATCCGCCCGCTGAGCTTGACTCCGCTCAGCAGATAGATGGTGACCTGTGTTTTGTCCTTGCGTGCAGTGTTCAGAAACGAGTCCTGAATGTTTTGCGCCGGCTTATTTTCCATCTGCCGATCTATCTCCTGTGTCTGCATACGTTAAACCAGGGAAACAGCTTGGTGAATAACCGTACAGCCATTGTAGCCCTTCGCTGTTCCACGGGCAAAAAGCTTCCGGCGGGCGGATGCTAGAATTTTCTCAAGGACAAACAGTGAAGAGTTCAGGCCAGAAAACAGCATTGCAGGTCCCCATGCTGGATCTTGGGCGGGGATATGCAGGCATCCGGGAGGAAGTTCTGGAAGCCATAGCCCGGGTTTGCGATTCGCAGCACTACATTCTGGGAGAAGAGGTCACAGCGTTCGAGCGCGAATTTGCGGCGCTTTGCGGGAGCGCGCATGCTGTCGCCTGTGCTTCAGGAACTGATGCGCTGTGGCTCGGGCTGGCAGCGAGTGGGATCAAGAGTGGCGATTCGGTCATCACAACGCCGTTCAGCTTTTTTGCCACCGCAAGTTCCATCGTGCGCGCCGGCGCCCGGCCGGTGTTCGTGGATATCGAAGCCGAGACTCTGAATATTGATCCGGAAAAAGTGCGGCAGAAATTGCAGGCAGCTTCCCCTCGCCCGCAAGCCATGATGCCGGTGCATCTCTACGGCCAGTGCGCCGACATGGAGGATCTAAACCGGATTGCCGGAGAGTTCGGGCTCTCAGTCGTGGAAGATGCCGCGCAGGCGGTGGGAGCGGCTTGGAATGGCAAGATCGCGGGATCGGTCGGCGGTTCGGCGGCGTTCAGCTTTTATCCCACGAAGAACTTGAGCGCTTTTGGCGATGCTGGAATCCTGACCACGAATGATACAGAGTTGGCCGAGCGCGCGCGTTCTCTGCGCAATCATGGCTCGAAGCAGCGCTATTATCATGACGAAATTGGCGCCAACAGCCGGCTCGATTCGATTCAAGCGGCTGTGCTACGGGTAAAGATGAAACGGCTACCGCAGTGGAACAAGGAGCGCGCGGATCGCGCAAGAGTTTACGATCAGCTTTTTGAGCGTGCAGGCCTTGTTGGCAGTGCAAATCACAAAGCAACCAAAGTGGCTCTGCTCAAGACGCGTCCGCAAGCTCTGCACATCTTTCACCAATATGTGGTTCGCGTTCCGCAACGCGATGAGTTGCGCAATTTTCTGAAGCAGCGTGGAGTGAGTACGGAAATTTATTATCCTGTGCCGCTGCACCTTCAGAAATGTTTTGCTTACCTGGGCCACGCGGAAGGCGATCTGCCGGAAGCGGAGCGGGCAGCGAAGGACGTGTTGGCCCTGCCGATGTTCCCCGAATTGAAAATTGAAGAGCAGAAATACGTGGTCGAGAACATCGCGGAATTCTTTTCCTAGTCAAACGGCAGCAGCTTCGCGCGATCTTATGAGGCGTGAGCTATAGCCGGCCGCCGCCTGCTCCAATCGAGCTCGCTCGGATCCGCAGGACGCATCTGCCGCCATGGTGCAATATCCTGCCCTGAAAGCCGTGTAAGCGGTGATGTAATCGGAGAGCCGCCAACGCGGATTGTCGCCGCTGGCGCGTTGATAGGCACTGAGGAAAAATTCCTGCGCCGCCGAGCTCATGCGCCATTCGACAATCGTTCCCGCCAGGTCCCAGGCGATATCAGTGGGTCCGGGAAAAAAATGATCGTCGCCGTGGGATCCGGAATCGGTTTTGAGCATCCGGCCATCGGACGTGAGAAGCCATTCGTGCGGCTGCATCCGCCCATCGGCGATCATCGGCTGCTCCAGCCGCAAGCTGACTGGCAGATCAAGCTTGAACTCGCTCAGGTTGTGTTCGGCCATCTGCTGCAGCGGGGCCATTCCCTGGACCTCGGTTGGAAAAGCACAGACGCGGAAGGCGCAGTACTCTGCCAAGCGGGTCAGCACAGTTTCTGAAATGTCCTCCGCTTGCATTGGCCGCCCTGAAAGCCAGGGATAGCCCGCAAAGCCGCCGACTTCAAGGCGCGGAGCAGGTCCGAAGCCCATTTCAGCTACAACGCTCTCGCGCGTGACGACGTGCTTCCCGTGATGGCCGAAGCCCGCGAACTTCAGCAGAGAGGCATTCCCATCGGAGCTCGTCAGATACTTAAGGCGCTCAAATCTGGTCCAGGAAGCAGGCCAGTTCGCCTCAGCAGCAAACAGTAAACTTCGCCACTCGCCACCACCAATAAATCTCGGAGCGGCTGCCGGACGGTAGGGTTCGGGATTTACCGCGATCCAGCGGAAGTGTTGTGCGCGCCGCGCCGCATGCTCGGCGCGCAAAGAATCGAAATTCGGCTGATGTCCGCAGATCAGAGTAATGTCGCCCGCCGGAACACCCGCTGCCACCAGCGCTTCTGCGCCAGATATAAGCGAAGACCCGCTCAGCCCGGGCCCTTCATCCACGACCAGAAAAACCGTTCCGGCTCTTCTCTTTTGCTTCTTTTGCTCGATCCATGCGAGCTGCTCAGAGCTGAACTGGGTTTCGCGATTGTAGGGATGGCCGTGCGGCCGAACGGTGATTCTGGAACTCCGAAGGCCTCTCTTCCGCGCGGCTGCAGATGTGACCGCACTCAGTGTGGTTCCAATGCTGCGAATTCCCACTACGGCGACGTCATCCGCAAGACTGCCAAAATTGTTCAACACGTCGCCATAGGCCAGTGGATGCAATGCGTAATACGCAAAACCTTCAGGGGGAGAGATAGTGAGGATTTCAGGGGCGGAAAGGGATTGAATCAAAGTACGAACTCTGCCGGAATCAAAAGAAGCTGCTGCGCTGACCAGAACGTCAGCCAAGGAATCGGTCACCTGCTGCCAGCCCGATGCAAGCTCCGGAGCAGCATCGGCAACGCCACACTCGATCTCACCTGCAAGGAGCAGCGCGTTCAGAGTGTCTTCGCCACAAGCCCGCAGCAGGTCTGCTTTGGCGGATTGAGAACGAACCTGCCAGCGGTTCTCGCGAAAGACCAGCAGGTTGACGGGACGAGCGCCCATACGATCAGGACTTAAGCTGCCTGTTCTTTCTTTGGTTTGCGCGCAGCACGCGGCGAGCGCGCAACGTCTCCCTCTTTGTCTATGAAATACAGGAACTGGTTATCGCGCTCGATCGCATTGGGAACCAGCACCTGGCTTTCGCCTTCTCCGGACTTCGGTTTTGAGCAGACGTTGCCGTTTCCGTCTATGAAGTACAGAAACTTCTTGTAGTCCCGCTCCAGGTTCAGCTTTTTTACCTTCTCAGCCATACCGTGGTTGGAATGTGAAAGCACGTTCCCGGATGCCAGCTTGTTCCACTTAGCCTTCACGGTGGCGAGAGTGAAAGGTTGCCCGCGCCTTTTGTGCAGCTTCCTTTTTCCGGTGCGGCTTGGGTAGGGGCTCCTGGCCGGCAGCATAGACTTTCCTCACCAGCGGTGGATTGTATTTGTAGAGCTGCTGCCGGGCTGTCCCGTCATCCTGTTTCAGATCAATGGTGAAGACGCGCAGCTTGCCTTCTTTATCAAAATCCTGCTCTCCCAAAGTCACAGGCAGCACGCCGGAAATCTCGCGCTCGCGGTAGGCAGTTTCATAGCGATGGCGCTTCACGTTCCAGGTGAAAACGCGAACCTGGTTGAAGTCGTACGGCATGCCGTCTTTATTGTCAGTAAACAGGACAAGGTACTCAGCGACTTTGCTGTCACCGTCGGTCACGTGGTCGAGGGGATAGGCAGCGACGATGCGCTGCCCTTCAGAGTACTGCGCGATCTCTTCCGGCACGTCGAGATAGAGAGTGCGGCCATAGACCCAGCCCACGCGCTTCTGCTGGTCGCGAATGAGCCACCAGTCTTCGAGGATGGCAGGTTGATCAGATTTGTAACGCTCGTCGTCGGCATCGGCATCCTTATCTTTGGTTTTGTCTTTCGCGTCTTTGGCTGCAGGAGCATTTCGTTGCGCCACTCCTCGCTTCAGGAGTTCAACTTTTTGCTTCTCGCTGAGTAGATAGAGATAGCCGGTTTTCCTGCCCGGTTCCACGTGGACTTTCACCTGCTCCTGGACAGTTGCAGTCGCCGCGGCGGGAGCGCTCGCGTATTGCTGCGCGAGTTGCTGGAACTGATCGAATGTCTCTTGATCTGCGAGGTAGCGCTCCTGGATCCAGCCTTCTTCGCCTCGCGGCGTGCGCACGCGGACAAAGCGCTTGCCTTGCATCCGTTCCAGCACTTGGAGCCTTTCGCCGTTGTGGACGAGACCGGTCTTGTTGTAGACGGTGGCCACACGGTCGCGCAGGGAAGCGTCCGGGACCGCGACGTAAACGTAATCCTTTTGCTCGGAAGCCGAGCCAGCGCACCCGGCGATGGCGCAGACTGAAGCAAACAGGCAAACAACGACTGCAAGACGCAGTCCTGCCCGCCTCGCAACCTGCTTTACAACGCTGGAGCTTTGCATGGGATTAAATTCAAGAATACAGCAGCACCGGTAAGCGTCGCACTGTCCGAGAGTACAGTAGCGAAACCCGACAGTTTCGCATACAGGTGGTTCACCTTTACTTGAGAGGAAGTGTCCCTTAGGGCGATGCCGGGAGTGGAGAGAGCTAGCTCGGCTTCTGCCTATTCTTCTTCGCATTGGCGATTCGCTGGTCAATCGGCTTACGCCCGGCAAAGCCCTCGTCCAGGCCGTGCCAGTGGGTGATCCGCTCTTCGCCATGCTTCCAGCACAACAGCACAATTTCGTCCTCTACCAGGCAGGGAAAGTCGAGCAGCCCTATCTCAAGGTCTTTCACCTGCACGCCGATGGCATTAATTTCCGCAGCAGCGTCCTTGATTTCCTGGCAGGCCTTCACAACCTCGGCGCGGTTGCGCGCGGCTGCAGCCACGTCCACCAGCAGGCCGCCGCTCAGCAGGATTCGGTGCTTCAGGTCTCGGGCGGCCTTCTCGTTCTGGCGCACCCGCTGCCGCGCCTCCATTGCCTTCTTGAGCAGCGACTTTAAAATCGGGAGAAGGTTGTGAGCTTCTTCCAGGGTGAATGTCTTTTTCTTGCTCATGCTTGATTCAATTGTACGAACGTATGACAACGGCGGAAAGATTACGTCCGGTTACGCGATTTCAAGCATCCGGTCCAATGCCACACGCGACCAGTGCTTGATGCCTTCCGGTACCCTGATCCGATTGACCACGTTTCCATCCACCAGGTTCTCCAAAGCCCAGCACAGATGCTGGGGAGAAATGCGGAACATGGTGGTGCAGAGACAGCCGGAATCGTCCAGCGTGATTACCATTTTGTTCTCTTTGGCAAATTCCTTGCCCATCCGGTTTACCAGGTGGATTTCCGTACCCACGGCGAACTTACTTCCGGCAGGCGCTCCTGCAATGAGCTTGATCAGGCCCTCGGTTGAGCCGATGCCGTCGGCTTTCTGGCAGACCTCGAAGCGACACTCGGGATGCACGATCACCTGAATTCCCGGATGGCGCTCGCGAACTTTGTCCACGTGTTCCGGCAGGAAACGCTGATGGACCGAGCAGTGGCCTTTCCAAAGAATAACCCGGGCGCTGCGCAGCCGCTCCGGCGTGGCGCCGCCCTGAAGCAGAAACGGGTCCCAGACCACGCACTCTTCCAGCGGAATCCCCAGTGAAAATGCGGTGTTGCGCCCAAGGTGCTGATCGGGAAGAAAGAGGATTTTTTCGTTGCGCTGAAACGCCCACTTAAAAGCGGACCCAGCGTTGGATGACGTGCAAACCATTCCGCCTCGCTCGCCGACGAAGGCTTTGATCGCCGCTGTGGAGTTCATGTAAGTCAGAGGCGTAATACCGCGGCCCTGCTCCTCGGTGAGACCTAGTGAAACAAGCTGCTCCCAGCAACTCTCCACCTGCCCGATTTCCGCCATATCGGCCATGGAGCAGCCCGCGTTCAGGTCCGGCAAGACTACCTGTTGGCCGGCATGGGCCAGAACGTCGGCACTCTCCGCCATGAAATGCACACCGCAGAAAACGATGTAGTCAGCCTTCGTGCGCGCGGCTTCCTGCGAGAGCTTGTAGGAATCGCCCCGAAAATCAGCGAACTTGATGACCTCATCGCGCTGGTAATGATGGCCCAGAATCACTGCGCGTGAGCCCAGTTCGAGCCGGGCAGCGGCAATACGGCCGTCCATCGTACGGTCGGGGAGTACGAGATAATTTTCGAGCGAGCAACTTGCACCCGGCTCGATGGCCGGAGCGATTGCGATTGACATTTTCTCTGCCGCCTTCAGTCCCGCTTAACGGGACGGGGATGTTGAAAGCATCTGCCGGGCTCCAGCAGGTCCCAAAAACGACCCGCGGAGTTGTTGAAGCCCGCAGCCTAACTATACTGATGCCCAAGCTGGCGATTCGTCACAAAATATATGGCTTCGCCGCCGGGGCGAAAACCTCAGGAATATTGTCCCATCCGACGGCGTCCTGGCGCAAATGCGGCTACTCGTACCGGAGCGCCACCAGCGGGTCCACGCGCGTGGCGCGACGAGCCGGCAGGTAACAAGCGGCCAGAGCGACCAACAAGAGAAGAACTCCCACAATCGTGAGCGTCATCGGGTCGCCGGCATGGACTCCGTACAGCAAGCTGCCCAGCAGCCGGGTGGCGCCCAGAGATGCAACAATGCCGACCACCCCGCCAACCAGGGCCAGCGCCAGCCCGTGCTTTACCACCAAGGCAATCACGTTATTCTGCTGTGCGCCGATGGCCATGCGAATGCCGATCTCGCGTGTGCGGCGCGTCACTTCATAGGAGAGCAGCCCATAGATTCCGGCGCAGGCCAGCAACAGAGCCAGCACCGCAAAGAATGTTGAGAGCTGCGCCACCAGATGCTCGACGAGCACCTGGTGTTCGATCTGCTCGGACTCAGTGGCGATCTGATACAGCGCCAGGTTGGAATCACGTCGGTTCACAATGTCGCGAATCGCCGCAATCAACTGTTTCGGATCTGCAGACGCACGGATCGAAAACGCGCCGTTGCCGACCCAGGGTATGTACATGGTCGGCATGATGTCGCGGCGCAGGCTGTCATACTTGGCATCGCCTGCAACGCCCACCACCACCCAGCCTGGCCCTCTCGGTTTTCCGGCTTCTTCCGGCAATGATTCTTCCATGTGCCGCCCAAGAGGATTGGTTCCGGGAAAGAACCTTCTTGCGAATGTCTCGTTGACAATGGCCGGAAGCGGCGGCGACTTGGGATCAGGATCCTTACCTGGAGGCAGCGCTGCGCGTTGGGCTTGAATGGCAAAATCGGCGCTGTTGAAATCGTGCCCGGCTTTGAGCGGCAGCCGCATCACTTGAAAGAAATTCGGGCCCACCGGAAATACATCAGAATCGGCGCGTGTGCTGTCGGGAGTGCCGGGAGGATGAAAATCCGTGTCCCACTCGGAATTCCCCAGCAGCGAGGCCCAGGAATAGCTCACGGAGTTGACTCCCGGCAACGCCGCGAATTTCTCCTGCAGATCGCGATAGAGTCCTTCGATTTCTGTGGGCTTGTAACCGGCAAGGGACGGATTGATCGAGAACACCAGAACATTGCTGGCATCGAAGCCGAGGTTCACGCCCTTGAGGTTTCGCAGGGTACGCACCAGCAACCCCGCGCTAGCTAGCGCAACCAGTGCGAGCGTCACCTGCGCTACCACCAGCAGGTTCCCCATGCTGTACCAGCGCCGTCTTCCACTGAAGACGTCCAGCGCTCCGCTGCCGGACTTGAGCGCCGGAGCCAGATCAACGCGCAGGCTGTGCAGGATGGGAGCCAGGCCGAAGAGCAATGCCGTCAGCACCGAAACGCCGAACGTAAACGCAAGCACGCGGCCGTCAAGATGAGGAGTGAACGGAAGGGGTCGGTCGCCATTGCCGGCAAAGGAGACCAGCAGACGCGAGCCCCAGCGGCCAATGAGCAATCCCAGCCCTCCACCCAGAATTGAAAGCAAGAGACTCTCCATCAGGAGTTGTGACATTAAACGGCTGCGGCGCGCGCCCAGGGTCAGGCGCACGGCGATCTCGC
>JAICYU010000056.1 GCA_025934025.1 Terriglobales bacterium
CTGGCACGCGCGGAAGAACAGAGAACCAGCGTGATGCCCGCCTACACGCATCTCCAGCGCGCCGAACCGGTGCTGGTGAGCCATTGGCTGCTCGCCTATTTTGAAATGTTCTGGCGCGATGCGGCGAGGCTCACGGATGGCCGCAGCCGTTTGAATGAGTGCCCTCTCGGTTCGGGCGCCGTTGCGGGTGCGCCCATGCATCTCGACCGCCGCACGATTGCGCAGGAGCTTGGCTTCGCGCGGCCCACAGCCAACAGCATGGATGCAACCAGCGATCGCGATTTCGCGATTGAGTTCGTGACCGCGCTCACGTTGCTGGGCATGCACCTGAGCCGCTGGGCGGAAGAGCTGATCCTGTTCGCGACGCAAGAATACGGCTTTATTCATCTGCCCCAGGCGTACTCCACAGGCAGCAGCGCCATGCCGCAGAAACAGAATCCGGATGCGCTGGAACTGATCCGGGGAAAAGCAGCGCGATTGCTCGGTTGCCAGGTGGCGCTGCTCGCAACGGTAAAAGGCCTGCCTCTGGCTTACAACAAAGATCTTCAGGAAACGCAGGAGCCGCTCTTCGAAGCCGCCGCGACCGCCAGCGCGTGTCTAGAGATCGCTACCGGGTTCATGCAGTCGGTGCAGTTCAAGCGGGAGCGCATGAGAGAGGCGTGTGAGCACGGGTTCATGAATGCACTGGCCGCCGCCACATATCTCACGCAAAAAGGAGTTCCGTTCCGCCAGGCGCATGAGATCGTTGCCCACGCAGTACAAAACTGCTTGGAGAAGAACTGCGAACTCCAGGACTTGAGTTTGGAAGAAGTACAAGAGTTCAGCCCGGCCTTTGCAGAGGACGTCTATGCCCATCTCCAACTTGACGCTGTGCTTGAGTGCCACGATGTCCCCGGAGGCACAGCGCCACAACGCGTCGCCCAAGCCCTGTGCGAGGCGCGGGAGAGGCTGGAGAAATTGCAGGAGGCCCATGTTGCGCACGCGTAGCGCGAGGCTCGCGGACGTGGAGCAAATCCACGCCATCATCCGCCTCTACTCTGGCGATGGCACGCTGCTGCCGCGGAGCATGGCCGAGCTCTGCGAGAACGTGCGCGACTTTGTAGTTACGGAAGAGGATGGAAGAGTCATCGGCTGCGGGGCACTGCATCTCTACGGAATCCATCTGGCCGAGATCCGCTCCATCGCTGTGCTCCCCGGCAGCAACGGATTGGGAGCCGGCCGCAAGCTGGTCAAAGCGCTGTTGAAGGAAGCAGCGCGGCACCAGGTAAGCTGCGTTTGCCTCTTCACTCGCATTCCGGAGTTCTTCGCCAAGCTGGGTTTCGCCATCGCCACGCGCGAGGAGCTTCCGGACAAAATTTACAAAGACTGTATGCACTGTCCCAGGCTGCACGCGTGCGATGAGATTGCCATGTTCCGCGGCCAGATTCCGCGCCAAAGCCGAAGCCACGACATCGAAATTCCAATTCCGCTGGTGAGGCTCGAGGCGTGAGCCTGACTCCGCCGCAGGGGTTTCTCTTTGCCGCCGCGGCCGCGGGAATCAAGCCGAGCGGCAAACCTGATCTGGCGCTCGCGCTCGTTCCCGGAGGCGCTGCGGCAGCAGCCATGTTCACGCGCAACCAGATCGTCGCCGCTCCTATAATTCTGGGACGCGAGCACCTGCGCCGCTCCGCAGGACGCGTGCACGCGCTCATCGTCAATGCCGGCAACGCGAACTGCGCGACAGGAAAGCAGGGACTTCAGGCGGCAAAGCGCGTCTGCTCCGAACTGGCTTTTGGGGTGAAGCTGAAGCCGGAGCATGTCTTCCCTTCTTCCACGGGAATTATCGGCGTGCCATTTCCCGCAGAAAAGATTACCAATGCCCTTCCTGGATTGCTCGCGTCAGCCGATTCCAGTGCTGGCTCGCTTGAGGCATTCGCCAACGCGATCTTGACTACGGACACTCACGCCAAGACCTCCTGCCAAAGCATCACTCGCGCCGGAAGAAGCGCAGGTCTCGTGGGAGTGGCCAAAGGCGCCGGGATGATTCATCCCAATATGGCGACCATGCTGGTCTACCTCTTCACCGACCTAGCCGCTTCTCCGCGCGACCTGAAACCGACGCTGAAGCGTGCCGTGGACGATAGCTTTCACAACATCTCGATTGACGGCGACACTTCGACCAATGACACCGTGCTTCTGCTGGCCAGCGGCAAAAGCGGCCTGGAGATGAAATCTGTCCGCGCGGAGTTTCAAGCCGCACTGAGCAAGGTGTGTCGGTCACTGGCGGCGCAGATCGTGGCCGATGGTGAAGGCGTAAAGCACGTTGTGCGCCTGCGAATTGAGCAATCGCGCAGCAGCGAAGACGCACGACGGATCGCGCGCGCCATTGCCAATTCATCCCTTGTCAAGACTTCATGGGCCGGCGCCGACCCTAACTGGGGACGTGTGCTGGCCGCCATCGGATACTCCGGAGTTGCAGTCCATCCCGAACGCATCAACATCTACCTTGGCGACCAGCAGGTCTGCCGCAACGGCACAGCTTGCAAATTCGATGCCGGCCAAGCCCATCACTACATGTCAGAACCCGCTTACGAGATCCGCATTGCTCTCGGGGCCGGAAGCCACACCTTGGAGTTTCTCTCCTGCGACTTGACGGAAGAATATGTGCACATCAATGCGGAGTACTCGACGTAGTCGAGCAGTCAGCAGAAGGTTGATCCGCTGGCACGTGAGCGCGAGCAAAACCTTACCGCTGATGAGCGCTGACTACACTGATAAAACAAAAGAAAAGGAAGCTGCAACTCCTTACGGCAGCTACATCAGTTCTGCCATGGCATCTTCCAGCGCTTTTTTCGGCGGGCGGACCACGCTTTCCGGCAACTGACCCAGCGGCTGGCCGGTAAGGTTCAGCACGTCAAAGAAATTCGGCGCCTGGGTGTTAACGTAAAGAACGCCCGTGAGCACTTCCCCTTTTGCGTGCGATTCGGCCAGAATTTTCATTGCGTTGATCCTGTCAGTGGCATCGTAGTCGCGCTCGAGCTTGCGCAGCCGGAGATGTGATCCGTCGTGCATGGTCACTGTTGCCGTGGTTCCGGGATCATAATCCACTTCAATGTTTTCGAAGTGCGGCACAAAGCCAAGTTCCTGCACCGGCTCATCGTGGTCCTTTACGTACTTGTAAGATTTTGTGGATCCCTCGTGATCGTTGAAGGTGACGCAGGGCGAGATCACGTCAATCATTACCGTTCCACGATGCGAAATTGCTGCCTTCAGGAGCGTGAGGAGTTGCCGTTTGTCGCCGGAGAAGGAGCGAGCGACAAACGTAGCTCCAAGTTCAATCGCTAGAGCGCACGTGTCAATGGGGGGAAGATCGTTGATGACGCCGGTCTTGAGCTTGGCCCCGAGATCTGCCGTGGCAGAGAACTGCCCTTTGGTGAGGCCATACACTCCGTTATCTTCAATGATGTAGATGATCGGCAGGTTGCGCCGCATGAGATGAATAAACTGCCCGATGCCGATGGATGCTGTATCACCGTCACCGGAGACTCCCAGCACCATCAGCTTGTGGTTGGCGAGCGCCACTCCGGTCGCGACGGAAGGCATGCGTCCATGAACAGCGTTAAAGCCATGTGCGCGGTTCACAAAATACGCCGGCGATTTTGATGAGCAGCCAATCCCGCTCATCTTCACCAGATTCTCCGGGCGAACGCCCATCTCGTAAGCAGCGTCAATGATGCGCTCGGAAATGGCGTTATGGCCGCATCCGGCGCAAAGCGTGGTCTTGCCGCCGCGATAATCAAGCACGCTGAGGCCGATTACGTTGGTCTTAGGCGCGGCTGGCGTGGCCGACATCTACTTGCCCTCCTGCGAAACAATCTCGTTAGTTACGGAGCGGGCATCAATCGGAAGCCCGTTGTAGTGCAGCACACGGCGAAGTTTGGCGATCTGCTCCGGCGGGAGATCCAGCTTCAATAGCTCGCGCATTTGTCCGTCGCGGTTCTGCTCCACCACGTAGATCCGATTGTGGTTCTTCACAAAGTCGTGTACGTCCTGATTAAACGGATAAGCCCGAAGGCGGAGGTAGTCCACCTTGATTCCGTATTCCTTTTCAAGCTGATCGTGGGCTTCCGTCATGGCCCAGTGCGAGGTGCCATAGGCAATCACGCCGATTTCCGAGCTGTGGCTAATTTCTTTGACCGGCGCAGGGACGAACTTGCGCGCAGTATCGAACTTGCGCGCCAGGCGGTCCACGTTGCGCACGTAATCGTCCGGACGCTCGCTGTATTGGCCTTTTTCGTTGTGGCCGCTGCCGCGCGTGAAGTAGGCCGCCGCCGGATGGGCAGTCCCGGGAAGAGTGCGATAGGGAATGCCATCGCCGTCCACGTCTTTGTAGCGCGCAAAGCCGCCCAGCCGCTGAAGCTCGTCAGCACCCAATACCTTTCCGCGGCCGACGGGCTGCTCCGGATATTCAAACGGCTGCGCCATCCAGCTGTTCATTCCCAAATCGAGATCGCTCAAGACAAAAACCGGCGTCTGAAACTGCTCAGCCAGTTCGAACGCTTCCATCGCCATGGTGTAGCACTCGGTGACGGAGTTGGGCAGCAGCAGGATGTGTTTGGTATCGCCATGGGAGAGAAAGGCGCAGCTCAGGATGTCACCCTGCATGGTGCGAGTGGGCAGCCCGGTAGAGGGGCCGACGCGCTGAATGTCGAAGATCACGCCGGGGATTTCCGCGTAGTAGCCGAGGCCCACAAATTCGCCCATCAGTGAAATGCCGGGGCCGGAAGTTGAGGTCATGGCTCGCGCGCCCGCCCAGCCTGCTCCCATAACCATTCCGATTGCGGCCAGCTCGTCTTCCGCTTGTACGACAGCGAATGTCGCCTTGCCGTCTGAGCCGATGCGGTACTCTTTCAAGTAATCAATGAGCGATTCCACGAGAGACGTTGAAGGAGTGATGGGATACCAGGTGACCACGGTGACGCCGGCGAACATGCAGCCGAGCGCCGCGGCCGCGTTTCCGTCAATGATGATCTTGCCCGCGTTCTCGTTCATGCGCTCAATGAAGAATGAGTCGTGCTTGGTAAACGTCGCTTTCGCGTAGTCGTAGCCGGCGCGGACCGCGGCCATATTCAAGTCCGCGGCTTTTTTCTTTGTCGCAAATTGCCGCGCGACAGCTTTTTCCGATTCTGCCAACTCAATCCCAAGCAGATAATCCACCACGCCGACGTAAATCATGTTCTTGACCAACCGGCGCAGCTTGGCTTCAGGGCACACCGGGCCAACCAGCTTGTCGTACGGCACGGGATAAAAGGTGACGTCCTGGCGCAACTGCTTGAGATTGAGCGGCTCGTCATAAACACAAGCAGCTCCGGGAACCAGCGACATCACATCTTCCTGTGCCGTCTCGGCGTTCATCGCTACAAGGAAATCAATTTCTTTTTTGCGTGCGATGTACCCATGTTTGCTGGCGCGAATGGTGTACCAGGTTGGCAGACCGGCAATGTTGGAAGGAAACAGATTCTTGCCGGAAACAGGAACGCCCATCTGAAAGATGCTGCGCAGCAGTACGGTATTGGCAGACTGTGAGCCGGACCCGTTGACCGTGGCCACCTGAATGCTGAAGTCGTTCACGTTCCGGCCAGTCTGCGCGGTCGGCGTGGCCTGTTCCTGGAGAGTCACATCGAGAGTTGCCATCAATCAAAATCCTGTGCTGCGTGCCTTCCAGCCGTTCTGCAGCAGGGTGTAATTATCCGCTCTTTTGATGAAGTGTTAAACCTTGATTATAAAGCAGTGCAGAAGAAGCGCTTCACTCGTTCCGAAGGGCAAGCATGGGGTCTACCCGGGTTGCGCAAGCCGCAGGAACAAACGAACTATTGCAGCGTAAGGCTAATATTGCTGCTCTTCTGGACTGTGCCGGAGGAGGAAGTCACTGTCACGGAAAATGACCCTTTGTTGGCAGGGGGCACGATCCCGTGGCAGCCAGTCAGCAATGCGCTTCCAAGCAACAGTAAACTGGCGATGGAAAGCAAGACGCTGCGAAGCGTGCAGTGTTTCTGCTTCCTATTTCCAAGCAGGACCAGTCCCGGCAGCAGGATGGCTGTCCAAAGTATGTTTCGCGGTCCGGCTGGAAGTAACGATGCGCTCAGTGCGTTGGTAAAAATCGTAAGCTTCACCGCGCCAGGAAGGTTCGCGGCTTTCATGCGCACAGGATCAAATACGCACCTTGTGCCCGCAGGCAAACCGGAGCAGGAAAAGCTTACCGGATCTTTTAGGGAACCGTCGCTTCCCACCTGCAACGCGAAATCAGCGGAGTGGCCTAACGTGATGGTTGCCTGGGAAGGTGCGATGCTCAGTGACAGCCTCTCGGCAGGTGTGGTAGGCGGGCTTGGCACAACCGGAGCCGAGACAGTAAAGTCCACCGAGCCTTGAAATGAGGCGCCTGATTTATCTTGGGCCTTGACTGTCAGGTGATGATTGCCGGCTGCGGCATTGACTGAGGTTTCCAGAATCCCGGCTTTTGAATTGGAAACAACTTCTCCATCCAGGATCGCCTGAATGCTCGTTATGGAATTTGCGTCATTCGCAGCCGCGATCACATTGAAGGGAGATGCAACGACCGCATTTTCAGCGGGCGCGCAGATGGTGACAGAAGGCATGTCGGAATTGAGAGGACATGGAGGTTCTGAGGAGGCGGTGAGGAAGAAGTTCAGGTCCGTGTCGAAGCCGTCAGCAACCGTTTCGTTCTTTGCTTGGTTGCTCCAACCTGCGAGCGAAGCCAAAACCTGGTGGAGGCCCGGCGCCAGGGAGAATGAGTAGCGGCCATTAGCATCCGTGGTGGTGGAAGCTCCGTCAACGGAGAGGGTCACTCCCGCGATCGGCTCACAATTGGAGGCGCTGCGCACCATTCCGCTCAACTCGCCTGTCCTGGTATGAGGATGAGGATTGCGGAAAGGGACAGTGAATTGATTGCGCGCGTCAGTCTTGAAACGATCGAGAAATGGCGAAAACGTCTTGATCGAAATTGAATTGTTGGATGGATGAAAGGTAATGATGCGAAGCCATCCATCACCACCGTTGGGAAAAGTCTGGTAGTTGGCGAAAATCTGGTTCACCAGATTGCCGTTGTCTCCCACATCGCTGCGATGGGCGGCTTGTCCATTGGTAAGGTGACCGCTCAATACCATAGTGACATTGGGAAACTTGCGCAGGGCCTGCCACAAATCATCGCCGGTGCTGTTTCCTGCAGGCATGTCCTCGGTGTCGCAGGCATCCACGCGCGTATTGTCCACGTACATGTAAGAATGCGTGACGACGATCGCCTGTTCGTCAGGATTCGCCTCAAGCACCGATTCAGCCCACTCAACGGATTCCGGACGCGGCATGAACTCAAGCACCAGGAAGAGGAAATCCTGGCCGCCAATGTTCAGCACACCAAAGAAATTCTCGTTGCTGCCCTCAGGAAAATTTCCACGATAGTAATCGCGGCCGGCATAGCGCGAAGGGCCGAAAAACCGATTAAATTCTGACACCGGGCGGCCATTCTTCGGTGCGGCGGCGTCGTAATCATGGTTGCCGATGGCAAGCATGTACGGAATGCCGGCGCGATCGAGAACGCGAAATGCGGCGTCCGCGCTCTGCTGCTGCGCGGGAGCGCTGAAATCATTCACTATATCGCCTTCCCCAAGCACCATCTGGATATTCAGGTCATCGCGATGGTCCACGATCCATTCAGTCTGCGACGCAAGGACGCCCGGGAAGAACTGCGCTTCATTCTGAGTGTCAGGCAAAGCAATGATTGTGAAGTCGCTGCTTTGGGCAGCAGCAATCGTGTGAAGAAGGAGAAGAACAACGAAGGAACCGAGGAGTCTGAAGCTGGCGCGCATTGCAAGGGGCCCCTACAACAAGCTTTGTTGACTCTGATGCGGGAACCCTGGAGTTTGCTGGCCAGCTATTTAGTCGCCCATGATTTCGAATCGTAATCGCTTAAGCGGCTTCGTCGTCACGGCGTCGGGGCGGGACATCATCCGGGCGACCATACTCCTCGTGAGTGTGTGTTGGACGCTCAGGATGATCGGCGGCATCTTCCGCGCCTTCCACTGCTGAGGCTTCAAAGGCCTGGTCAGTATCGGCGAGTTCTTCCACCGACTCTTCATTGGCCGCTGCGAGTTCGGAAAGCCGCTGCGGATCACCGGATTGGCCCGCGCTATCACTACCTACCTGCCCTGGGTCAGATCCCAAGTCATCAAGGCGTGCCTCGTTGTCGCCACGTAGCTCCGGCGACCGTTCGCTCAGGTCAACTCTGGGCATATCCTGCGGCTGCTTTCTCTTGTTTTCAGTCATCGCGCTCTCCAATCTGAAGTCACTGCAAGTTTGGATGCGGAGGACCGGGGTGCTGACAACCTGAAGCAATCTTCTATTCGTGGCCGAAGATTGAGAGCAGGTGACCATCAGGATCGCGGAAGTACGCCGCCCATTCCGTAGGAGTGACCTGGCGCGGCTCGGTGAAGAAGATGACACCTTGCGCTATGAGCGACTCTCTTGCCGTGCGAACACGTTCCACCTGAAACACTACCTCCGTGGCGCCCGCAGCCTGAGGAGCCAATCGGATGTGGCCTGGGCTCAGGACGAGTGCCATGCTGCCGGCTTCAAGCACCGCAATCTGCGGTTCGCGCAAGCGGATTTTCAAGCCGAGTTTGCCGTTGTAAAACGCGATTGACTGGTCGAGGTCGGTGACGCCGAGCACGATGCTGCTGATTTGTGAAAGCTGAAACTGATCTGGAATCTGTTGGGGCTGTGCCATCGTATCCTCCTGGCGAGCGTTTCCGCCCATTATTAGTTAGCTATGCTAAGTACAACGCCGCGGCTTGACTTCTGTCAAGGAAATAATTAGCTTAGCTAATTATGGCTCGGCGTCCAAGGAACAATGGGAGCCTTCAGGAATTAGCGGACCGCTTGCACAGCGCGGCCATTCACATCTTACGGCTGCTACGGGGGCAGGATTCCAAGACAGGGATCGGGCCGGCCCAACTCTCTGCCCTGTCTGTGATCGTCTTTGCCGGGCCAATCTCGCTCAAGGACCTTGCAGGCGCCGAGCAGGTCAAAGCTCCCACCATGAGCCGGATTGTGGATGCATTGCAGCGGGCAGGCTTGGTGAACAGACTGGCCGATCGGCAGGATCGCCGTGCGGTCCTGATAAGAGCCACACCCAAGGGCACAGCGCTACTGCACAAAGGCCGCAAACGCAGAGTGGAATTCCTCGCGAGTTATCTTGAGCGCTTGAATTATGGAGAGCTGAAGGAAATTGAAAAAGCCTTGAAGGCGGTTCAAGAGGCCTTACAGCGTTCTCCCAGCGTCAACATTGATCGGCCATAACAGATGATTTTTCGGATTTTTCTGTTGAGTGGCCGCTATACCAGTGCTACTTCGCGGTTGAAATTCGGCTTCTTTTCGGCGTGTAGCTTTAGGGCCACGCCGCAGGCCGTAGCGATTCGCTCCAGCATTGTGAGCGAGTGTCCGGTGTATTCGGCGTCCTCAAGGCGGGCAATCACGGACTGCGAAGTGCCAACCTTCCTGGCAAGTTCGGCCTGAGTCAGCCCCGCAGCCTCTCGCATCTCCCGGACCAGGAGAGCGAGGTCAATTTGATGCAGGGTGCGCTCAAAGACCTTGCGGTAAGTTGCGGTCCTTCGTGCACGCTGTTCGACAATCTCGCTGTGTCTATCGCGCTTGGCCGCTTGTCTCATAGTCCCAACTCCTTCAGTATCGCTTCCCGTTCCTTCTGCGATCCCGTGTAGCGGTTTCGATACCTCACCCAGAGCTTCCTTAGCTGCTCTGCCCTGGCGATCTCGCTGGGCGGAGTTTCTTGCGTCTTCTTCTGAAATCCCGACGTAATCACGATCAACATTCCCGGCTGATAAAAAAATAGAACTCGAAAAATCCGGTCGAATTGTTTGACCCTTAGCTCGAATATGTTGTCCGTGAGCTTTTTGACGAACTTGCCCTGCATGCGGTTCCCGTAGACGCGCAGGCGCTCGACAAAGGCGTCTATTCTGGCAGCGGCTTTGTCATCCAGCGAGTCCACGAACTCCCGTGCGGGCATTCGCCCATTCGGCAACTCCACATACTCAATCGTGAATTCACCGTCCACGCGTTTAGATTATCGCATTATTGCGATACGCGAGTCAACGCCAGGACTCTGGCCGGGTTCCTAATTCAAAACGAGCAAAGCGTCTGCAGAAGCACCAGCAAGACTGAATTGAAAAACTGAAGAGGTAAGTGGTCGGGGCGACAGGATTTGAACCTGTGACCCCCTGCGCCCAAGGCAGGTGCGCTACCAGGCTGCGCTACGCCCCGACAATCTAAGGTGCTCTCCCGCTTATTGTATCCGAATCCATTTTGCGGTCTTCTGGCACTGCCAAATCAGCGACTTCATGTTACGCATTTCCGGTTTTCGGAAAAAATAACCGTGAGGTACTAAGGCCCTCGACCCCAAGAGCATCGACCGCGATTTTCCTGAAAACGGAACTTAGACAACTACCTAAGTAGGAATTTATGGGCGAATCGACTCCTTCTTGCCCGGTTGGACAGCCCGACCACCCCTTGGCGCTTCTCATGTCGCGCGCCGCTGCACACAACCTCAAAAACTTACGAGTGCGATAAACACGTTCCTGTTCACACAGTTACGAGTTATACCAAGCCAGAATTCCTGTTTACGGAAATCAGAAATTTCGGCCGGCCTTTAAGACTCTGCTGACGCGGACAGTCCATTTCTACATTCACTTCCCTGGCAGTTCAAGAAGGCTCAACTGTTGTTAGGCGCCCGGTCTCCGAACAGCCGCACAGCGCCTTAATTTTCACATTCCGAAAACCACAAAAACTCTTGCCTTTTGTTCAGGATACGAGGCTCTGCGAGAAACTTACCCCCGACCAAGAAATGGTCGCCCACAAAAAGGAGAACCACATGAAAAACACACTTCTTCGAGTCGTAATGTTCGCCGCGTTGATTGTTTCAACCGGGTCCCTCATCTCGTCGTCTGTTCAGACCTTTGACGGAATTCCAATACCTCCATGCCCAGCCTGCCCCGTGCCAAAATGAGCGCTCGCAAACGACAGTAACGTTTCAAAAGCTGGCAATTTCGAGAGATAATGGCGGTTCCAATAGAGGAGCCGCCATCGGCTTCTCTTGCGACATGTCGTTGTACTATCCCATTTACGCGTGCTGGATCGCGGGGCTGATTCTGCAGCCGGCGCTGGCGCTGTTCCTGTTGGCCAAGAAGTACTGGCGCAAGTATCCGATTTTTACGATTTACACAGTTCTCAACGCCGCGGGAGACATTGTCTCGTTTCTGCTTCGGGACACGCCTCTGTCATATTTCTGGTTCGGCTCGATTTTCAACGGGATCACCGCGTTTCTCGGCTTCGGAATAGCCTATGAAGTTTTCAGGACAATCTTCTCGCCGCATCGCGCGCTGAAGCGCCTGGCCACTATCGTTTTCGCGGGGTGTGCGATTGTGTTAGCGGGCTTGGGCGCATCTCTCATCCTTTCAGAAGCGACTTTCAGAAGCGCAGATTTGATGAAATCTGTCCTCGTGGTGGGCGAAGCCACCCGAATTCTTGAAGTGGGATTGATTGCTGTTCTTTTCTTTTTTTCGAGCGCCTTCGGGCTCCACTGGCGGCAATCTACCTTTGGCATCGCTCTGGGTTTGGGAATATTCGCCACCGTGGAATTGGTTGCCACAACCTTCCAGGCGGAATTTGGGCCTGCGGCAATCAATGTCTTAAACCTGTTACGCACCGGAGCATTTGACGTAGCTCTCATAACATGGATGGGGTATTTACTCGCCCCCGAAACCAGCTTGAATATTGTTCTGCCGGAACGGTCACAACTCGAGGCATGGAACCGGGCAGTGATGGAGTTGATTCAGCAATGATCACATTCGTTGTTTTTGCAATTGCTCTTACGGCGGCGATGTTGTTCTACGCTGCAGTGCAGACCCGCAGACGCGCTTCAGCGCGAGGGGTGGTCCCGGTGGACCTTCAGGCCTTCGCTGTTCTCAACGACCGCGCCGACGAGCTTTTCCTGCGCGAAAAGCTTCCGCCAGCGCGCTTTCGGCAAATTAAGCGCCAGCGAATCAAGGTCACGCTCGCCTACGTTCGGCGCATCTCCGGGAATGCTGCCGCGGTATTGCAACTTAGCGAAGCGGCCCGTCACAGCGACGATCCCAAGGTGGTCGAAGCTGCCATCCACATCGTGGAAATGGCCGGCCAAATGCGGATGTTGTGCATGCAGGCGTGGCTCAAGCTTGCAGTCGAATTTGCGGTGCCTTCTCTGCAACTCACGCCCGCCGTGCTCGAGACGCAATATCAAACGTTGCGGGAGAACGTTGCGAAACTTGGCAATCTGCAGTCGGCCGGCGCCGCCCAGTTGCCGATTGCGATTTAGGTCCGGACTACGGTACGGGATAGAAGGCCGCCACAACCCAATACTTGGAAAATCCAGTTGCGGAGTCCTGCTGGAAACACACACCAATGTTCATCCTGTGCAACGTGCCGTCGCCTGCGGCGGACCGCATGTTCGGCGGAAGTTGGCTCGCATCGCTTGCGGTAAATATCGCAAGGTCCGTCGCGCCGGGCAGACCCCGCAAAACCTGCTTGGCATTTAAGTTTCTGGAGCAAGCGGCATCACGCAACCGGACATCATTCCTCACAACCATGGGCGCCATCTTCTGAGCTGAGCGCGCTTTCTGGAAGGCCGCCACAAGAGTTTGGCGGAACCGGTCCTCGCTCATGCTGGGCATGACGCGCGCGAAGTCTTCTGTAGCATAGAGTTCCCCATCGCGCTCCACGATGGCAATTCCGACGGCGTTGTATTCCGAGTTGAGGATGTTGGCGCGATGCGGCGGCGAATGCATCAGCCCGTCGTGCAACTCCGCAACCGTGCTCGCATACGCCACATTCTCCGCCACCGCGCTGAAATGCGCTCCCGCGCTGCCGGCGCGCTGTTGCAATTCGCGCTCTCCCCGGAATTGATGAGAAAGTTCCTTGTGCTTCGCCAGCAGATCAGAGTGAGCACGCGCCGCCTCTGCAAGATCCTGATTCCACCGCAAGGCCCGCAAGCCGGTGCGCTCCCGTTCCTGATTCAACAAATTAAAAAGCTGCTCTTCCGGACTGGAAGGTTCGGAAGCAGCTTTTGCTAATGCGCCACAAAAGCACAGCGCGAGAACACCAGCAATCACCGCATTCAGCGGACGGCCTCGCATCATGCTCTCTTGGCCTTGAGTTCATTCAAGATGCGATTGACCTCTTCTTCTTTCTCCAGTTGGGCAAATCGGTCTTCTACGCTGGCGGTGTGGTCCAGCAGATCGGATTTCGCCTGCCCGATGGCGGACTGCCGCATCACCTTGTGTTTCATGCGATCGAAAGCTGCGCCGTGATTGCTTCCGTCGAGCTGTCCGCGAGCATCGGCGGCCTTGCCCAGGGTGCGGGCGCGGCGATGCTCCGCAATCAGCATCTCGCTCTTGGCGCGCGCTTCATCCAGCTTCTGTTGCAACTTGTTCAGCGCCGTTTTCAATGTCTCGACTTGAAGCTTCTGATCAGCCACCTGCTGGGTGAAGCTTTCCGTCAGAGACTTGTGATGAAGCGAGCGCTCGATGGCCGCCCGCGCCAGGTCGTCCTGCTTTTTCTCTACGGCCATTTCGGCGCGGCGGTTCCAGTCTGCAATTTTATCTTCGTTCTCTTTTTGTTTCTTTTCCAGCAGGTGCTGATCGGCAATCGCGATCGCCACCTGGGTTTTCACCTGGAGCAACTGGTTTTCCATGTCAAGAATGATCTGCTTGATCATGGTTTCAGGATGCTCCGCTTTGTCAATCAGGTCGTTCAAATTGGCCCGAATCAATGTTGAAACCCGTTCCAGTAATGCCATAAGTCCTCCACAATCAACTTTCCATACGAAAATTTTTCCGAAGGCGGGAAGCGCCGGACCCGTTCTGTTCGGCGCCAGCCCGCCGCATGCTGTTAGCGCTGGCCGATCCGAGCACGACTCCGAGCGCCAGTCCTACCGCCAGCCAGAAAATCCAACTGCCGGAGAGAATGGCGATGAGAGCGCCCGCAATGACTCCAAGAGCTACGCCTGCCAGAGAAATTCGCTTCATAACTTGCTCCACGCGCGCGAACGCGACTTCTTTAGTTACTTCCCTGCTCCCTTCGCCTTGCTGGCGGGCTCATCGTCCGAGCCGTTCACCACGGGCTTAGGCGTCTTGTCTCCGATCAGCCGGACTTTCGAGAGCAGCTCGGAAAGCTGCATTCCGCTGAGCGACTCGAACAGCGCGGGCACTTGAGCGGCAATCTGCGCCATGTCGCCGGTAATTTTGCTCACGCCAGCTGAGCTTCCGTTGCCGGTGGAAACGACAGTGATTTTGTCCACGTTGGCCAGTGGCTGGGCCATCGCGCGAACCACTTCCGGCAAGGTGGTAATCAGCTTGTCCACCACAGCGGCCTGGTTGTACTCCTGATAAGCCTCAGCCTTGATGTTCATGGCTTTGGCTTCCGCCTCGCCTTTCTTGAAAATGATTTCGGCTTCAGCTTCGCCCTGCATGCGCGTGGCATTAGCGTGCCCTTCGGCTTCGGCGATCAGGCGCTGCTTCTCTGCTTCCGCAAGATTCAACACACGCTGTTTCTCGATTTCCGCCTGTTTGAGCACGGTGGCGATGAGCTCTTTCTCATGCCGGGCGATCTCTGCTTCCTGCACCTTGATCTGCTGCTCTTTCTCCACCTGCTGCACTCTCACCTGCTCGGCGATTACCTGCTGCTGCTGGATGTTGGCTTGGATCTCATAAGCCTTGTCAGCCTGGGCCTGCTGCTTTTTCACCAGTTCGGCGTATGCAGCTTTTTTGACTTCCAGATCGCGCTGCGCCTCGGCTTGCTTCGCCTGTGAAAGCGTTTCCGCCAGCACTCGCTCCTGGTCGGCTTGGGCCTTGGCAATCGCGGCTGCCCGTTGCGCTTCAGCGCGTTTGATGGCCGTATCACGCTCGGCTTCGGCAGCGGCGACGTCGGCATCACGCTTGATCCGCGCCACATCGGGCCGGCCCATGGCGGCGATGTATTCGTTTTTGTCGCGAACTTCCTTGATGGTGAACGAGACCACTTCCAAGCCCATCTTGCTCATGTCGCCGGCGCAGGTAGCGCGCATGCGGTCCGCCACCATCTCAGGCTCTTTCACGATCTGCTCCACCGTAAGCTGGCCGATGATGCCGCGCAGGTGGCCTTCCATCACCAGCCGAATCAAGCCCTCACGCTGCGGCGGAGTCTTGGTAAGAAACTGCTCGGAAGCCGTCTTGATGGAAACGTCATCAGATTTCACTTTGATCTGGGCCACCGCTTCCACCGTGACAGCGACGCCCTGGTTGGTGTACAGATCCTGCTGCGGCGCCACATCAAACGACATCAACTCCAGCGAGAGCAGGCGGCAGCTCTCCACCATGGGCCAGATAATCGTTCCCGCTCCCCGGATCACGCGGGTCTTGCGAAAGCCAAAGACCACAAGCGCCTCATTGGGGCCAACCTTGCGATACAACCGCGCAATGGACGCCATCACGAACATGAACGCCAGCAGCCCCAGTCCTACCCACATCCACATCATCGGCAACATACGAAACTCCTCCTCAAGAGTTCACAGAACCTTTGTTTGCAGAATTGATTTCCGATTTCGGCTCGGAAGCGCTTGTCTTCTCTTCCGGCAAAATACCCGCCGAACTCGCCACGTCGTCCCAGCGCCGGACATAGGCGATTCCCTGCTCATAGCGGGTGACGATTACCTCTTCGCCGGTGTTCAAGGCCTCGCCGGTTTCCGAGCGCGCGGCCGACGCTCTGCGCGAACCCTCCTGCACAAAAATGATTTCTCCCGTTCCACGGCTGCGGATGGAACTGCTGACCCGCCCCAGCACGCCAGGCATTTCATAGTCCAGCGGATCAAGGCTGTAATCGTGCGCCATCAGGACCTTGGCAATGAACAGAAAGATCAGAGTTGCCCCGGTAAGTCCAGCAAGAGTCGCGATGACGAGGACCGTCAACATCCAGACATGTTCATAGCGCGTCAGCAGGTATCCGGTCCCGCCGAACCACGCCAGAAACACAGCAAGGCCGAACGGATTAAAGAATGGAAAGTGCCCTCCGTGCGCGCTTCCGCTATGGGCCCCGAATGGAACGTGGCTATGGCTTGGCAAGTGCCAGTGCAAACGCAGGCTGCCGGTAAAAAACGACAATGCGGAAAATGCAAAGCCGACCACAAAACACACGAGATAAAAGGTCGCAAGGTTCATATCAGGCCTCGCTTATCTCCGGCCCATCTTTGCCGGGTTGAGGACGAAGAACGTGCAACAGCCGCTCCGCCAGTTGCGGCGTTTCGAGAATGGCATCCAGCAGCACCAGACAGCGGCGCGAATCTTCATGCTTTGCCAAATTCAACAGAGCGCGGCTGACCGTTGGATCACCGCGGAACCTCTCCGCGCCCTGGATCAGCCATAAATCAAGCTTGTCTTCATCCGCGCTCACGTCAGACAAAAGCTCCGTATGAAATCCCGCCGGATCATCCACCAGGTATCCGGGATGGACTTTGAAAAACCTGGACAGCAGCAACCGGGTCTTATTGGTGAGGTGCGGCCGCATGCCGTTTTCAATCTGCGAAAGATAGGATTGGCTGATCTTCTCTTTCAATTCAGTGCGCATGGCGCGGACGACTTCCTGTTGCGTCATCTCGCGGCCCATGCCGCGAAGATTCCCTTCCATCAACCGCAGGTAGCGTAATTTCTCACCTAAAGTCATTATCGCAATTCGCAATAAACATATTGCGATTTGTAATAGATGTCAAGAGAAATCATCGGAGTTGCTCTAAAAATTTTCAGGCCACACAAGTCTCATACTTTCAGATGGTTAGATACCGTGGCTGCCGGACGAACGCGACAAAGCCCTCCGAGAACCCGGAGGGCTTGGAAGAAATTCGACTGGCAGGAAGTTAGCCGCGTTTTCTGGCGTTGTGTTTCTTGGTGTAGATCTGCTTGCTCACGCGGTTCTGCTGGCGGTTGACTTTGGCTTTCTCTGAAGCGGTCAGGCGGCCGCCGTTATCTTCGCGCATGTCGCGCTGCTCTCGATTCAGCTTGGTTTCTTTCGTTTCCAGCTTCGTCGCTTCGCCGGCCGTGAGCGACCCGTTTTCCAGTCCTTCGCCGATCCGCTTCTGCTGGTTGCGATCGCGCTGATTCACCTCATTGCCGGTTTTGGGCTGCGCTTGAGCGTCATGCTTCTGTTTGTAGATGTCCTTGCCCAGGCGATTCTGCTGCCGGGTTAGCTTGGCCTTGTCGGCGGCCGTGAGTTTTCCAGCGTTGTCCTCGCGCATGTCGCGCTCTTCCGCGTTCAGGCCCTTCTCTTTCTTCTCGATTTTGGCGGCTTCGCCAGCCGTCAAAGAGCCATTTTCCAGGCCCTCGCCCACCCGCTTCTGCTGGTTGGCTTTGCGCTGCTGGATTGTCTTGCCGGTAGCCGCGGGGGGCGTTGTCGTCGTGGTCGTCTGGGCCAATGCC
>JAICYU010000233.1 GCA_025934025.1 Terriglobales bacterium
ATAAAAGGAGAATAACGGTACAAAGCCATGATTGATCGCGCTTCCGCATGGAACTTGATGTGCGAATATACCCAGTCCGAAAGCCTGCGTAAGCACATGCTGGCGGTTGAAGCCTGCATGCGCGCATATGCCCGCAAATACGGTGAGGACGAGGAAAAGTGGGCCATTACCGGCCTGCTGCACGACTTTGACTATGAGAAATACCCCACACAGCAGGAACACCCGTTCGTGGGCAACAAAGTTTTGGAAGAGCGCGGCTATCCCGAGGAAATCCGGCGAGCCATCCTCTCTCACGCGGATTACAGCGGCGTGAAGCGCGAAAGCAAAATGGAGAAGACGCTCTACGCCTGCGACGAGCTTGCCGGCTTCATTACCGCAAGCGCTCTGGTCAAACCCAATAAATCGCTGGCCGAAGTGGAAGCAAAATCAGTCCGGAAGAAAATGAAAGACAAGGCATTCGCGCGCAGCGTAAACCGTGACGACATCATCAACGGCGCTGCCGACCTTGGCGTTGACCTGGAAGAACACATCGCGTTCTGTATTGAAGCGATGAAGGCGATTGCGGGAGAGTTGGGATTGGCGGGAACTTCCCCGGCGCAACAATAAATCAACGCACCGCTGTGCTCACGGGACAAGGCTCAAGCCGGCTTGGATACTCCGCCGCCATTTTGTTTCCACCATTGGCAACGGGGTCGACTGCCAGCAGCCACTTCTGATCGTTCTTGGTTCCAGAAGGGAAGCTAAAGCGTATCTGGTATGCCGACAAAATTTCTTCATTCCAGAACCGATTGAGATCGTTCTGGTCGAGTTGTGTGCGTTTGCTGTCATGCAACATCGCTGAGTTACGCACGCCGTATGTGTATACCGTGCCTCCACTGCGCTCGGCGAATTCAGATAACGCAGTCGCGGTTGCTGCTGCCCAGGGGAAAGCCGCTGGTGACTGATCTTTTACCCACAAAACGAAAAGCCGTACTCCTTTTCGTGATAGTTCCCGGGCCAGTTCCTTCTCCGAAATGTGCGTGCTCACGTTGTCCTCTCCATCCGTGAGAAGAACGATAGTGTCACCGGGGCGAACAGGAGTAAATTGCGCCAAGCCTTGATGGATCGCATCCAGCAGGGCTGTAGATCCGCGTCCGGCCGACTTCAATCGTGCGATGGTTTCCGGAATGATGTGGTGCAAGCGATCGGGGTCAGAGGTAAACTCATTCCCAAAGACTACCTGCTTGTTGAAAATCCCGAAGGCAACTTGCACGCCATCGGGGAGATGATCAAGGTTCTCGTCGAGTATCTCCTTTATGTGCTGCACCGTTTCCTTTTTGTTTAAAACCGCGCCGCCTTCCACCGACATGCTTCCGCTGCCGTCAACCAGCAGCAGGACACGAAAATTTCGAATGCGCTCAACCTCGCTAACCGGAAGAAAGTCTTTGTTAATCCTGGCGTGGAGCATGGCAGGCTGAATGGTTGGGATGAATTTGCCGGTGGTTGCATCTACCATTGTCGCTGGAACAGAGATGTTGCAGATTTGCGCTATGCCTTTTAGCGGGATCATGCCCAGCACCAGGGCCAAGCTATAGGTGATGTTTCGAAACCTCAGGAACAAAGCAGGAACTCCGGCGCTATGATACATCTGATCTACGGGGCGGGCAGACAAATCTCTGATGTCTCTGGCGCAAGATGTATTCGGAAGTGAACAGCGCTGAACCCATGCGTAGAACTCTGAATCAAGTTGCTTTCAACTTGAATCGATTTTCATGGAGGATCACTCAACCATGCCGCTGGTTCGAATTTCACTCGTGGAAGGGAAGCCTGAAACTTACAGGCAAAAAGTAGGTGACGCAGTACACCGCGCCATGGTGGAGACCATCAATGTTCCACCGTTTGATCGCTTTCAGATCATCACCTGCCACGTAAAATCAGATTTCATCTACGACGCCGAGTATCTGAACATCTCGCGGAGTGATGACTTGATCATGATCCAAATCACCCTGAACACCGGCCGTACTACGGAGATGAAAAAAGCATTTTACAAGCGGGTTGTTGAGCTGCTGGTTCAGGACGTGAAGATTCGCCCTGAAGACGTGCTTATCTGTCTGGTAGAGGTGGCCAAGGAGAACTGGTCGTTCGGCAACGGCGTGGCCCAGTACGCGAGCTGAACTACTCCACAGCAAGCGCACCTGATCGAATTACCTCCGCGATCCTGGCGAAATCACTGGCAAAAACCCGATCTTGCTCGATCCTGGGACTCACCTTTCGGATGGCTGCGTGCGCCCGCTGCAACAGCGGGCTGGTCTTGAGCGGAGCAAGAAAGTCGATAGCCTGCGCCGCTGCACAAGCCTCAATGGCCAAAACGTGAGTGGTGTTTGCGACCACCTTCTTGAGCTTGATGGCCGCAGCCATTCCCATGGAGACGTAATCTTCTTTATTGCCGGATGTAGTAATGGAGTCCACCGATGCAGGATGGGCGAGGACTTTGTTTTCGCTGGCCAGGGCGGCTGCGGTGACCTGCGGCATCATGAAGCCGGAGTTGATTCCAGCGTCGGGCGCAAGGAATGCAGGCAGGTTTTCATTCAATGCGGGATTCACCAGGCGCTCGATGCGGCGCTCAGAAATTCCAGCCAGCGCCGTAAGCACGATGGCCAGATAATCCAGCACGAAAGCCAATGGCTGGCCGTGGAAGTTGCCGCCGGAGATCACGTCGCCAACCGGCTGGCCTTTCTGGACAAAGACCAGAGGGTTGTCGACAGCAGAGTTCATCTCCACGTCAAAAGTGCGGCGGCAGAAATCCAGTGTGTCGCGGACCGCGCCATGGACCTGAGGGATGCAGCGCAGTGAATAAGCATCCTGCACACGGTTACAGTCCTTATGCGATTGACGAATTTCGCTGCCCGCAATCAGACGGCGCAGGTTCTCGGCCACCTTCATCTGGCCGGTGTGGGGGCGGGCGGTATGGATGCGTTCATCAAAGGCGACATCTGTTCCGCGCAGCGCATCCAGCGTCATGGCGCCAAGCACATCCGCCGTGGCGGCCAGGTTTTCTGCCGCCAGCAGGGCAAGGGTTCCTACGGCCAGCATGGCCTGGGTGCCGTTGATGAGAGAGATGGCCTCTTTGGCCTCGGGTACAAGCGGTTTGATCTGAGCGCGCCGCATGGCCTCGGCGCTGTTCATGCGCGCGCCTTCGTAAAAGACCTCGCCTTCACCAAGCATGGCCAGAGCGAGATGCGCCAGCGGAGCCAGGTCACCGCTTGCGCCCACGCTGCCTTGCGACGGAATCACCGGATGAACTTTGCGGCTGACCATCTCACAAAGCAGGTTGATGACATCAGCACGTACCCCGGAGAACCCTTTGGCCAGCGAGTTGGCGCGCAGCACCATCATCGCGCGTGTCTCAGCCTCGCTGAGCGGTTCGCCTACGCCGGCCGAATGCGAACGAATCAGGTTGAGCTGGAGCTGGCGGTTCTGAGCCGGGTCAATGTGCACATCACTGAGTTTGCCCACGCCGGTGGTGATGGCGTACGCTACGCGGTTTTCGCGGACGAGTTTGTCTACCACCGCCCGAGCCGCGTCAACTTTCTCGCGCGCATCAGGCGCAAGCATTACCGGGCGGTTGTCATACACCACTTCCCGCAGGTCGTCGAACGTCAGGTTATTTCCATTCAGCTTGAGCGGATTCATGAACTTTGTGTTTGGCGCGTTCGGGCAAAGGCTTTCATGTACTTCTCTGGAAGCGAACGGCGCTGAAACTGGTTGTCAACAATAATGTGCATGGTTTCACCGGTCGCCAGCAGAGTGCGGTCATTGGCCCGCAGCACTTCGTACGCGAAATGAAGAAGTGAACTTCGCACGTTGGCCAGCCGCGTGCGGATCACAATCTCATCATCGTACAGCGCCGGCGCTTTATAGCGTACGCGGAGATCAACCACCGGAATGTGGCAATCGTCTTCTTTTTCCATGCTGGAGTACTCGAACCCGAGTTGGCGCAGCAGCTCCACCCGTCCCACCTCAAACCAGATGACGTAGTTGGAATGATAGACCACGCCCATCTTGTCAGTCTCGGCGTAGCGGACGCGGAGTCTGGCTTCGCCAACGATTTCTACTTTGTCCACTTCGGTTTGCGTTTCTCGAGAAATGACGTTATCCCTTCCTTGAAATCCGGAGTCTGGCGAACGGCTGCATTTTCCCGGATAGCGCTGACCAGTTGACGGTCAAGCTGTTCTTTAGTGTAGCTGGAGAGCAGGCGCTTGGTGGTTTCAAGCGATGCCGGGCTGTTCTCCATGAGCTGGGCCGCCAATTGAAGGGCACGGGGCATGAGCTGATCAGGCGGGACGACTTCCGTTACCAGGCCGAAGTGATAGGCTTCCTCCGCGCTGAAGAGCCGGCCAGTAAGCAGAAGATCACGCGCGCGTTTCTCGCCGACGTTAGCAATCAGGTAGCTGGAGACAATCCCCGGCACGAAACCGATTCGCACTTCCGTATACCCGAACCTGGCCTCAGGAACGGCCAGCGTGAAATCGCAGAGGGTAGCCAGTCCCGTTCCTCCCGCGATGGCCGCTCCGTTTACAGCGGCGATGGTCGGCTTGGGGAAGTCATAGAGCGCGCGGAAGAGCCCAGCCATGGTGCGCGAATCTTCAAGGTTCTGCTCCGGAGTGCGTCCGAGCAGGCCTTTCAGGTTTTCCAGGTCCATACCCGCACTGAACGCGCTGCCCGCACCGGTAAGTATCACTACCTTCGCGTCTGACTGCGCAGCCTGCTTCAGCGCTGCTGTGACGTCATCGATCAGCTCGTAGCTGATGGCATTGCGTTTGTCGGGGCGGTTCAGAGTAATGGTGGTGACGCCGTTGGATTCGGAATAAAGAAGTGTTTTGTAAGCCATAGTTTTTACTG
>JAICYU010000204.1 GCA_025934025.1 Terriglobales bacterium
GTTGCGCGCGGTTCATCATGAATGAATGTTGCGCCACCAATCATAAGAAACGCGGCGAGGGTTTGGCATAGAAGCAAGACCTGAGCCGGAACATGCGATATTAACGGTTCTTGGGGGCTGCACGAAACGGGTTCAAGGCTTCCAGGGCCGGCGCCAGAGCGGATTCGGGCAGCGTGTCAGCAATCCTGTGCAGCTCGTTGCGGAAACACGCGCGGGCTTCGCGCGCGGAGAAAGTCTGGTTGTAGATCAGGGACTCCGGCTGCTGCAATCGCCCACCCTCGCGAAGAGACCCGGTATCCACCGGAGCAAACCCAATCTCTTCAATCAGCCGCGAGACGGTCTCCTTAGCTTTCGCGTCATCGCCTGCCACATAGATGGCATGGCGCTCCTGCACCGGCAGGTCCTTGCGTCCGCGAGTAGCGAGATGCTCGTAGTAAATGGTGTTGAATGCTTTCACCAGTCTTGCGCCGCGGATGCGCTGTAGTACGATTTCGCTCGACGTGGAATTCCCCAGATCAAAGAAGCCCCCTTCCGGACGATAAGGGTTCATCGCATCAATCACGATTTTGCCGCGCAGCAGCTCCGCTGGCGGAAGCGCTTCTTCCACATGCCATGGCACTGCGAGCAATATCATTTCACCGAAGCGCGCCGCGTCCGCAACCATCATGGCATGAGCGTTTGCTCCGAGCTGCGCCACCAGATCGCGCAATGACTCCGGGCCTCGCGAGTTGCTGACAGCAACCTCGTGACCCGCTTCCACAAATAGCCGCGCCGCAGCGGCGCCAATTCGCCCGGCGCCAATAATGCCGATCTTCATCGCAGGTGCAGTGTTGATCCTTTCTCGGGCGTCGGCTCCAAGGTTGGTGTGCAATGCTATCTAACCATAACGGACACGAAGGGACACTGGTGCCGGATGAAACCAAGAGAAGTTTAACTGGTTCGATTACAGCGAGAACAGCTACAATCAATCAGCTTCTCGGGAACAACCAACGGATTCTTCATGGCGCTCTGGGGCGTATTGATTGACATTTTGAAGACCGCGGCCACGCATGCCGCGCCGCATGTTGCCCGCACTGCCGTAGACATGGCTCGTGAGCGCATGGCGGCCGGCGATCCCTCCCGGGCCACGGCAGAGGAATTTGCGCAGGAACTCAGCGCGGCGCTCGCCGGCTTCGATCAGCGTCTGCTCGCGGCGGAGCAGCGCGCGACAGCGGCGGAACAGCAGCTCATCGCCATGCGCGAATCTTTTGATCGCAAGTGGGAGAGCTTGCGCCTGTGGTTGATCGGCCTGCTCATCTGGAGCAGCGCGATTTTGGGAGTCCTGATCTACATTCTCGTGGCCCGCAAGTAAATTCAATCCAAAGCAGCGATGAGGAATCATCAGCGTTTATCATGGTTTTCACTTCCAAACTTTGCAGTCCAGCCTGTTTAGGAGAAGGGTTTCGTCGGCTTCACATTTGATATAGTTGAGAGGCCTTCTCTTCGCCGGGATGGCGGAACTGGCAGACGCAGCGGACTCAAAATCCGCCGAGGTTCACCCCTCGTGGGGGTTCGACTCCCCCTCCCGGCACCAACCGAATTTGCCGTTCAAGATTTTCAGGGAGCTGCACTGGGATGCAACTTCAGCTCATTCGTCACGCGACGCTGCTCATTGAGTATGCAGGCATGCGGCTCCTGCTGGATCCTATGCTCAACGATGCAGGCGCCGCACCGCCCATCCAGAACTCGCCGCAGCCGCGCCCCAATCCATTGGTGCCGCTTCCCTGCCCTGCCGAACAGGTGCTTGAGGGAGTACAGGCAGTGCTGGTAACGCACACGCATCGCGATCACTGGGACGATGCCGCGATTCAGCTTGTGCCCAAAGACCTCCCGCTCTTCTGCCAGCGGGAGGACCAGGCGAAAATGGAAGCCACTCATTTCCTCAACACCGCTCCAGTCGGGGGCGCGCGGAACTGGAGCAAGATCTGCATCACCCGCACTGGAGGGCAGCACGGAACAGGAGAAATCGGGAAAGCTATGGCGCCGGTCAGCGGCTACGTCCTGAGCAATGAGAACGAGCCGACTCTCTATATCACCGGAGACACAATCTGGTGCGAGGAAGTTTCAGAAGCAATCAGCAAATACCATCCAGACATAATCGTCGTCAATGCCGGCGGCGCGCGCTTTCTTCAAGGAAACCCAATCACCATGACAGCCGAAGATGTGATTCAGGTATGCCGCGCAACGCCGAATGCGCGGGTGATTGCCGTACACATGGAGGCAATTAATCATTGCCTGCTAACCCGAAGTGATCTGCGGCACAGCGCCATTGAGGCCGGGGTCGCGGTGGAGATACCGCAAGATGGAGATTCGATTGTCTGATTTTATATCCCATCCTACATCATTCCGAGGGACAGAAAGAGAAGTTTGAACCTAGGCCACCCGCCCAACCTCTGCATCTTGCAGGAGAACATCGTGAACCAGGTGCTGGAAGATGTGGCCCGCGCGGCAAAACCGAAATGGGCGATTTTGAAAGGCGTCTTTCGCCCACGCGGCGGGATTGGCACCACGGTAGAAGCGAGATGGCCAAAGAAGAAGTAATCTTTCTTGTGCTTCAGGGCATTCGGCACGCGGGTATAATCTCCGCACTCCATGTCCAGATTCCAGGCCTATGCGCTGCTGGCGGTCCTCACCGGACTCAATATCCTGAACTACGTTGACCGCAACGTCCTGTTCGCAGTGCAGCCGCTGATCAAACGAGAGTTTCATGTCAGCGACACGCAAATCGGCATCCTGACCAGCGCTTTCTTTTTCTCTTACATGTTTGCCGCGCCAGTGGTGGGCTGGCTGGGCGATCGCTACGCCCGCAGGAACATTGTGGTGTTCGGGATCGCCATCTGGAGCGGATTCACTCTGCTCACATGGTTTGCCCAGGATTACGGGCAACTTCTGCTCCGGCACACTGTGGTCGGCGTAGGCGAGGCTAGTTACGCAACCATTGCTCCGGCACTGATTGCCGACGCTTTTCCGCTGGAACGCCGCGGAAGAATGCTTTCTATTTTTTATGTCGGCCTGCCCTTTGGTTCTGCCGCCGGTTATCTGATCGGCGGATACTTTGCTCACCAATTTGGCTGGCGCGTTCCGTTCATGATCGCGGGCGCTCCAGGGCTTCTGCTGGCCATCCTGCTCTGGTTTCTGCCCGAGCCTGCGCGCGGGCAATCCGACCGCTTCGACACCGTACAGGCGCGCTCCACAATTTCAGGACTGTGGAAGAACGGCGCATTCGTGACCGCATCTCTCGGGATGGCCATGTACACGTTCGCGGTTGGTGGAATGCAGGTTTGGATTCCCACGTTTCTTGAGCGCGTGCGCGGAATTGAACTGCAAAAAGCGAACGCAGTGTTCGGTCTGATTACCCTGTTCAACGGATTTGTGGCCACGCTGCTGGGCGGCTGGATTGGCGATCGCCTGCTCAAGCGCTACTTTGGCGCGTATTACACTTTCCCTGGAATCGCCATGCTGGTGGCAGTCCCTTTCATGATCCTGGCCATCTATGTCTCCGGCCCGCTGATGTTTCCTGCGATTTTTGTCGCCGTCTTTCTGCTGCTGATCGGCACCGGGCCGAGCAACGCCGCGGTGGTGAACTCAGTGAGCGGGAACATCCGCTCGACCGCGCTGGCAGTAAATGTCTTTGTGATTCATCTGCTGGGCGATGCGTTCTCCCCCACCTTGATGGGCAAAATCTCCGACAAGAGTTCCCTGCCCACCGCTTTCTGGACGGCATTTGCTGCGGCGGCGCTCTCCGGAATCATCCTGATTTATGGCGCGAGGTATGCTCCGCGCGTCAGAGCCGGAGTGGCCCAAGCGTGAAGGGGAAAGCTGTTCAGCGGAACAGGTTTTTCAGGATGAAGATCGCGTTCGCCGGGCGCTCCGCCAATCGCCGCATGAGATATGGATACCACTCCGTTCCAAATGGAATGTAAACCCGGCAGCGCCAGCCCTCTTTCACCAGCTTCTCTTGCAGATCGCGCCGGATGCCATACAGCATCTGAAATTCGAATGCCGAAGACGCTATCTTTTCCTGCTGCGCAAACGCGATGGTCGCGCGGATCATGTTTTCGTCATGCGTGGCGATGCCATGGTAAACACCGCTCTTCAGCAGCAGCTTCATCAGCTTGATATAGTTCGCGTCCACATCTGACTTTTTCTCGAAGGCGATCTCCGGCGGCTCCTTGTAAGCGCCCTTACATAGCCGGACGCGGATTCTCGCCGCGATAAGCTGTTCAACGTCTTTCTCACTGCGAAACAGATAGGCCTGAATCACTGCTCCCACGTGTCCTGCGTTGCCGGGCTGAGAGTGCAGGCGATGAACGAAGTCGAGGGTACGCTGCGTGTAAGGCGAGCCTTCCATATCAACGCGAACGAAATTGTTGAGCCGCGTCGCGTGCTCCACCACTCCGGACGCAATTTCGTAAGCTATTGCTTCATCCACGTCCAGCCCCATGTGCGTGAGTTTCAGGCTTACGTTGGCGTTCAGCCCCTGGCTGCTCATACGGTCCAGCATCTGGTGATAGAGCTGCGCGCTGTGGCGGGCTTCGTCGGCATTGGTCACGTTCTCGCCCAGATTGTCCACGCTCACGCCCAAGCCGAGTTGGTTCATTGCGGCAGTTGCGGCAAGTGCGTCGTCAACGGTGGTCCCTGCGACAAAGCGGCGGGAAAGGCGCTGGCCCAGCCAGGTTTTCTCCGCGGCGGAGCGGATTGACCTGCTTTCAGAAAGAGTGATGAATGCAGCCCTTAACACAGGGCTCCGGGGCAACCGGGACACGGCAGATCAGACATAACAATTTTGTAACACATCGCGCGAAGGAACTCATGAGCTGGCGCGATGAGGCGCAAATTCGATTTGCAGGCTGACGCTTATTCCGGTTTTGGAGGCGCCGGCTGTCCGGGGGCGGCATTTTCGGCTCCCGCCGGCACCGAAACGATCTCTACTTTCCGTCCCGTGCCGCCTGACTTGGCTTGCACGCGCTGTCCATCAATCCCCTTGGACTTGGTCAGATACGTCTTGGCATTGTCAGCGCGCTGCTGGGCCAGCTTGGGAGTTTCCAGTTCCTCGGTCGAGCCCGTCAGAACGATCGTAGATTGCGGGTCCTGCTGCATCTTCAACGCGACGTCGTCAAGAATCGCTTTGGAACGGTTATCCACATAAGCGCTGTTGGGCTTGAATTCAAGCTCATTCAGCTTTGTCGCGGTGGGCGGCGGCGGCGTGGCAGCTTCCACGTTCACCGTTGTTACAGCTGTGGCGTTAAGTTGGCGATCGTCAATTGCGGTGGCACGTACGGCGATTGGGCCTGGGCCGCTGTCAGTGGTATCCAGCGTAGCCTGATTGCGGTTAGCGGAGAGCTTTCCTCCGTTGGCGACGAAGGCAATGCTCAGGGCATGGTTGTCAGGACTGCTGGCATCGCAACTGATCATCGCGGTCTCGCCCACGCGAATGGTCGCAGGCGAAGCAGTGCAACTGATCTTGGGCGGCTGGGCTGCGGCCAGATCGCTGCCTGTAGCAGTTTCCGTGGCCGCGGTTGATCCCGGCTGACTGATCGAGGCTGGCGCTACGGGTTGCATTTCTGGCGCACTCTCCACGTCCATGACTTCCACGCCATCGCCCACCTGCACATCCTGGAGCGTATCCAGCAGCATCGCGGTAGCGCTATGTTTGTGGACAGAAAGCACCATCATGTCGCCGAGCGTCAGCCGAGGAAAGCTTGAGA
>JAICYU010000180.1 GCA_025934025.1 Terriglobales bacterium
AATTCAGCAGGTAAGCCGCGAGCGTGTGCGCGATGAAATCCTGAAGATGCTGACGGAAGGTCACGCACGTCGCGCGTTTGAGCTGCTGGATGAGACCAATCTGCTGGAGCAGGTGCTGCCGGAAGTGAAGCGCATGCAGGGCGTGGAGCAGCCTCCGCAGTTTCATCCCGAAGGCGACGTATGGATTCATACGCTGATGCTTCTGGAAGGTCTGCCCGCGGGCTGCTCGCGAACCCTTGCTCTGGGCGTTCTGCTGCACGACGTGGGCAAGCCTCCCACCTTCCGCCGCGCTCCCGACCGCATCCGCTTTGACAATCACGCGGAAGTGGGTACGCGCATGGCCGAGGAGATCTGCCGGCGCTTTCGCATGTCGAATGAAGAGACCGATCAAGTGACTGCGCTGGTGGCCAACCACATGCGCTTTGGCGACGTGATGCGGATGAAGGAATCAACCCTGAAGCGCTTCTTCCGCCTGTCCCGCTTTCCTGAGCACCTGGAACTGCACCGGCTCGACTGTCTGAGCAGCCATCGCGATCTTTCGCTTTATGAGTTCGCGAAGGAAAAGTACGAGCGCATTCCGGCGGAGGAGATCCGTCCCGCGCCGTTGCTGACCGGCAATGATCTGATCGCCGCCGGCTACCAGCCCGGACCGCAGTTTAAGGACTGGCTGACCACCGTAGAGGACGCACAACTGGATGGCTCAATTCACAGCAAGGAAGAAGCGCTGAGTTTGGTGAAGAGCATGGTGCAGCAGACGGAAGCCTCCGGGTGAAGTTTATAATTCCGCCTTTATGAAACACGTCTTTCTGTTTGCGCTTTTGCTATTCGTTTTCTCTGCTGCCTGCCCAACATCCCAAGCCCAGACGCCGGTTCCCTACGTGACTGATGGAGGAGCGGGGCCGTGCTCGGCTGAGTTCACGGTCACTGGTTCGGACGGCAAGCCGGTTTTTGCCGCGCTCATCAACGTCCACATTGCTTATGGATTTGGCGGCTTTCACAAGCTCGACATGGGGGTGTACACCGACCAGCAGGGCAAGGGAAAGTTCATCGGAATTCCGGCCAAGGCGAAGAACGCTCCGCTGGAATTTCACGCGACGAAGGGCCCGATGTCGGGAATGGCGGCCGTGGATCCTGCGGCTGAATGCCAGGCAAGGCACGACATTATCCTGACCAATCCGAAGCAGAAATGATCTTCAGGAAATGGGCGCGCCAGCTTACGTGACCAGCCGGGCTTGCTTTGTCACGTGAGGACGATCAGGCGAAATAGCTTACTGGGTCGCCTGGTCTTTGGTTACGTTTTCCGCCTGCGGGCCTTTCTGGCCCTGGACGATCTCAAACTCGACGTCATCACCTTCTTGCAGGCTCTTATAGCCTTCAGACTTGATGGCGCTGTAGTGAACAAACACGTCAGGGCCGTCATCCCGGCCGATGAAGCCGAAGCCCTTCGCGTTATTGAACCATTTGACTTTACCTTTAATTCGAGACACTTTTCTTACTCCGAGCGTCCAAGGAAGACACCGATTCTGCCCTGGAACTAACTTTTATAATTTGAGAATTGCCACTGCTTAGGAGGGACGCAAAGCCCCGGAGCTGCCCCCGGTTCGTACGTCTGGTACCTGGCTACTTTGGCTTATTGTTATTTTCTCTCGCCTGAAAACGGTTGTCAATCGCGGTATCTGACGGCATGAACACTGAAATCGCAGGTTTTAGACCTTATTTCTCCGGGAAATTTCGCCTTTTTGCCTCCGATCGAGTTTCCGTTCCAGCCACAAAAGAGGGGCAATGGTCTTGGCATCGAGAATCTTGCCGGTGACCGCCATCTTGACGGCCTGGGACAGCGGAAAGAACCGGACGGCGATCCGCTCGTCCTCTTCCGGCTGGGCTTTGCCTTTGCGCAAACCGCGGGCGAGGAACACCTGCATGCTTTCCGAAAGGAAACCGGGGCTTACGTAGAAGAACAGCGCGCGTTTCCAACTCGCGGCAGTGTAACCGGTTTCTTCCAGCAGTTCGCGCTTGGCGGCGGACAGCTTGTTCTCCCCCGGTTCAAGGCTTCCGGCGGGAAGCTCCCACAGCCGCTGCGCTGCCGCGTGCCGGTATTGGCGTTCCAGCAGGACCCGCGGCGGCCTTGCGGAATCATCCAGCGCGAGGATCACAATGGAACCGGGGTGCTCCACGATGTCCCGCCGCACCTCAACGCCATCCGGCTCCTGCACCTGTTGCGACACGATGCGGAAAACCTTGCCCTGAAAAATCTCGCGGGAGTTCAACACGCGCGCGAGCGATGACGGCGACGAAGATTTCTTCCGGGAAGAAGCCATGCTGAACAGTGTAAACAATCGAGAGAGTTGTAGGATTGCACTCTCGCCGGCTTTGGATTAGCCTCATTAACGTTGTTCGAGGTTTCCGTGTGGGCCTTGTTCGCTCGATCCTGATTTGCGTATCTCTAGCGCTGCTTTCCTCGGCACAACAACCTTCCAGCCCAACCTATAGGGTCACAGGCACGGTAATTGACAGCTCTACCGGCAATCCTTTACCGCGAGCTCTGGTCAAGCTTCCTCAACAAGCAGTACTTAGTGGAGCTGAAGGAAAGTTCTCCTTTGACCAGATCCCCGCCGGAGAAGAGGCGATCACAGTAACAAAGCCTGGATATCTGAATCCAGGCCCAAACCTAATGCGCTGGCCAGAGCTTATTCGTATCGGTCCTGAAACAAACAATGTTGTTCTCAAACTGCTGCCTGAAGCGGTTGTATTCGGGCAGGTCATGGGAAATGATGGAGACCCTTTGGAAGGCGCGGGTGTAGACGCATTCACCTTCATATCGAGAGAGGGCCATCGAACGCGCATAGATGGCGGCACGGCTCGCACGGATGAAGACGGCAATTTTAGAATCGCGAGGCTGCCCGCAGGCGACTACTACATAACCGTAAAGCCGCAGAAAGTTTCCGAAAAGTTTGCCAAAGGGGAGAAGCCGGGAAGTGAACTGTCGTATCCCAGCTTCATTTACTATCCTGATGCAACCGACTTTTCTGAGGCAATGCCGGTCGCTCTCAAACCCAGCCAGCATCTTGAAGTGCGTTTTTCCTTGAAACTTCAGCCTGCATTTGAGGTCTCCGGAAGGGTCATTGGAAACGGCCGGTGGAAGCAGATCAATGAGCCTTCAATCGTTGAGCATTCGGGGCAACCGCTATTTGCGGCCGACAAATTCGATCCGACAACTGGCGAGTTCAGATTCCATGCCGTACCTGCGGGAACTTACCAGATTCAAGTCTATGGGATTGATATGCGGGATCACCCGTCGCGAAGCATACAGAAGGTTGTGATTACGGGGGCGGCGACAAACTTAGACATTGTCTTGCGGCAAGGCGTAGATATCCCTGTGGTGGTACGGACCAAGTTCTCCCGATTGCAGCGCTTTGATCTTTGCGGATCCGGCGCAACTGTCGGGAAGAATCAAGAATCTGAATGCGCTAACTATCCCCTCGCGAGAGTGGGACTGCGGGCGGATGAAGATTTCCAGTCTTTCGGTGAGGACGACAAATCACAAACCGTCCTGGGCGTGCTTCCGGGAACCTACCGAGTCACTGCAGGTACTTATTTCGGCGGATCTTACGTAGAGTCGTTGCGGTCCGGCGGAGTAGATCTGTTTCGTGAAGATCTTGTAATCCCTGAGAATGGATCCACAGCGCCGATTGAAGTGGTGTTGCGTGATGATCCGGCCACCCTGAAGGTACAAATACGCGCAGAAAAAGAAGTACAACAAGCAGCAATCGTGATTGTGCCGAATGGCGAGGTGCGAAATGCAGAAAGAAGAACAGCCTGGGGCAGTATGACAATTGAAATCGGCGGGCTTGCTCCGGGCAATTATCAGGTATTTGCGTTCGACTCCATTGAGGACCTCAACTATGCCGAACCTGGCGTTCTGGCAAAGTACTCTGCAAAAGCCGGCAGAATCGCGCTGGCTCCGAATGGAAACAGCAGCATCACAGTGGATTTGATCCATGCAGAAGAGTAATGCCATGCGCGTGACACTGCTGGTGGTGCTGGCGGCCCTATCCGCCGCTGCTCAACCCAGGCCGTCCGCTCAAAGCACGAAATTCGACATCGCCGGAACTCTGGTCAATAGCATTAGCGGCGAGCCCATCGCAAAAGCACAGGTGACGCTGGCGCCGGTAACTGCTCGCGATCAAGTTGCAACTTTCACAACCGGCGCCGATGGCCATTTTAGTTTTCCCGGCCTGGTTGCCGGCAAGTACAGCCTGAACGCGAGTCGCCGGGGGTATATCGCGCGGGCCTTCGATCAGCATGAGCAATATTCCAGCGCGGTCGCGGTTGGTCCGGGCCTCAGTTCGGAGAATCTCAGGTTTCGCCTTCCGCCTGAGTGCCTGATCAGCGGAACAATCACCGACGAAGCCGGCGAAGCGGTGCGTGACGCTGAAATAACTCTTTATCGCGATGGCGTGATGGGTGGGATCCCGCGGGTTCTGCCGGTCCTCAGAGCGACCACAAACGATCTCGGAGCTTTTCGTTTTGGCCACCTTATCGCGGGGGAATACATTCTGGCTGTCGCAGCGCGTGTGTGGTATGCGCAACGACCGAGGCACAGGCCCGCTCCTTCGAAGAGCGTCGCCATTGTTAATTCCCTGGGCGGAACTACATTCTATTCAACTGGCGATTCTTCAGCCTCTGCTGCTGGCGGTCTGGGTACCGGAATCGGCGCCATCACGCCCAACACAAATGGCAACGGCCCGGAAGAGGAAGTCAGCTCTCCTCTTGACGTCGTTTATCCCGTGACTTTCTATCCCGGCGTGACCGAAGCCTCATCGGCCACTCCGATCCGTGTAAATCCGGGAGATAAATTCATTGCTGACCTGAGCCTGCAGCCTGTTCCGGCTCTCCACTTCGAGATCAGCGGGCCCTATCCGCTGGAGGGCAATATGTCCGTGGAACTGCAGCAGACGCTTCCTTTTGGCAGCTCGGTTCGGATTGAGGCGGAGCAGCAGATCACTGCATCAGGCAAGAGGGAAATTGTCGGTCTTGCGCCAGGCCATTATCAGATGAAGATCACCGACGTGAAAACCGGTTCAGTTTCCGTGGTCAAAGAGCGGGAGATCGAGATTGGAAGCAATGGGAGCGTTGAGGAAAGTCCCGGCAAAGCCCGCGTGAAAGTGATAGCAAGTTTCGCTGCGGAACCGGGTACTGGCTTGCCTTCCAACAGCTATTTGCAACTGTTCAATCCGGCAACACGCGCCTATTTCAGAGAACGTGTCCCGGAAAAGGGCAATCTGGAATTCAAGCAGGTCCTCCCGCCAGGCAGTTATCTAATTGCGCTGACCTCAAATGATGGCGCGTTCATCAAATCCATCTCGGCCACCGGAGCCAACGTGGCGAACGGCCTTGTGACACTGGGAGACCAGCCAGGAGCCAAACTGGCAATCGGAGTCGGCCGGGGTTACGGGCAGGTAACAGGTGTCGCGATGCGAAACGGCAAACCTTTTGCCGGAGCCATGATCGTGCTGTCGCCGGCCGATGCCCCGGAGAACACCGCACTGGTCCGGCGCGATCAGAGTGACAGCGATGGCACATTTACCCTGGGCTATGTGGTGCCGGGAAAATATCAGGTATTCGCAATCGAGAATGGCTGGGAATTGAAGTGGATGAACCCTGCTGTTCGCAAGAAATATGAGCCAGGCGCGTTGACCGTGGAGGTCGGAACGAGTGAAAAGAAGAATGTAAAGGTAGCGGTGCAGTAGGAAGAAGAATCGGGCCATCGGATCATCGGTTCATCGGGAGATCGGAAAAGCAACACCATACCACTGATCAACACGGATGAACGCGGATAAGAGCTTTCGCCGCAGATGAACGCAGACGAGCGCAGATCAGAAGATCGGGTAATCGCAAGACAACGCCCTACCGCGAATGTACCAACACATATGACTCTCGGTTAATGGTGCCAGAGCGGCCCTTCAGGGCCGCGTAAGAAGATGCAGAAAATAACGCGCTTTAGGGCTGGAATGTTCGCGCAGATGATGGCGCGGGTCAGCGCGAATTTTTTCTCGCCTCCGCTTCCGCCAGCCAGCCACGACGCAGCTTTTCCTCGGGAATGCTGGAGAGATAAGGCTTGATGTCGAGGATCGGAGTGCCGTCAAGCATGTCCACGCCGCGAACGTGCAAGTTCAGCCCTTCACGCCGGCGCAGCTCGACCGTGGTCAGGGCAATCGGGTTGGGCCGGAGTGGCGAGCGCGTGGCAAAGACGCCGTGAGAACGATTGTCAGAAGGCGGAGTGCCCGTTAGTTCAAAGCCCTGCGAGCGATCAAACTCCCAAACCACAATCAGGTGAGAGAAACCTTCGATGTCAGTGAGTCCGGCGTCAAACTCGGGCAGGATCTGGAGGATGCCCTCGGCCGAATGCTGCGCGCCCAGGCCTCTGGGAACCTCGCCGGGATTTTTGTAAGGACTGCTGACAAATCCGATCGGGCGTGGGGTGAACATGGCGGGCCTCCGGCTTCCATGGTA
>JAICYU010000354.1 GCA_025934025.1 Terriglobales bacterium
CACAGGGTTCCATCGACGCGATTCTTACCTTTGGCCTGCTCTGGCTGGAGGCGTGCCGCGAGCGCGAAGCTGGGCGAAGCCTGGTGGAGGGCTTGCGCTTGTATGTTCCTCCGCGTAGCGCGGCCACATTGCGGATTCGCGTGGCCCATCTCAATCATGAGCTGGCCAAATTCGAGCTATTTGAATTCGATGAACGCGACGAGTCAGTCTCTGAGCTCGACCTGGCTGATCACGGCAACATCAATACCCGCCTGACGCATTCCCCGGAAAACAATCGCGTGCGTTCGCGATTTGAGTCTGCTATCGCTAAGGTCCTTGCTGCCATGCCGCAGGCCGAAGTGGCTGTGCTTTCACCCACGGAAATTTGTTTTCGCTTGCACGGCCTTGAGTTCGCCCGTGCAAGAGCCGTGAATGTGCCGGGCAGCTTTCAGGTCGAAGAGGAAATCATCTTTGGAACGGCGGGTTTTCAGGCGCGTCTAACGGAAGATAATCAAACGATTTTTCGGGACTTCGCCAAAACAGTTGCTGAAGCGCGCAAAGTGAACGGCGACCGCCGCGATCCTCTCTGGCGCATGTACCCGGAGCGCTGGCTGGAATCACTTGTCTTTCGCAACGTCGCGGCCATTGACTCGCGGCTGGATCCAGCTCACGTGTATTCCCAGGTTCCGGCTTTCTCCGCATCTGATCGTGCGATGATTGACGTCCTCACCTGCACGCGAGATTCTCGCCTGGCGGTTGTGGAACTCAAGGCAGATGAAGACATTCACCTGCCTCTACAAGGTCTGGATTACTGGGCGCGTGTGCGCTGGCATCATGAGCGCGGCGAGTTCCAGCAGTTCGGCTACTTTCCTGGTTTGCAGCTCTCGCAACGCAAGCCCCTTTTGCTGCTGGTAGCTCCATCGCTGCGTGTCCATCCATCCTTAGACACAGTCCTGCGCTACTTCTCGCCTGAAATCGAGTGGAGCCTGGTGGGTGTAGATGAACGATGGCGAGAGGGTATTCGGGTGATCTTCAGGAAGAGCTCAGCGAAAAGAGCTTCAGCTTGAACGAAGTGCAGGCGGTTCCTGCGCCAAGTTGATGAGCCGCTTCTGTACTTGCGCGCGGTTCTCAATGATTGGAGACGATACTCCCGAACACCTCTTTCAGGATGGCCGTTGTCTGGGCGGCTGGGTCAGTGCGGATTTTCTTTTCCTCTTGTCCCAGCATGTAAAACAGTCCGTCAACCGTTTTGCCCACCACGTAATCATCCAAATTGAAATCCTTGTCGGAAGCAAGCGGAGCAGCCAACGGGTTCTGCATGAGCTTGTTGTACTGGCGGACCACGCCCACGTTCTCCATGGCCTGGTGCACGATGGGCGCAAAAGCCCTGGTCAGATCAGCGGAGCTCTGGTTCTTGAAGTAGTCGGTGGCGGCGGTATCGCCGCCGGTAAGGATGTGGCGCGCATCGCTGAAGGTCATGCGCATGACGGCGTTGAGGAATATCTGCTTTGCCTGCGGTGAGGCTTGCTCGGCGGCGCGGTTCATGCCGGTTTCCAGCGCATCCACCTGCGAGCTCATGCCGATCATGCGCAGCGTCTTGCCGGCCTTCTGCAGCCTGGGCGGCAGCAGGATCTTGATGGCGGCATTCTTGAGGAAGCCATCCGGCTTGCCGGTTTCTGCAACGGCCCTGCCTGTGCCCACGTTCAGAGCGTCTCTGAGGCCGGCGACGATTTTGTCGTCAGTGAGCGCGTTAGCGTTCTTGCCCTGACGCGCGTGTTCAATCTTCTTCCAGATATCGCCGATTGAAGTTTGCGCTGTCGCGCCGGCCAGCAACATGGGGACAATAACCAGGATGATGGTGAGACGTTTCAAGCAGATCTCCATGAATGATGGGAAGTGGCGGGTGTCGCCCAGGTTGTTTATAGCGGACTCTGGGGCCCGGCGAAAGTAGCGCAAGGCCAGCAACTACTCGTAACGCAGGCCTTCAATGGGATCGAGAAGCGAC
>JAICYU010000081.1 GCA_025934025.1 Terriglobales bacterium
CACCGCAACAATGATTGGCACCTTCGCTGCCTGGGCGTGGTCCATTGCTTCCAATGTCTGAGGCATCACGCCGTCATCAGCCGCGACGACGAGAACAACAATGTCGGTAACCTTCGCTCCACGCGCACGCATGCGGGTAAAAGCTTCGTGACCAGGAGTATCAAGGAATACGATCTGGCGTCCGAAGGCCGGCGAATCTTCCTTGGTGATGCGGACTTTGTAGGCTCCGATATGTTGAGTGATGCCGCCGGCTTCGCCGCCCGCCACATCGGTCTCGCGAATTGCGTCGAGCAGTGAAGTCTTGCCGTGGTCCACATGGCCCATGATGGTTACGACAGGAGGACGCGTGACGGCGGCGGCTGCGGCGGCGGCCTGAGTGATACCGCCGACCATCGCCATTTCCTGTGCTGCCTGATCTTCGAAGCTGATGGCTTCTGACTCGGCGCCGAAATGCCGTGCCAGATCTTTGGCGAGCTCATAATCCAGGCTCTGGTTCACCGTAGCCATGACGCCCTTCATCAACAGACGGGCGATCAGGTCCTTCGCGCGAACTTCGAGTTTTTCCGCCAGGTCTTTCACGCTAATGCCTTCAGAAATGGTGATGCTGCGCGTGATCGGCAGCGGCTCGTTGGAGAGTGCCAGCCGCGGCGGCGGAGTAAAGCCCTTCATCGGGCCTTCTTTCGGCCCATGCTGATAGCGCTGTCCCGGCCTTCGCGCAGGAGCGCCGGGACGTCCTGCCGGTTTGCTGCCTGGCATTCCCGGAGGGGACAAACCTGGCGCACCCATTCCAGGTCTCTGTCCGAAGCCACCTCGGGCGGCGCTCGTGGGATGCGGTCCGCGGCGCTGCTCGCTAGGACGGCTTGCGCCGTACTGCGGACGTGTTCCGGATGCTCCGCCTGGCCCTGCCGGGCGTGGTCTCTGGAAGATCGGCTGTCCTCGGACCGGGCCACCCTGCGGACGCCCGCCTTGCATTGGACGGCCGCCTTGCATCGGACGGCCACCTTGACCTTGGAACGACGGGCGCGGCTGACCTGGACTCTGCGGCGGAGCTGTAGGACGCAGTGGCGCCGTGTACACCGGACGTGGGCCGGTCTGCGGCGTAATCATCCTGCGCTGCGGCACAATGGGCTGCTGCGACGCGGGCTTCGCCGGAGGAGCCGCCGTGGCCGGCGGTTGCGCGCTGGCTGCTGGTTGCTGAGGCGCAGGCGTACTTGCTGCAGGAAGTGGCGCAACTGGAGCCTTCGGCGGAGTAACGACAACTGCCGGAGGAGACGGTGGCGCAGGCTTTTCCGCGGCGGGAGTCGCCGGCGGTGGCGCCACGATCGGCGGAGCCTGACGCGGTTTCGGGACTACGATTGGACGCTCCGCGGCCGGCACGGCCGGTTTCTCCGTGACTGCGGGTTGCGTTGCCACCGGCTGCGGCTTCGATGGCATTGGAGCGGCAGGCGCCTTGGCTGAAGGGGGCGGGATCGCCGCAACGGTACGTGCCGGCGGAACCGGATGCGTCTGTTGCTCGCGCTGCTGCTTCAAAAGCTTCAATACATCGCCGGGTTTAGAAACTTTCGAGAGGTCGAGCTTCGGTTTGATTTCGGGCGTAGACTTCTCCCTGGAGGCGCCGGACTTCGCGGCAAAATGCTTTCTGATCCGGTCCGCTTCATCGTCTTCTACTGAGCTTGAGTGTGTCTTCTTCTCCGTGACGCCGACTTCCTGCAGCGCATCCAGTACCGCCTTACTCTTTACTTCAAGCTCTCTGGCTAAATCATTGATTCGAGTTTTCATCCGCTCCGCAATTCCTCCAGGTTGTTCCGCTACGCGATCATAGTGACCTCACGGCTGTTAACTTAAAACTTCTGAAACTTACGACTCTTCTCCACCACTCTCGGACTCGGGTACATTCTCCGTCGGCTCTGTTTCCGACGAGGTTTCTTGGTCTCCGGAAGGCTGTACCTCTTCGGTAGAAACTTCCGTCGTCGTCGCAGCCGAAATTTCTTCTTCTACTGCGGGCTGCTCGGCCTGCTCCGCCAGATCGGTCTCAGCAAACCCTGCCTCCGCGGCTTCTGCCTGAACTTCGCCCTCTGCAACTGCTTCGGCAGGGGGTTGGCTTTCCAGAGTGGAGAAGTAATTATTGACCGCAACGCTGATTTTTTCCACTGTCTTCGGCCCCACTCCCGGCAGTTCTTCAAGCTGTTCGGGAGTCATATCGGCCAGGGCTTCGACCGTGGTAATGCCGGCTTCCTTGAGCTTTTCAATCAAGGTCTCGCCCAGGTCGGGAACGCTTTCCAGCGGCGTGGCCTGTTGCGGCACCAGAGAAGCCATCTGCTGTTCCACTTCCTGGCGCTTTTCTTCTTCGCTCTTAATGTCAATTTTCCAGCCGAGGAGCTTGGCAGCTAGGCGGACGTTCTGGCCTTTCTTGCCAATCGCAAGTGAAAGCTGGCTATCGTCCACCACCACTTCGAGATGCTTCTCAGTGGGGTCAACCACGGTCACACGGCTTACCTTCGCGGGCTGCAACGCTTTCTCCGCGAACGTAACCGGATCTTCGTGGTATTCAATGATGTCAATCTTTTCGCCGCGCAGCTCGCGAATGATGGACTGCACTCGCATGCCCTTCATTCCCACACAGGCGCCGACAGCATCAACATCTTTGTCCTTCGACATTACTGCGATCTTGGTGCGCTCGCCGGCCTCACGCGCAATGGCGCGGATTTGAACGGTGCCATCGTAAATTTCCGGCACTTCGGTCTGGAAGAGGTTCTGCACTAATTCCGGCGCCGCGCGTGACACCACGACCGCCGGCCCCTTCGACTGCTTGTCCACGCGTGCCAGCACCACGCGCACGCGCTCGCCCACGGCAAAGGACTCGAGCCGCGACTGTTCTTTGCGGCCCATGCGAGCTTCGGCCTTGCCAATGTCCAGAATCACATCCGGACCTTCAATGCGCTTGATGGTGGCGTTCAGAATCTCGCCGACCCGGCCGATATACTCGTTGTAAACGGTGTCGCGTTCGGCTTCGCGAACCTTCTGGAAAATGATCTGCTTGGCAATCTGCGCAGAGATGCGGCCCAGTCCTTCAGTGGACTTGAGAAATCTCACTTCGCCGCCCACCTCGGCGTTGGGATCAATGGCTTTGGCTTCATCCAGCGAGATTTCCAGCTGCGGGTCTCCAATGTCATCTTCCGAGGGAAGAATTGATTTCACCGCATATACATTGACCTTGCCGCTTTCTTTGTCCAGTTCGCCGCGCAGGTTTTCCTGGCTCTTATCTTTCTTGCGCGTGGCCGCAACAATAGCGTCCTCCACCGCGCTCACCACAATCTGGCGGTCAATTCCTTTTTCCCGGCTTAAAGCGTCAATGACGTTATAAATCTCGCTTGCCATATAATCCCTGCTACAAATTCCTATTAAATCTCCGGAACCAGATTGGCCTTCTCGATGTTGGCCAGATCAATCTCAATCTTCTGTCCCGAATGCGCGTGCCCTGGCTTCGGCTTTTTCTTCCCCGAAATAGTTTCGAGCGTCAGCTTTCCCTGGCTAAAACTCTCGAGCCTGCCTTCAAAGTGGCGATTGCCGTTCACCGGTTCTCGCGTCATCAACTTCATTCGGCTTCCAGTGAAGCGCTCGAAATCTTCCGGCCGGCTCAGGTTGCGATCCAGCCCTGGGGAAGATACTTCCAGAGTGTAAGAGCCGCCCGGTACTGCCTCTTCTACATCAAGGATGGTCGAGAGCTCCCGGCTCACATTGGCGCAATCCTCGTGCGCGACGCCTTCCGGCTTGTCAATAGTCACTCGCAGTGTGCGCGCTTTGCCTCCGCCCTTCAGCTCGGCTTCCACCAGTTCGCAACCGTGCGTACGAGCCACCCGCTCTGCAATCTGGTGAATCTTGCCTGTGTCTGCCATCGCGACTAAGGGTTTCACCCCAAAATAAAAGTGGGCGTTCCGCCCACTGGTACGTTCGTCAGCGAATTGGGAATTACAAACCCATGCCCAAACCCGAGTGAAGAGTCTGGGGCCGAAACCAGCTACAACAGGTATTATGATACCGCCCTTCCGCTTAAAAAACAACCTGCGCGGCTAGCGTTAAGTAGCTGGATTTCAAATGGTTAGCGGCTGACGGACTTGCCCGGCCAGTGGGAGCATTCGATTGCTCCTGCTTAATGTCTGAAGCCGAAACCTTGTCTCCGCACTACTGGTGGTTTCACCCTCTCTCATCGGTAACCAGTTTATTGAAATGCCGCAACACAGCGTCAGTCTGGGACTTGTTGAGAATTGCGCCTAGTGCGACGGAGTCCGCTTCCTGCACCGCGCGCACGCTGCCAAAGTGTTGCAACAGGCGCTGACGGGTGCGCTCGCCTATCCCTGGAATCTCCAGCAGCTCTGAAGCGCGATCGCGCATCTGCCGGCGTTTGCGATGAAAGGTCACAGCAAACCGATGGGATTCATCGCGAACCATCTGGACGAGATGCAGGACAGGCGAGTGGCGGTCTAGAACTACAGGCTCATCTTCCTGGCCGTACACGTAGATGATCTCTTCTTTTTTGGCGATGGATGTGAGCGGCTGGTTGGTGATCTCCAGCGATTCCAGTGCTTCCGCGGCTGCGTGGAGCTGACCGAGACCTCCATCAATCAGCACCAGGCTGGGCATCGGCTTGTTCTCATCGCGGAGGCGCTTATAGCGTCGCGCAACGACCTCGCGCATAGAAGCAAAGTCGTCCACGCCCTGGACTGTCCGCACGATGAACTTGCGGTACTCGCTCTTGTTCATCTTGCCTTCTTCCCATACAACCATGGAGGCAACTGTCTCCGCGCCCTGAATGTGCGAGATGTCAAAAGCCTCGATGCGCTTGGGAAGCTCAGGAAGAGCCAGCGCGTCCTGCAGTGATTCCTGAACGGCACGGGCGGCGGGCTTCATCACCCGGAAGCGCTGGTCAAACGATTGCTTGGCATTCTGCGCAGCCAGGTCAATCAAGGATCGTTTGTCTCCGCGCTGTGGAACCAGGATCTCAACCTTGCTGCCGCGCTTCTCTTCGAGAAGCTCTTCGAGCTCTGCGCGATCTTCAAAGTCTACGGGAACGAGGATGTGCCGCGGGACATATTGCTGGTCAATGTAAACCTGCTTCAGCAGGGCGGAAAAGAATTCGGCGGGAGAAAAAACAGCAGGGGCTGAAGCCCCGGAGTATTTCGGGCGGTCAGATGGCACGACTGAAGTCGTGCCCTGACACTTCTCATCCATTGGTGCGAAATCCTCGTCCAGCGCACGAACAGCAATCTCAGGCAGTTCCTCCCAGAAGAACTCCCGCCGGTCCAGAATCTTCCCGCCGCGCATATGGAAGACGTACACCGCCAGCATCTGGTTTTCAAAGTGGTAGCCGAAAACGTCCTGATCATCGCCTTCAACCGCCGCGATCCGCTGCTTCTCGTGGAGTTGCTCCACGGTGGAGATCAGGTCGCGCAGCTTGGCCGCTCGTTCATATTCCTGGCTTTCCGCGGCCTGCTCCATACGCGCGCGAAGAGAACGTGAGAGATCGGTTTGCCGGCCTTGCAGCAGAAGTTGCACGTCGTGGACCGCTTCGCGATACGCTTCAGGCGTTGTCAGTCCCTGGACGCACGGCCCCAGACATCGCTTGATGTAGAACTGCAGGCAAGGCCGCGGGTGATATCGCGTCAGGTCCACCTTGCATGAAGGAACCAGAAAGTCGCGGTGGATCAGGTCCACGATGCGGTACGCCAGATTTCCCGGGAAGTACGGCCCGTAATATTCGCTTCCGTCTTTCTTAAGGCGTCGTGTGACATACACGCGCGGGTAGCGCTCTCCCAACGTCAGCTTGATGTAGGGATACGTTTTGTCGTCGCGCAGAAGGATGTTGAAGCGCGGCTTCTTCTGCTTGATCAGATTGTTCTCAAGCGCCAGCGCCTCCTTGTTGTTGGCGACAACGATGTACTCGACATCCACGGCCTCGCGCAGCAGAGAGCCAGTCTTGGCATTGGCTTCTGCGACGCCTTCCTGAAAATAGGACCGCACGCGAGCGCGCAGGTTCTTGGCTTTTCCAACGTAGATGACCTCGCCTTCCGCGTTCTTGTACAGATACACGCCCGGCTGCATGGGTATCGTCCGGATTTTGGCAATGAGATCCACGGAAAGCAGCTCTATTTAGATTGTAGAGGCGGAAACAGGATTCAGGAGAAGCCAGGTCCTCCGGCCTAGACTGATAGCGTCATTGCGCAGGATTGCAATAGCCACATCCGAATCACTCTACTCACGACGGAGCGCCACTGCAGGATCAATGCGCAGAGCGCGCAGTGCAGGCCCCCAGGATGAAACCAGTCCGAGAACAACGATGGTCAGGAGAACACTCAAAAGCACCCGCGGATCATGAGGCGATGCACCATAGATGACGCTTCGCAGAACACTTCCCGCGGCCAAAGCGAGAAACAGACCCAGCACTGAACCGGCCGCCAGCAGTGCCGCCACTCGTGTGGCAACAAGCTTCATTACTTGGGACTGGTTTGCGCCCATCGCGATGCGAATACCAATTTCCCGGGTCCGGCTCGCCACCGAATATGACACCAGTCCGTAAATGCCGGTGATAGCCAGCATGGCTGCCAGGACTCCAAAAAAGCTGAGGGCGATAGCGGCTGCTTTCATGGGAAAAAATGCGAAGCCAAGCAGTTGTACCAGCCCTCCCGTGCTGTAGAGCGGCAGCTGGGGATCGAGACCCGTCAGACTCTCCCTTATTCTCGCGGTGATCTCGTTATCAGGCAGCGATGACCGCACCTCAAGGATGGTCGTGCTGTTGTACACCTGAAGGATAGGAACAAAGAACGCCGGCTGGTTGGAATCTGCCAGACTTTCGTATTTCCCGTCTTCCGCTTCGCCCACAACTTCTGTAAGCTCACCGCCATGACCACACCTGAAGCGGCGTCCCAGAGCGGACTCAGCGCGCAGCACACGCTTTGCAAATGCCCGGTTGACGACTGCCACTCGACTGGATTTCGCGTCGTCATGCCAGGTGAACTCCCGGCCGGCAAGCAGCTCGATTCGCATGGTGTGAAAAAATTGGGGCGAAACCTGATACATAATCGCGGATTGCGACTCCGAGGTGCGCAGGTTGGGTTGATCTTCCGGATAAATAGAACAACTGGATTGGTCAATGCTGAGAGGGACCGAATTCGAATCTGAGACCGACTCTACTCCCGGCAACGCCGCAATGTTCTCCACTGCATGATTTCTAAAGTCGCGGCCCTTTTCTTCCGTGTAGCCGGCAAGCCCCAGTTCGAATCCTGCAATGGAAACACCTTGCGGCTGAAAGCCCAGGTTGGTGGCAAACGCCCTCTGCAGTCCGTGGACAGAGAGCAAGCAGGCAGAGACCAGGACAAAGCATAGCGCTACCTGCACTACCAGCAACACGTCGCGTGCTGCCAGTTTCCCTCGACCCCAGCGCGGCTGATCTCCTTTCAGGATTGCGTTCGCGTCTGTTCTAGAAGCGGCCCGCGCCGGAGCCAGGCCGAACAGCACCCCGGCCATGACCGAAATCGCTGTGGCGAATAAGAACACGCGCCAATCCGGATTGACATCGAACTGGACTGGAAAATCCAGCGGCGCCCGCCATGCGCTCAGTACTCCAGACAACACAAAGGCCAGACCGTAGCCAGCAGTTCCACCCATGAGCGCAAGGACCAACGCCTCGGTAAGAACCTGTCTCAGGACTCTTCCGCGGGTTGCGCCAATCGAGAGCCGAATTGCAATCTCCCGTTGCCGGTCTTTTCCCCGCGCCGTCACCAAGCTGGCGAGATTGGTGCAAGCTGCCAGCAGAACCAGACCCGCCAGCACGAGCATGCCAAAAGAGAAAGCTCGTGTCAGGGCTCCCAGCATGTCGCCCACCAGCCCCGGCGTTGCCAGCTTGAAGCGCAAGCCATCATCGGTAGATGGGAAGCGGCGGGACAGATCGGCGGCGATGGTATTCAGGTTGGCCGTCGCTCGCGACCTGGTAACGCCATCTTTCAGCCTGCCGATGGTCCAGGTGTTTCCCGTCTCTCGTCGCTCGAGCCATGAGTTACCCGGCTCAATCTGCGCCTGCATCATCATGGGGACCCAGATCTCCGGCCAATAGAACACTTCCGTGCCGTGAAATTCGGGCCCAGCCACCCCAATCACGGTGTATGGCTGGCGATTGATGCGAATGGTCTTGCCAACAATTTCCCGGTCGCCACCAAATCTCGATTTCCATGACCCGTAGCTCAGCACGGCATAAGGGCTGGCGCCCGGGCGCGAGTCGTCGGCTGGATGAAAAAAACGTCCGAGATAAGGCCGGACTCCCAGCACATCAAAGTAGTTTCCGGTGGCGAGATAACCCCAGGATCGTGATGGCCCCGACTGCGATTCCATTTCTACAGCCACAATTCGGTAGCCCACCAGCCCTGAAAAAACCTGATTGCGATCGCGAAGCTCCCGGTAGTCTGGAAACGAGATACTCGGATGATGCGGTGGTTCAAGAAAAGCCAGTTGCTCGGGACGCGACACCGGCAAAGGCCGCAGAACCACAGCATTCGCCACACTGAACACCAGCGCGTTCACGCCGATCCCGAGTGCCAGTGAAAGCACCGCGACGGTTGTGAAGCCCGGATTCCGCAACAGCACGCGAAGCGCGAATTTCATGTCGCGCAGCAGATGATCCAGCCACATCCAACGGCCTGACTCGCGAAACTGTTCCTGCGCCCGGAGCACGTTGCCAAACTCGCGGCGGGCCGTGGCCTGTGCTTCTTCTGCGCTCATGCCCTCGCCGCGAAGCCGGTCCACTTCAAGCGCCAGATGGGCCTCAATCTCCTGCGTGAAATCGGGTTCTCGTCTTCTGCGCCAATTGAACATCTCAGCCCTCCGATTCCTGCGGCCCCAGCACGCGTCCAATGGCTGTCGCCAGCCGCTGCCACTGGCCGGTCTCATGTGCCAGTTGCTTGCGTCCTGCTTTCGTCAGCTTGTAAAAACGGGCTTTGCGATTGTTGCTGCTTGTGCCCCACTCGGCTGAAATCCAGCCTTGCTTCTCCAGTCGCTGCAACGCGGGATAAAGAGACCCGTGATCCACCATCAATTCGTCATGAGATTGCAGTTGTATTGAGCGAGCGATTCCCTGGCCGTGCTGCGCTCCAAAGAGAAGCGTTCTCAGGATCAACAGGTCCAGTGTTCCCTGCAACAGGGCGATGCGATCTCGTTCATCTTGGGTCGGCATTCGACCCAATTGAACACTTCCTCGGGTCGGATGTCAACAGGAATGACAAAAGAAGGGAAGACGGTCCACGCGGTAAGGCCTCTTTATAAATAAGAAGGCGCTGCAGGAAAGAAAAAGTTCACGATCGTGATGCAGATCCTTTGGTTAAAATCGAACCATGTCCAATCCTGGCCCTCTGTTCCGGCCCTTTGACAAGCTGGTGAAGATCACTCTGGGCAACAAGGTATTTGAAGTGCCGGAAGGGAACATGCTCTTGCGCGCATTGCAGTATCTTTCGCCCGAAGATGTTTCTTAGGCCGGTTCTGCTGGAATGAGGAGTGCCAGTACTGCCGGGTGAACTTTGATCTCGGATCGGGAACCAGGACACACGATAGCAGCCACGCCGGCGCTCAAGATACAAAACGGACTTGGGAGGCTGGCCAACCCAAGTGGTTTTCTGGGATCCCGGCCTTGGACTACTTCCGCTGATGTACTCGGTTTACACTTCACACCGGGCGTACTTTGCAGTCCAGCCCAGCCTGGATCCGCCAACCTTACCAGCGATTGCTCCGGGCGCTCTGCTGAATGAAACCAGGCATGCCAACTCCGGATTGTGAATTAGAGCGCTGGAATTCAAATCACGCAGTAACCTCTCTGTGATTTTTAATTGGCAACATGATCCGCACTCCTGCATTATGATGAAACACCAACATAAATGCGGGGAGGGAAACTCATGGAAGCCGGCACACAGACTGCGAAGGCTTCAAAGAAGATGCTCTGGACAGGACGCGTGATCAGCGCGTTGCCGGTGCTCATGCTCTTGTTCGGCGGCATCATGTCGTTCATGAAGCCGCCGATGGTTTTGCAGAGCGTGGCCCACCTGGGCTATCCGGAACGGCTGGTGATTCCTTTGGGAGTCCTGGAGATCGTATGCGCGCTGGTTTATGCGATTCCGCGCACGTCAGTGTTCGGCGCCATTCTGCTCACCGCATATTTCGGTGGCGCAACGGCCACCCATGTGCGCATCGGCGAAGCGTTCTATGCACCCGTGATTTTCGGCGTGCTGGTCTGGATTGGACTCTATCTGCGGGAAGACCGTCTGCGAGCGCTGGTTCCATTGCGGAGTAAGTCATAAACAGGCAATCGCAATCGCGGCTTCGCTGCGGAGTCAGACCGTCGCGGGCTCCTTCTCGAATCGCGCTGCTGCTGTGGTGCGCGGGGCCTTGTCGTTGGTGTGGCACAGGACAATGGTCGGCGACATGAGCGGCGCCGTGGCGGAGATACGAAACTTCAACAGCAGATAAGGGAAGTAGCCGTAAAAATCGCAATCCCCCACCAGTTCCTTCATATCAGAGTAAGTGAAGAAGAAGGTGTGGTCTTCGTTGGAGATGGTTGCAGTGGAGATTCCCAGTTGCTTGATGAGCCGAAAAATCCAGAAATCCTGGTTGGGCGTAGTCATCACCAGTTGCCCTCCGGGCTTGAGCACGCGCTTGAATTCCTGGATTGTAAAAGCCGGGTCCAGCAGATGCTCAATCACTTCCGAGCACCAGAGCAGGTCAAACTCGCTGTCGGCAAAAGGAAGTTTGGCGTTGGCATCAACGATGCGGCCTTGAGGGCACCGCGGATCAATATCGCACGAGACTACGGCGTAGCCTTTTGCCTTCAGTTGTTCTGACCAATAGCCGTCGCGGCAGCCTACGTCCAGGGCTCGTCTGCCTTCGCCGGTTTCGGCCAGGGCATAAGCGATCAGCTTGCCCTTGGTGGAGTAGCGGAGTTCATATTGCCCGAAGTCTAAAGGCAGCCTTTTTAACGTGCGAACGATGCGCCGTAACATTTGTCTCCCGGATGAGTCACGAACAAGCTAACACGGGTTGCTTTATTTGGGAGCAGCAATTTCAAGATCATGCGTTTGAAGATATTTTTCGAACGAGGTCTGATCCGGAATTACCTGCTGATTGACGAACACTTGCTTGCCTCCATGTTCCGCCAGCAGCCAGACCGAGCCGGGAGGCAGAAGCGCAAGCCGGGAAAAAGCCTGTTGTCGCAGCTCCGGCTGGACAAAGAGAAACACTCGCGCCGGCTGCCGCCAGAATGCAGGGAAATCGGCGTCTTTCAGAAAGATTTTCGGCGCGTCAGGATAGTGGGAGCCGAACTCCAGATTGTCATAGCGGCCGTTGTAAAGGTAAACGCGGCGGTCGCAGTAGAAGGCGATACTGGAGCCGGCGTCGAATTCGCCGTAGATGGCGATTTTATCCTGAGGGCGCAGATACTTGTTGATGTCCAGCGCCAGCGTTTTTGATGAAAGCCGAGGCGAGAAGCTTCCCAACGCCATGTTGGCAAATGACATGAAGCCGACCATCGCCAGCGCGACGGTGAGGCTGGCAGCCAGGCCGCGCTTCTTCCATTGCAGAAGCCAGGCCAAAGCGAATCCAGCACCGAACAGGATCGCGACGCCGAGAGCCGGGGCCCGCAAATCCGCGAAGGCCTGCGGAGTCAGGTCAAAGAGATGGCCCATGGAGAGCCGGTAAAAGTTGTTCTCATGCATCTTCAGGAGGCTGGAAATATCGCCGGTGGAATGGAAGCGGGAGGACTGCCACACCATGTATCCGAGCGCGGCAGCAATCAGCAATCCGAGTCCGGCAAGGACTGCCTGCAAGTGGGGAAGCCAGCGCGATTGAGACTGCTCCGCGCGCGCCAGTCCCAATCCCAGCAGGATGGCCAGCGCCGGCCATGCCCCGAAGCTGTAATACTCCATGCGTGATCCGCCAAGCACAGAGAAGAAGCCGAGAATCACTCCAGCCCAGATGAACAACAGCAACCGCGCCTGCGCTGACGCGGACATGTTCCCAGTCCACCAAGTGCGTGGATGAGGCAACTGCTTGAGAGCAAAACCGACAAAGATGCTCCACGGGAAAAGCCAAGCCAGATGCGCTACCCACCACAGCAGTAGCGGAACGGCGTCATAGTCAGGAGGATAGCGCGTGCCCAATGCTCGGTTTAAGTGCTCATTGATAAAGTAGGACCAGAAGAATCCGGGAGAACGCAACTCAGCGAGCACATGCCAGGGAACAGCGACCACTGCAAAAATAAGCGCGCTGGAGAAGAAGTGGAGTTCACGCCAGCGGTTCCAGCTTTTCGTCGCGACGATGAAACCGGCGATCGTGAAAATCGGAAAAACAACGCCAATCAGACCGCGCGTGAGGACAGCCAGAGCAATCAGGACGGCAACGCCCCAGCAGCCCAGTCGCTTATTCATACTGCCGGTCCACGCGCGAAGAAAAAGGTAGAACGTTGCGGTGAACTGAAGCGCATAAATTGCTTCAGGAATCATGATCCTGGTGAACAGAAAGAATCCGATGCTTGTCGCCGTAATCAGCCCGGAATAGAAGCCGGCGCGCAGACCAAAGAAGCAGCGCGCGAACTCAAAAGTCATCAGCGTGAGCAGGACCATGGCCAGCGCAACCGGAAGCCGCACCGCGAATTCTGTCTGGCCGAACACAACATAACCGGCCGCCACGGTCCAGTAGTGCAGCGGGGCCTTCATGAGATAGCGAATGCCGTTCATGTAGGTGACCACCCAGTCACCGCGCTGGAGCATTTCCCGGGCAACTACGGCGTGGGAGGCGTCGGCATCGTCGAGCAGGGCCGGGTAGAAGGCGTTTCCGATATAAATGAAGCCGGAAATTAATAGCAGGCTGACAATATAAAAAAGAGTTCTCCCACGTGCCTCGACCTTTTGGGTCTGCGCTACAGTGGGAGAGGCCGGAGCGCTGGTCGAGGAAAGGGTCTGCATTGAGCTATTTCGCGATTATAGCATCGCAAAAACTTCGTCTTGGGAGGCGCGCCACGGTCCTTTCCCACCAGGAGTGCGGTTGAAGCGAAAGACCATCGCGGCAGTAATCCTGCTCATCATCGCGCTGGTGTTTTTCCGTGAAGCAACCGCATGGGCCAGGTTTGACTGGGCGGCATTCCTAAAGACCTCCCGCAACATCCGCATTGCGCCGGCGGTGTTTGCGGTAGTTCTGATCTACCTTGGATATTTCCTGCGAGCCCTGCGCTGGAAGGTGCTGATGCGTCCCCTGAAGAATGCGCGCATCCTGCCATTGCTGCGGACGACCATCATCGGGTTTGCGGCCCTGGCGATGCTCGGGCGCTCCGCCGAATTCGTGCGCCCTTATCTCATCTCACGGGAAGAAGCAGTAAGCATGGCTTCACAAGTGGCGATCTGGACTCTTGAGCGATTCTTCGATCTCGCCGCCGCGGCCATCCTGATCGCTGCCGCGATTTTTGTCTCGCCAGAGTTAGGAAGCTTGCCGTATATGGGCCAGTTCCGTCGCGCCTCATGGCTTGTGGCAGGCTTAGTAGTCGTCATCTTGGCTGCAAGCATTGTCTTATGGCGCTTCCGCTCGAAGCTGTCGCTCAAACCGAGCCGCCTGAGACTTCGAACAAGGATCGTCGTAAGTTTGGAACGGGGACTTCATTCGTTCTTTGAAGGCGTACAAGGATTGCGAAGTCCGGGTGCATTCGCTTCTGCGGCGGCACTCTCTCTGCTGATGTGGCTGGCCATTGCTTTGGCTTATCTTGAGGTAGTTCACGCCTGCCCGTTTCCGCTTGCGGGAATGAGTTTTCCCGCGGTCTTGCTGCTGATGGGCTTCAGCCTGGTGGGATCGCTGGTCCAACTTCCCGGGGGCGGCGGTGCGCAGCTTATGGTGATCGCCGCGCTGTCGAATGTGTTTGCTGTTCCGGTTGAGTTGGCGGTAGTTTGCGGAATCCTTTTATGGATCGCAACCTATATGGCCCCACTTCCGGTGGGCCTGATTCTGCTGCGCAAAGAGCATTTTTCGCTATCGTCAATTGCAAGGGCAAGCACGGAAGTG
>JAICYU010000185.1 GCA_025934025.1 Terriglobales bacterium
AACCATGAAGTGAATACGCTGGCGCAAGTGCTGCGTCAGGCGGAGTTGTGGGATTTGATGGAGAAACATTACCGTCCGCTGCCGCTGCCGAATTGGACGCCGCCGAAGGTGCTGACGTCGGATGAGGAAGAGAAGTTCTTTCGCGTGGTGGCGGGGAATCCGGATTGGAACGTAGCGTATTGGGCGGTCTCGCTGACGAATAATACGTCCGCCATGGGAACGGAACTGCGGCATCTGCAATTGCGGCATTTGTTCCTGGATGGCGAGCCGGCGACGATCCATATCCCCGACGACAAAGTGAAGAACGAATTTCGTGCGCGGGTGGTCCCGCTGAATGAAACGGCGCTGAAGCAGATCCGGCGCATCGTGGGTCGGGCGAAAAAGATGGGTGCGTATCGTCCCGAACACTACATCTTTCCGTTTCGCGTGAAGCGAAATTGCTATGACGTAACGCGGCCGGCATCGCCGTACTTTATCCGGTCGGCGTTTCATGCCATGCGTAAGACGACCGGCCTGGAATGGCTCCAGCCGCGGAACTTTCGCAATCAGGTGATTACGAAATTATTTGAGAAAGGTACGCCCGACGAGACGATTATTTCCATCGCCGGCCATCAGTCAATCAGGATGTCGAGGTATTACTCGCGGATACGGATTGCGGCCAAAGCCGAGGCGCTGAATGCGATTTGTCCGTCGCAGCGCGAAGCCAAGTGAAGTTGTAGGAGCTCCCGCAAAGCTTTTCGCGAGCAGATCAGATTAAAGGTTAAAACCTTAACGGAATAGCTTGTGGTTGCGAATGGCCCTTCAACCCTCAGCCTACAAGTTTCAGCCCTCTGCCTTCTAAGCAGAGGGTTGAAGCGGATGAGGCCGGCAGAGGGAGGATGGGATTTGCTAAACTGGTCAACATGAGACGACACGCAATGGATCCGGAGTGCATTGCTTCGATGGGGCATAGCTCGAAGCGGCGGAAATTAGAGATTGAATATCGGGAAAGGGGAGACGTGTACTTATATTTCGATGTGCCGCCTGAGGAGTATGCGGCATTGCATTTATGGCAGCTGAATCCAAAGGTGTCTACCTAAAACAGGTATTCAAACCTAAGAATTATCGCTACATCATTACCAGGTGGGGAAAGAAAATGGCAGCGTAACTCTCAGAATGCTTCATCAACGGTTGCAAGTAGGTGGGCTGGAGGCCGAGAAAGCTCCCGATGTGATACTTCCATCAATAACGAGATGGAAGGAAGTTGTAAGTCCAGCTGAAGTGAATCCAGCTGAAGTGAATTCAGCTGAAGTGAATTCAGGTGAAGATCCGTTCCACTTTCTCCGGCCGATTGTAAGTTCTGGATCTTTTTCCAATCCCGAGTTCATAGCTTTTTTTGGTCACATAACTCTATTAACAACAATTGGATCTCTGCAGCTTTGTGTTGATAAAAATTGCAGTTCAAGAGAACATTGTGCATTCGTGGACACGAATGGTCGATTTGACCTTATGCCGGCTGAAGCTGCGGGAATTGATTTGTCTCGCATGCTATGGGTGCGGTGTGCGAATCGGTATAAAAAACTAAATGCGGTGGAGCAAGCGTTCAAAGCGGCGGACATTTTAGTACATCACGGTGGATTCAAATTGATCGTGGTGGATCTTGCGGGAGTTGCAGAACGACTGATTAGGAGAGTGCCGCTTACAACCTGGCATCGATTTTCACGAGCCGCGGAGCGAACATTTACAACTCTTATTTTTCTGACGAGCATTCCCGTGGCCCAGAGTTGTGCAAATCTATCGTTGAAAATCAAGCCAAGCGCAGGAATCTGGACTGCAATTCAACTCCAGCCAATTCGGCAATTGCAGCCAGCAATTCAGGACGTGCAGCCATGCGTCAACTCGATGAACCTTCCGCACACAAGAATTCTGTCCGGAATTGAGACTCAGTGTGAAGTTGTGCGCGAGAAGCTGCGCAAGCCGATTGAAAGCTTTAAAGAAAAACTTCCTCTGTTTACAAAACGGGCATAGCAATGTTTGGATGTATTCACGCATTTGATTTTCATGTGCAGGCGCTCCTGCTAGAACAGACAGTAGTTTCCTTTCTTTCGGATCCGATTGCGGTGCTGGACGGACCGGAGCAGGCCCTGAAAGTATTTGCCTCAAATGCAGCTGCGCGTCAAGTGGGAATTCACGCGGACATGAAAAAAAGACAAGCGGAAGCATGCCTGGGAGTAATGCTACGAAAGAGAGAAGCCGAACAGGAGCAGAGAGCACAAGCGATGCTTCTGGATTGTGGACATGGGTTCTTCTCCCGTGTGGAATCCACCGCGCCCGGGACGATCACAGCGGACTTAACCGGCACAGAACGTTTATATGGAACACCAAAACAAATCGCAGACCAACTTAGATCGCGAGCGGTGAAATGCGGTTTTCAAGTCAATGTGGCATTGGCGAGCAATCCAGATACAGCATTGCACGCGGCCCGGGGGTTTTCGGGAATTACGGTCATACCAAAAGGAGAGGAGACATCGCGATTAGCAAATCTTGCAATTGATGTACTTGAACCAGGCGAGGAGATTCTGGCCAAATTTGATAGCTGGGGCATTCGTAACTTCAAAACATTAGCTGATTTGCCGGGAATTCCACTGATCCAGAGACTCGGCCAGCAGGGGCTTTATTTGCAGCGGCTGGCAAAAGGGGAAGTACAGCGAGAGCTGGTTCCAACCGAACCTACAGCTTCATTTCACGAAAGCATAGAACTGGAAGAGGCAGTAGAGATCCTGGAGCCATTAGAACTTGTACTTGGTCAATTGCTGGAACGGCTGATGTCGCGGCTGATGGCGCGATCTCTGGCAACGGATTGTGTGCAGCTCGATCTGGAACTTGAAACCCATGCTGACCGGCAATTGAACACAGGTTACGAAAGAGATAAACATCCAGACACCTATCAAAAGATTCTTAAACTACCGGTTCCGACCCAAGAAGCGAAGATTCTTTCCAAGCTGTTGCAACTCGATCTGGCCGCTCATCCGCCGCATGGAGCGGTGCGGAAAGTGCGGATTGAAGCATTTCCAGCGCGCATTCAATTTGGACAAGCAGGTCTATTTCAATCGCTTGCTCCGGAGCCAGCAAAACTGGAGATCACCATGGCGCGGTTGCGCGCCCTAGTGGGAGAGAAAGATGAGCAAGGGCGCGATCGCGTGGGATTCGCTGCCGTGATGGATTCGCATAAGCCCGACAGCTTTCAAGTGTTTCGATCCAGTGAAGAGGCCAAAGCGGCAGGCAAAACTCAAGGAAAATCAAGATCGCAGACGAGGCTTCTACCAATAAGTATCTTTCGGCCGCCTATTGCAGCGGAGGTTTTTTTAAAGAGCGGAGTTCCTGAGGCTGTGAGGTTCGGAGAGAGCAGAGCGAAAGTTCTGAAGGCAAGCGGCCCATGGCGCAGCAGCGGAGGATGGTGGGAAGCTGCAGAGAAATGGCACCGAGAGGAATGGGACCTGGAACTCAAGATGAAGAATGGCACAGGAATCTATCGGATCGTTCACGACGCGCTTTCGAAAAATTGGTTTGTCAATGGAATGTACTCCTCCGGCGAGTCTCTGCAAATTGCCATCATGGGGCCTCAGGCGGGTGAAATCGCAAAGATGTTTCATCCCAATTCGAAGTCTGGCGGCAATGTTGAGTGATCTCAAGGCCAGGTGCTCTGATGAAATACGTGGAACTCCATGCACGTTCGGCGTTTTCCTTCCTAGAAGGAGCGTCTTTGCCGGAGTTGCTGGCCAGCGTGGCTGCCGTGCAGAACGTGCCCGCGATGGCGTTGCTGGACCGCAATGGATTTTATGGTTCGGCGCGATTTCACATGGCCGCAGAGAAGGCCAAGCTTCGTGCGCATGTGGGAGCAGAACTCACCATTGAGGATGGAGATGGGACCGCGACTTATCCGCTGCTGTGCGAGACGCGAGCGGGATATCAAAATCTTTGCCGCCTGATTACCAGGACAAAACTGCGCGTACCGAAGTATGCCGAATCCAGCGCGCGATTGGAAGAACTCGAGGAGCACGCGGCAGGGCTGGTCAGCCTAACCGGCGATGAACACGGGCCTTTAGCGAAGGCGTTGGAACGCGGTGGAACTGAAGCCGGCAGAGAATTGCTGCAGAAGTTGGAGAGCGTATTTGGCGCGAAGAATGTTTACGTTGAACTGCAACGACATTTTAGCCGCCAACAGGAAGTCCGTAATCAAGCCGCGGTGGAACTGGCGCGAGAGATGAACCTGCCGATATTGGCAACCAATGGAGTTTGCTATGCGACTCCAGCGGAGCGGGAAATTCTGGACGTCTTCACCTGCATCAAGAGCAAGCGCACACTGGAAGATGCCGGACGGCTACTTTGCTTCAACGGAGAGCGCTATCTTCGCACTCCACAGCAGATGCAACGAATCTTTGCCGACATTCCTGAGGCAATCAGCAACACGGTAGAGCTTTCCAATCGTCTGGAATTTACTTTAGAAAAATTGGGTTATGAATTTCCTCGTTATCCCGTGCCGGATGGAGGAAGGCAGATTGATTTCCTGCGCATTCAAACCATGAAGGGCGCCGGCGATCGTTATCACCCCATTACAGAGCGCGTCCGCGGACAACTGGAAAAAGAACTCAAGCTGATTGAAGCGCTTGATCTCGCCGGATACTTTCTCATCGTATGGGACATTGTGCGCTACTGTCGCGAGCACGGAATTCTGGTGCAGGGACGCGGTTCTGCCGCGAACAGCGCCGTCTGTTACTCGCTGGGAATCACTGCGGTTGATCCCATTGGAATGGACCTGCTGTTCGAGCGTTTTCTCTCAGAAGAACGTGGCGAGTGGCCGGACATTGATCTTGATCTTCCCAGCGGCGACGAGCGCGAGAAGGCGATCCAATACGTTTATCAACGATACGGCCAGCTTGGCGCGGCGATGGCGGCCAACGTCTGCACGTATCGCGGGCGCATGGCAGCGCGTGAAGCGGGAAAAGTTTTTGGATTTGATACGGAGACGCTTAACCAACTCTCCGGCCTGGTTGGCAGTTGGGAGTGGCGCGGCCCGGAAGATACTTTCGACAATCATTTCAACCAAGCAGGGCTGGATCTTAACCATCCACTGGTTGCCAAGTATCTCGACATCTGTGTTCGCCTTCAGGACCTTCCACGGCACTTGAGCCAGCACTCCGGCGGGATGGTGATTTGCCAGGGCCAGCTCGATTCGGTGGTCCCTCTGGAGCCTGCGACAATGCCCGGGCGCGTAGTGGTTCAGTGGGACAAAGATGATTGCGCCGATCTTGGAATTATCAAAGTGGACCTGCTGGGCCTGGGCATGATGGCGGTGCTGAAGGATTCCATCGGTCTCATTCGCGATCATTACGGCGAGGAAGTTGATCTGGCACATCTGCCTCCGGACTGCCCGGACGTTTACGACGCAATTCGAAAAGCGGATACCATTGGCATGTTCCAGATTGAGAGCCGGGCCCAGATGGCGTCGCTGCCAAGAAATAACCCCAAAAAGTTTTACGATCTGGTGACACAAGTAGCATTGATTCGCCCCGGGCCCATCACCGGACAGATGACCAGCCCTTATCTGCGGCGGCGACAGGGAAAAGAGCCTGTGACTTATCCGCACCCATCATTGCAGCCGGTGCTGGAGCGAACCCTGGGCGTGCCGCTATTTCAAGAACAACTGCTGCGCATGGCCATGATCTGCGCGAACTTCACAGGCGGTGAAGCGGAGGAATTGCGGCGCGCGCTGGGGCACAAGCGTTCAGAGCGCCGCATGCGCGAAATTGAAACTAAACTGCGCGCCGGCATGACGGCAAACGGCATCGCGGCCAAAGCGCAGGACGAAATCGTGCAGTTCATTACCTCATTTGCGCTGTACGGATTTCCGGAGTCGCATTCCGCAAGTTTTGCGCTGATTGCCTATGCCAGCGCGTTTCTCAAGGTGCGCTATCTGGGAGCATTCACCGCGGCGCTACTCAATAACCAGCCTATGGGCTTCTATTCGCCGGCAACGATCGTGAAAGATGCGCAGCGGCACGGACTGAAGGTGCGGTCTATTGATGTGACCTGCTCGGAATGGAACTGCTCGCTGGCGCATGAGAGTTCGGGGAGCCACACACTTCGGATGGGATTGCGCTACGTGCGCGGACTGCAACCGGCCGCGGGCGAGGCGCTGGTGCGGGCACGGCAGCAACGGCTGTTTACATCCACAGAAGACCTGGCCGCGCGCGTGCCGGAGCTGAGCCGCGCGAACCTGGCCATGCTGGCGAGGATCGGCGCATTGAATCGGATCGGCGTGGCAGACAACGTCAACCTGCATCGCCGCGATGCGCTTTGGCAGATTGAGAAAGC
>JAICYU010000217.1 GCA_025934025.1 Terriglobales bacterium
AATTTTACGAGCTTCGGAGAGCGTGGTCGCCGGATCGGCAGCACTGCGAATCACTGCATCGAACCTATAAGTTGCTTGCGGCCGCTGGCGATAGCTCACGTACACGGTCGGCGCGGGTTGCACTTCCAGGCTGCGGTCGCGCACGTCGCCTACTACGCCCACAATGGTCAGCAGGCGTAAATCGCCATCCATGTTGCCGAATTCAATGGTGTGGCCAATCGGGTCTTCACGCGGCCACGAGCGGCGGGCCAGAGACTCGCTGATCACAGCTACGTGCGTAGACTCGGCAGTGTCGCGTTCGTCGAACAAGCGCCCATGCACCAGCGGGATTGCTAAAGCGCGGAAATAACCTCCACTGGCAACGATGTAGTCGGCCTGGCCCGTGTGAGCCGTGTCATGAAACAGAGCAGTAAGAAAATCGTCAAGCTGCTTGAATTGAGCAGGCGTGAGATCAGTTCCCTCGTATGCTGCGGATTGACGGATCAATTCCTTTGAGTGGGGCGAAAGCTGCTGTTCATTGATCATGGCAAAGGTGCCACTAGGGCCGCCGCCGTCGGAGCCAAGAGGAAGGCTGTTTGTACCGCCGACCTCTTGTACGCCCGGAAGGGCGCGTAAGCGATCAAAGAGATGATTAAGAAACTCCACGCGCGCGACTTTGTCCTTGAAGGCTTGCGGCAACGCAAGATTCATAGTCACAATCTTCTGCATGCGGAAACCGGGATCTGTCGAGAGCACCTGCAGCAGGCTGCGTCCGAGCAAGCCTGCGCCCACCAGCAGAAGCAGCGTGACTCCAAGCTGCCCGGCGATGATGAACCGGCCCAGCCGCTGGCTGCGATGAAGGCTGCCCTGCCTGCCACCCTCCGCCAGGCTCGCCTGCAAGTCTCTTCCAGTAGCGCGCCACGCTGTGAAGAGGCCGAGCGCAATCGCCAGAAGAACTGAAAGCGCCAGCGCAAACAGCAGTACCGGCCAGTTCACTCCGACTTCGTTCAGCCGCGGCGTCCCGGCAGGAGCCAGAGCAATCAGAGCTTGCACTCCGAACCAGCTTGCCAGCACACCACAGGCTCCCCCCGCAAGACATAGTAGGAGCGCCTCCGCCAGAAACTGGCGGACCAATCGCTGGCGCGAAGCGCCCAGTGCGGCTCGTACGGCAAGCTCTCCTTCGCGGGCGGTGGCTTGCGCCAGCAACAAATTGGCTACGTTAGCGCACGCAACCAGCAGCAGGAATCCGACTGCGCCCATCAGGATCAACAATGCTGGGCGAACTGGGCCGGTGATTTCGTCTTGCAGGGGAACTACTGCTCCCGCCTCCATGTCAATATCCTGGCCATACTGCTGCTTGAGCCGGCGGCCAATGGCACTAACATCCGCCTGTGCCTGCACTGGCAATATTCCGTCGCGAAGCCGCCCAACCACCCTCCAGTTGTGGGCCGAGCGGCTGGGGGGGTCAACTTCAATCTCACTTGGAAACCAAATCGCGGTGTCCTCTGGGAAACGAAAACCGGGCGGAAGCACACCGACGACTGCGGCAGAGCGGTCTCCTACAGTAATGCGTGCAGTATCAAGGTCGGTAGCTGAATTAAGCGACTGCTGCCAGAAGGAGTAGCTCACCAGAACTGCCGGAGCGGCGCCCACATGCTGATCTTCTTTTGAGAATGCCCGTCCGCGTACCGGCCCGACCCCCATCACGCTCAGGAAATCTTTCGAAACGTAGCTGATGTTCACCCGCTGCGGCTCAGCGCTGCCGCGGACCGTCTCTAACTCAGAACCATATTGCGCAATTGCCTGGAATGAGTGGTTCTGCGCCCGCACATCGTCAAAGTTAGGGCCGGTGAATCGCATCTGATTACCTTTGCCATCCACTTCGAACACGCGAACGAGTTGTCCCGGCTTGTCATACGGAAGTGGACGCAACAGCACGCCATAGACCACGCTGAAGATCGCGGTGCTCGCGCCGATGCCGAGCGTCAGCGTGAGAATGGAAACCAGAGAAGCGCCGAAATTCCTGCGCATCACACGCACTCCGTAGCGCATGTCTTGCTGCAATCGCTCCAACCACGCTGTGCCTGCAACTCCCATCGTGACCTCCTGGACCAATGCTCGGTTCCCAAAGTCGCGCCGTGCCTGCGTTTCAGCTTCGGCCTGGCTCTCGCCGCGATCCATGCGCTCCTGAGCAGCCATTCGGAGATGCGACTCCAGCTCTTCTTTGATCGCCTGCTCGCGTTTTTTGAAAATCCTCATATCTCGCTCTCTTTACCGCGCGGCTCAAGAATTCCAGACATTGCCTGCAGCAACTGGCTCCAGCGGGAGCGCTCAGCGGAGAGCTGCTTCTTTCCCGCGGCAGTGAGCCGGTAAATCTTCACTCGCTGCTTGTTTTCGGAAAACTTCCATGCGGAGGCGATCCACTTCTGTTTTTCCAACCGATGCAGCGCCGGATACAACGACCCGGTGTCCACCTGCAAGACGTCGCCCGAATTCATGCGGATCGCCTGGCTGATGCCGTAACCATGCTGCGGCCCCCAGCGCAGCGTCTGCAGCACCAGCAGGTCCAGCGTTCCTTGCAGCAGTTCAATCCGGTTCTGATAGCGTTCCGCCTTTGGCATGTAGATAACCTACACCCATGGCTGTAGATTGTCTACAGTGCTAATTTATGTTTTGGTTCCAGGCCTGTTGGGGAAAAAGGCGGGCTGGAGTAAACTTTTCCGCCATGAAACGGAATCTTGCTGTTGCGCTTGTTGTCATCTTCGGCCTGTCCCTGGCTTCAGCGCAGGACTGGGCAAAACAAAAACTGGAAAAATCGCCGCGCCATGGTGAGTGGGTCCAGATCAAGCACGACAATCGCACCGTCAACGCTTTTGTCGTTTATCCGGAATCAAAGCACAAAGCGCCGGTGGTGCTGGTAGTCCACGAAATCTTTGGCATGACCGACTGGGTGCGTAGCGTGGCCGACCAGCTCGCCGAGCACGGCTACATCGCAATTGCTCCAGACCTGCTCTCCGGAATGGGCCCAAACGGCGGCAAGAGCAGCGATTTCCCCAGCATAGATGCTGCGCGCGAAGCGGTTTCCAAGCTCGACCCTGACCAGGTCACGGCCGACCTGAACGCCACAGCGGATTACGCCAAGAAGCTTCCTTCGACCAACGGCAAGCTGACTGTTGTCGGCTTCTGTTGGGGAGGAACGCAGTCATTCCGCTTCGCTACCAACCGCAAAGACCTGAGCGCTGCATTTGTCTTTTATGGAACGCCGCCCAGCGAGGTGAATAGCATTACTGCGCCGGTGTATGGCTTCTATGCGGGAAAAGACGAGCGCGTGGATGCCACCATCCCTCAGACGAAAGAGGAGATGAAGAAGGCCGGCAAGAGCTACGATCCAGTGGTCTATGATGGCGCGGGCCACGGATTCATGCGTGCCGGCGAGGACCCTAGCGACACCAACCCTGCGAACAAGAAAGCCCACGACGAAGCCTGGCAACGCTGGTTGAAACTGCTGAAGAAAATCTGAGCGTCTACCGAGGTTTGGAAGGTGCGCCTTTCGGCGCACCTTTCCTGGTTATTTCTTTTGAGGATTGTCGCTGGGATTCACGTAGTTCAATTTGAATGGCCCCATGCCATGGACCTGAACCACGGTCTCGCCTTTTGCCATCGCGTAATGATGCATGTGCGGAGGAACAGCGACAAATGATCCCGGTGGCAACGCCTGCATTCCCGCTTCATCCAGCTTGTCGCCCATGCCGACGTGAAATTCTCCGGAGATCACCGTCACATTTTCCGTGGTCGGATGCCAGTGGGGCATGATCTTGTAACCATCCGGCATCTTCAGCCGTATTACATAGGGGCCGGCTGCCATGGGATTGCCTGAGAGCACAGCCAACTGTGCTCCAGGCGAGAATACTGGCGGCGCATCGCCCCATTTGATGTTATCTGGAGTGGTGATTGCCGGAGCATGCTCAGTCGCTTTGGCCGCCGACGATTTCGTTGCAGCCTTATGCTTTGCCGTCTGTGCCAGGCCCATGCCACCGATCAACAAGAGCACGATGAAAATTCTACGCAAGAGATTCCCCTTTCTCGGACTTGAGATACGGTCGTTATACGCTTTGCATCCGCGGCAAAGCAAACATGCAAAACCGCCTGTGCGATTTTGAATTCAGGTGCTCGATTCCGGACAGCGCTACTTCTCCGCGTCTTGTCGCTATCGGATTACCACCTTGGTCGTCATAGATATAGCACCGCCCGAATGGCGGCGAACGTGCTTTCATAAAAGCTCAAAGGAGAAGTCACTCTCGTGGGAAATCTATTTCAGGACTTGAAATACGGAGCGCGCGTGCTGCGCAAGAGCCCGGGATTCACCATCGCGGCTGTGGTGGTGCTGGCGCTGGGAATCGGAGCGAACACCGCAATCTTCAGCGTGGTAAATGCGGTCTTGCTGCGGCCGCTTCCCTTTGGCAATCCTGAGCGGTTGGTCCATGTGTGGCACGTGCCGCCGGCCAAGAGCTTCCCTGGAATCTCCCGCTTCTCCGTTTCCGCAGCCAACTACATTGACTGGCAGCGCCAGAATGACGTGTTCCAGGACATGGCGATCTTCAGCGGATCGAGCATGAACTTGACCGGCGGGGGGAAACCGGAGTTTGTGCAAGCCGCGAGCGTCTCGGCCGATTTCTTCAAGGTTCTTGGCGTCCAGCCGCTACTCGGTCGCACGTTTGTTGCGGGTGAGGACGTCCTGGGCCACAATCACGAAGTAATCCTGACCTATGCCTTCTGGCAGAGCCGCTTCGGTGGCGACCACAGTGTTGTGGGCCGGCAGGTCACGCTCAACGACGAGCCGTACACCGTCGTCGGCGTCATGGGCCCCAGCTTCACCTATCCCGACTGGGAACAGAAACTCTGGAAGCCATTGGCATGGACACCGAAGGAAGCAGCGGTCAGAGGGGAGCACCACTCCATCGTGATCGCGCGGCTCAAGCCGGGAGTGGGGTTGACGCAAGCGCAAGCCGAGATGACCGCGATCTCTGATCGCCTCGCCCAGCAATATCCCGCAGACGACAAAGACTGGGGCGCATTGGTTTCGCCCTTGTACGAGGACCTGGTAGGCGATGTGCGTCCAGCTCTGCTGGTTCTGCTCGGAGCAGTGGCATTCGTGCTGCTGATTGCCTGCGCGAATGTGGCTAATCTGCTTCTTGCGAAAGCTATGGCCCGCTCGCGCGAGATCGCCATCCGCAGCGCCCTGGGCGCCAGC
>JAICYU010000073.1 GCA_025934025.1 Terriglobales bacterium
AACCCGGTCTTTACCGGCTCGATCACGGGAATCAAGAACGCTGACAACATCAGCGCCACCTACAGCACCACGGCCACCGCAAACAGCCCGGTGGGAACCTATCCCATCACGCCCGCACTGGTTGATCCTGCCGGCAAGCTGGGCAACTACGCGGTGACTTTAGTGAACGGCACGCTTACGGTCACCAACTCCGTGCTGACGGTGACCGCGGCCAACGCATCGCGGCTGTACGGCGATGCCAACCCCGTCTTTACCGGCACGATCGCGGGAATCCAGAACGGTGACAACATCACCGCCACCTATGCCAGCGCGGCCACAGCAACCAGCGCGCCAGGCGCCTATGCAGTCGTGCCGACGTTGTCTGACAACGGCACCGGCGCTCTGGCCAACTACACGATCGTAATCAACAACGGAGTGCTTTCCGTGAATGCGGCTCCGCTCACCGTCACGGCAGCGAATGCCAGCCGTCTCTACGGCGCAGCGAACCCGGCCTTCACCGGCGCCATCGCCGGCCTGAAGAACGGCGACGCCATCACTGCCTCCTACACCACCGTTGCCGATCCAACCAGCAACGTAGGCAGTTATGCGATCACTCCGGTCCTCAGCGATCCGACGAACAGACTTAGCAACTATGCTGTCACCCTGGTGAACGGGGCCTTGACGGTGACGCAGGCGCCCCTCGCCGCGACCGCTAACAACGCTACTCGCGTCTATGGCGATCCCAACCCGGCCTTCACCGGAACCATCACAGGCCTGGTGAATGGCGACAACATTACCTTCGGCGCGACCAGCGCCGACCCAACCGCCGCGGTGGGCACTTATCCGATCGTTCCCGCGCTGGTTGACCCCAACGGCAAGTTGACCAACTATGCCCTGACTTCAACCAACGGCACGCTGACGGTGACGGCGGCTCCACTGTCCGTTTCCGCTGCCAACGCGACTCGCGCTTACGGTGATCCGAATCCGGCCTTTAGCGGAACCATCACCGGAATCAAGAACGGTGACAACATCACCGCCTCTTACAGCACCACGGCTACAGCCACCAGCGCGCCGGGCGCGTATCCGATTACTCCGGCCCTGGTTGACCCGGCCAACAAGCTGGGCAACTACATTGTGACCTCGAGCAACGGCACGCTGACTGTGACCACCGCGACTCTCACGGTCACGGCCGCGAATGCCACGATGATCTATGGCGATCCTGTTCCTGCGGTCACGGGTACGCTTACGGGTCTGAAGAATGGCGATGCCATCACGGCCAGCTTCAGCACCACAGCGACTTCGGCCAGTCCGGTAGGCAACTATCCCATTACCTCGGCTCTGTCTGATCCAACCGGCAAGCTCGCGAATTACACGGTGGTGACGAACAACGGCGTTCTCACCATCACTCCGGCGCCTCTGGCGGTAACGGCCGCCAACGCCAGCCGTGCTTACGGCGTGGCCAACCCGGCCTTCACCGGAACTCTCACGGGCGTCAAAAACGGTGACAACATTACCGCAACGTTTGCCAGCGCAACCGATGCGACGACCAACGTCGGGAACTATCCAATCGTTCCCAGCCTGGCAGATCCAACGGCGAAGCTCGGCAATTACACCGTGACTTCGACTAACGGCACGCTGACGATTACTCCTGTGCCGCTGACCGCGACCGCCAACAACGCTACTCGCGTCTATGGTGATCCGAACCCGGCATTTACCGGAACCATCACCGGACTGGTGAATGGTGACAACATTACCTTCGGAGCGACCAGCGCTGATCCGACGGCTGCGATCGGGACTTATGCAATCGTCCCCGCGCTGGTTGATCCCAACGGCAAGCTGGCGAACTACACGCTGACTTCAAATAACGGAGTTCTGACCGTGACGCCCGCGCCGCTGAGCGTGGCTGCGGCGGATGCCACTCGCCAGTACGGTGATCCGAATCCGGCCTTCAGCGGAACGATCACCGGAATCAAAAACGGTGACAACATCACCGCTACTTACAGCTCGACGGCAACTGCCACGAGCGTCCCGGGAACGTATCTCATCACGCCTGCGCTGGTTGATCCGGCCAACAAGCTTGGCAACTACACGGTGACTTCAAGCAACGGAACGCTCACCGTAACCAAGGCCCTGCTGACGGCTACGGCAGCCAACGCCGGCATGGTTTACGGCGATCCGGTTCCGGCCGTCACCGGCACGCTGACAGGAGTGAAGAACGGTGAAAACATTACCGCCAGCTTCACCACGACTGCTACTTCCACCAGCGCTCCGGGAAGTTATCCGATCACCGCTGCGGTTTCCGACAACGGAACCGGCGCTCTGGTCAACTACACCGTGGTGCTGAGCAACGGAACGCTTACCGTGAGTCCTGCGCCGCTGACCGTTGCGGCGGCCAGTGCGAGCAGGCTTTATGCTGATCCCAACCCGGCTTTCACCGGCACGATTACCGGAATCAAGAACGGCGACAACATCGGGGCAACGTTCTCGGCCGCGGCAGGCGCCACCAGCCCGGTCGGAAACTACGCGATCGTTCCTTCATTGGTTGATCCCAACGGCAAGCTGCCGAACTATACAGTAACGATTGTTGACGGCACCCTTGCTGTGAATCCAGCGCCTCTGAGCGTGACTGCGGCTGACGCCGGCATGGTCTATGGCGACCCGCTGCCCGCGTTCAGCGGCACCATCACCGGCATCCGGAATGCCGATAACATCACCGCGAGCTACTCCACTGCCGCGACTTCGGCCAGCCCGGTGGGGACCTATCCCATCGCACCGGCATTGTCTGACAATGGGACCGGCACGCTCGCCAACTACACGGTCACCAGCAATAACGGCACGCTCACTATCACGCCAGCGCCGCTGACCATCCAGGCCAACGACGCAACCGGAACAGCGGGCCAGCCATTCCCGGCTTTCAGTGGAACCATCACCGGACTGAAGAACGGCGATGCGATTACGGCGTCGTACAGTACAACGGCCGACCAGACCAGCCCGGCGGGGACGTATCCGATCATCCCGAGCGCAGATCCCAATCCAGCGCTTGGCAACTACAACGTGACGCTGCTGAATGGAACCCTGACGCTACAGTAACTCGCACTGGAAACTCTTAAAGGCCGGCAGCTCGATTCGCCGGCCTTGGATTTTTGAGCAGACGCCAGAATGACGAAACCGGGGCATATCTGGATTCCGGCGGTATGCACTCCAGTCCGATCGTAAGATCTAATCACAACTGATCCTTCTCATTTGGAGCCGCCGAGCGCTCGAGTGCATCTCGGATGGTCTTGATATTGTTCTCGCGAGTTTGCGGATTGGGAATCGCCTCTGCAGACTTGAGGGCTTCTTCGAGGACGCCATGTGCCGCGTCTCGTTGTCCCTTTGATTTCAGTGCCTCAGCTTTGATCCTTAGCAGCCACGATCGTCCTGCGGGACCAGCGTTGCGCGCAATGCCGCGATCGCACGCCGCGATTGCCTGGTCATAATTCTTGGTGGCGCTCTCCATCTGAGCAACGCGCAATGAGGCGTTCCAGTTTCCGGGCATCGCCTGCTCTGAGGCGAGCAAGGCGGGTAGAATCCGCCCGGGATCGCCGAAGGTTTGCACATCTTCCACCCGCGCGATGTCTACCGCTGAGCGTTCCTCGTCGTTTGCCGGCTTTCTTGTGTCGAGTTCCGCAAGCCAGCGGTTGCCCCAATCGGCAGCGCAGGCTTTGTCATCACGAGAAAGGCAAAGATTCATGAGCGTGCGATAGAGTTCGTCGCGATGGTCGCGCACTGTGCTCTCCAGAGAAAGCGCTTCTTTCGCCAACGGTTCAAGTTTGCCGGCTGCTTGCCTGGTCCACGGCTCAGGGTCTGCCGAGACTGCACACCACATGCCGGCTACGATAGTGCGCCCAAACATCGCATTGCGACTCATGCCTGTTGCTTCCGCTGCTGCAGTTTCCGCACATTCCTGCCATTGGCCCGCAGCTTGCAGCGCGGTTGTCAGCGAGGCTTCTGTGAGTTCTCGTCTGGCCCAGTTGAGGGGCGCCAGTCGGAGAGCCTCGCGGTATGCCCGCGCGGCGTTCTCGGGCTGTTGAGCCAGGAGGGCATCGCCGCGCATGAGCGCTGCGTCGGCAGGTATTTGCGTTTTAGCAACGACGGCACTTGCTCCGCGAGTGAGGAACTGTTTCAGTTCCGGCAGAGACATGGCGCCGGTCTGCGTCGCCGTCACCTTCTCATCGTGCGGATCAATGACGTAGAACGTAGGCGTCGAAATTGCGCCGTATCTGGTGAAGAACGCGCGGTTTTCTGCTTTATCGAAGTTGAGTTCGAGCCAGACAAACTGCCCGGCGTACCCGGCGAGGTCTGCGCGCTCCAACATGCCTCGCATCAGGTGACACGTTGATCACCACGGCGCCCAGCATTCCACAAAGATCGGCAGCTTGCGCTGCAAGGCTTCAGCACGGGCCTTCGAGAAGTCGTCCTGAATGAAAGGCAGCTTGGCCCTGCTTGCGGCCGCTGCGGTCATCGGAATCCATGCCATCAGGACCCATAACCAAAGTTTTTTCATCAACGCCTCCGCAATCCTCATTTGAGAGATGGACTGCTCTTGCATGAAAAGGAAAGCTTATCGAACGGATCGGACGGATGGGTACTTCCTGGTCGCTGTGTGCTCGCTTCCGGGCTTCGGCATATATTCATTAAAATTTTTAATCCAGCCTCAATCACTCTCTAATCGTAAGAACTTAACCTTAGTTCAATCAATACGCTTGGGCGGAGAACCCTGTTTTGGGGCCCGCGCAAGCTGCTTCCGGTGCACTTCCAGTCGAGTACGAGTTCCCGCAGTACGGATGAAATTTGCCCAAAGGAAAAGTTCCCCCGCGCAGACGAGAAGGGAACGGGAAGGCACAAAAAAATGACAGGCTCCACACGCTCAACGGCGAGCGCCCGGATGATACCGGCTCGCGTTTGGTTCTCCTTCATCATTCTGATTGCGTTTGCCGCGGTAGCGGGCGCTCAGACCAATGTCACGCCGGCCACAACGACGGTTCAATATCTTGGCATTCCCAACCCTCAGGACACGCAGAGCCCGATTACGGCTCCTCTGGGTGGAATCATCCTGAAAGGCACGGGGATCAGTCCCATTACGGGCCAGCCGTTTCGCCATTTTTGGGTAGATGACGCCACCTTCGGCATCTGCCGCATTGATCCCGATATTGATACACCGGGCCCATACGCGATCAACCAGAACACCTGCCCGTTCAAGATCAACGGCGCGTCCATTACCGGCGGCCCGATGGCTTATGATCCCGGACGGAAGCTGCTGTATTTTGCCGATGAGCAAAGAGCGTCACAGGGCGTGATGCGGATCGGTTTCGATCCCACCGGCGACGGCGGCCACGGCTTGCTGGATTTCAGCAGCGTATTCATTATGGGCGGCAACACCACCGGCGCCCGCTTCGGCGGAGGCACTACCGGCTGTCAGCTTCCTTTCGCGCCTGCCAGTGAAGGTCCTCCGAATGCTCTTGCATTGAGCCCGCTGGGCGATGTCTATGTCGGGTTTAAGAAGGGTACCGACATCGTTCGCTTCAACAGCCCTGGGACCGCAACCTCCACCGGATTCGGAACATGCGCGCAGTTCATTCAGATCGTCGCAACTGATTCCAAGCTCACGAATGGTCTGGCTTTCGTCGGCCACGATCTCTGGGGCGCGGATGGGACTTCTCCCTTCTTTATCAAGAATGCAGATACCACCTGCCTGGTGCCTCCGCACGGAGTGTGCTCGGTGGCGAGTGGTGACCTGGTTAACGTACTTCCTGGAGTGGGAGCGAATGCTGTCGCCACGATGAGCGACCAGTACTATCCCGCCACGAACGGCAATAACGTATATTTTGCCGAGCAGCCGGCCGTAGTTGCTGGGGCGCCTCCGCCGCATAACGATGTCGCATGGCTGGGCAACGCATCGGCCGCCACTCCGGACATGTCATTGACAACTCTCGACACTACATTCATGGGGACGATCACGCCACCCGACAACCCGACTATCCAGTTCCTGGCAGGTATTGCCGTTGACCAGAGTGACCCGGCAAACATCGTTGTTTATAGCGGCGATGACTACAGCGGTCTGGGGCAGTTGGCGAAAGGCCAGTGGTTCCAGAGCTGCCAGGGATTGCCGCCCGCGGTAGTTCCCGGTCCGGCGCCGACACCATATACCTTGAACTGCCCGACTCCGGTTGCCACTGCGGTTCCCGGTGTTCCGCTTAATGTCTTTGCTGTTGCCGGCAATGCGCAGGCAACGGTGAGCTGGAGCCCGGCGCAGGCCAATCAGCCCGTGACCAGCTACACCGTTCACAACAGCTTCTCCTCAGGCGCAACTGTGGCGGATGTAGTGATCAATCCGGTTGCCGGTTCGAACTTCCCGGCGACTTCCACAGTGATCACTGGACTGACCAATGGCACAACCTACGGCTTTGAAGTGTTGGCCTCCAACGCTCAGGGGTCCAGTGCCTTCTCGGCGGAGAGCAATCACGTGACGCCGCCCGGCGTGCAAGTGCCCAACGCTCCCACCGCGTGTCCATCAAATCCCTGTGCGATTGCAGGAGATGCGCAAGCTCTGGTGAAGTTTACGGTTTCTGCTCCTAACGGCACACCGATCACCAGCTACACCGTGACCGCGTACATCGCCGGGGTAGCGCAGCCGATTACAGTAACCGTGCCGCCTCCGGCAGCGGGTTCGAATATCGGCAGCGCAGTGATTGGCGGCCTGACCAACGGAACCACCTACACCTTTACCGTTCATGCTAACAACGCGGCAGGCAGCAGCGCAGAAGGCCCGCAGACCAATGCTGTGACTCCTTCGGCCGGGAACCTGCCCAGCCTCAGCATCGCCATCAGCGGTCCAGGATCCGTCACCACCACGCCGGCGCAGCTCACGTTTGGGCTGACTGTCACCAACAGCTCGTCCTTCCCGGTGCAGAACATTTCCGTAACGCACACTCTCAGCACCGTGGCAGCCACGATCTCGACCGCATCGCGCAACTCAAGCGGTGTTGTGACGATCGCGACAACGACGCCTGACTTCCTCAGCATCGGCCAGACCGTGACCATTGCCGGAGTCAGCGACGCTTCGTTTAACGGGACCTTCACCATCACCAACGTTACCGATCCGCAGACCTTCACCTACTCGCAGGTTGGGTTGCTCGCCGGCAGCGGGGTCGGCGGCACTGCTACTGGTTCTCCGCTGGCGAATATCCTGGTGGCTCAACCGGGCCAGGGAACTTGCACTTCCGGCGGCGCCGGAGTTGTGAGCGTGACTTGCAGCATCGGCAATATGGATCCCGGCGCTGTGGTCACTCTCAGCGTCATCGTCCAGATGCAGAGCCAGGCCATCACCAACTCTGCAACCGTGAGCGGGACCGACGTTGCTGGAACTCCTCTGGTAAACCAAACGGCCAAGAAGACCACCAGCCCGCCGGCGCCCATCGTACAGAATGTTTCTGCAGCGGTTTCGATCACCGGCAACGCGCAGTCTCCGAACCCGAACGTCGGCCAGGCCGGAAACATTGTCTGGACCATCAGCAATGTGACCACGACTGAAGCCGACAATGTCGTGGTGAATCTGTTCATTCCGAACGGGCTCATCATCAACACCAATCCGCCCACGTTCAGCGTGGACAAAGGCGCTACCCAACTGTGCAGCGCAGGCACAGCTGTGACGGTGAACGGCGTCGCAGGCACGCAGTTCGCCTGCAGCACGGCTTCGCTGGGTGGCTCGCGCAAGAACGGCCAGAAACCGCCACAAACCATGATCATCACGGAAAACGTGACTCCGCCGGCAGGAAGCTCCGGACAGGTCTTTAAGCCCAGCGGGACGGTCACATTCAGCGGTGTGGACACTGTTCCCAACTCTGCCACCGTGACGATCACGGTTCGCTAGTTGGTTGGCGACGGCCGTCGAAAGTAGACAGAAAAAAGTGAAAGCCGAGGCGATTCAGCCTCGGCTTTTTTCTTGCACGACCTTTTTAGGGGCGCTTCATCGGCTTCTTTGTTCCAGCCGCCTTGTGCGCTGGAGCAGTCGGGGCTGCGCCGGCGGTTCTGCAGTCGCAGTAGTGCAGGGTTGTCACCGGCGAGGCGGTTCCATCCGTAATATTCACCACGAAAAGCTGATCGTACTGGTTGTCTGCGATGGTCACGCTTCCGGCTTTGAGCCGCGCCAGTACGAAGGGAAGGGTGTCACTGTGTCCCACAACCAGGGCATTGCCCTGCTGCGCCCCGTAGGCGATGTCGCGTATCAGTGTGCTCGTATCTTTGGCCGCGAGTACCGTGGGTTTCACTTTCAGCGCAGCAGCTAACGGCACTGCGGTTTGTTCCGTACGTTTAACGTCTGTGATGAAAATCTGTTTAATGCCGGCGTCTCTGAGTGTGCGAGCCAGGCATTCTGCCCGTTTCTGTCCTGCGGGACTTAGAAGCGAATCGGGAGCAGCGGACGCCCGTTCCGCATGGCGAACCAGAAACACCGTACGTGTGCCGCCCTCTTGAGCCACTGTAACGGCGCTTATGCCCAAAGCGAACAGAAGCAGGAAAGGAATACTGCGTGCAATAGAAAGTCTCATCTCGTGTGCGCTCCTTCAGAACTTAAATGTTTGTACCACTTTTCAACGGGGCTTAGCGAAGCAATCCCGGGTGCTGCTGTTTCATCAGGCAATCACCTTATTCGTTCTGCGGTTTCTTCCGGTATCGGCTGCGAGTAAACGATGCTATGATGTTGCTTCCCCCAACGAAAACTTTTCTTTCCATTTTCTTCAGGGAAGGCGTCTTTAGAATGCTGCGACTTGTGTTTACTTGCGTGCTTGCCTGCGGATCTGCTTTGTCCCAAACTGCTCCCTCGACTCCACCGGTTCCCGTGCCCCCCATAGCCGGGCCTGAGCAGGTCCCTCCTTCAGCGACCGTGATTGAAGTGCAAGGACTGTGCTCACAGCCGAAAGCTGCCGGCGAGTGCAAGACCGTGGTCACGCGCCGGCAGTTTGAAACTATGCTTGAGGGCATTGGCCTGACCACTGAAGTCAACAGTCAGGCGGCTAAGCGCAATCTTGCGGAAGGCTATGTCCAACTGCTGGTTTTGGCGGACGCCGGCGAGCAGGTTGGGATTGACAAGGACCAGCATTTCCAGGAACTGATGGAAATCGTGCGTGTGCGGACGCTCGCCGAAGCCTATCGCCACTCGCTCGACGCGAAATACGGCAACCCGAGCGACGCCGAAATCGCCGCCTACTACAACCAGCATCAAGAAGAGTTCGAACAGCTCAGGATTGACCGCATCAGCATTCCTTTTGTAAATCACAAGCTTCCGCCTTCAGCCCAGGCCGCTTTCGCGAAGAAGGCGCGGGCCGCCGCAGATAAGATTCGTGAGCGCGCCGCCGCGGGCGAGGACATGCACCAACTCCAGGTAGAAGTCGCCGCGTCGCTCGGTCTTACTACGCCTGCCACCACGGACCTTGGCGCAAGAAAGAAGGGCACTTTGCCCCCTGCCGTCGAACAGGACATTTTTAATTTGAAGCCCGGCCAAGTCACTAAAGTTGAAGAAGAGCAGACCGGTTTCAACATCTACAAAGTCCGCAGCCGTGACACTGTGCCGCTGGAAGCCGCCAAGAACGATATCGTCCGCGAACTCCACAGGAAAAATCTTGCGGCGGCCATCAAGCAGATCATGGCCAATGTGCATACCACGCTCAACCAGCAGTTTTTCGCGCTTCCCGGCGGCAAGATGCCGGCGTGGATGAAGACCGCCATCAATAATCCGGCAACGCTGGGCTTGTCCAGCCCAAACCCCGCACCAGCAAAATCAGGCGCGCAAAAATAATCTACAAGGAACTTCTTTATACTGATGTTCTTGCGATATGTCCGCGCCACCGGCTCCGGGCCGAAACCCATTCAAAGCTCGCGTTAGATTGCTTCCCACGCTCAAGCGTGGAGAGATGTGGCGCTACTTTGGCCCGGCGTTCGTGGCCAGTGTCGCCTACATTGATCCGGGAAACTTCGCCGCCAACTTTGAAGGCGGAGCGCGCTTCGGCTACACGCTGCTGTGGGTGCTGCTGTGGTCGAACGCCATGGCGATTCTCATCCAGTACCTCTCGGCCAAGCTGGGCATCGCCACCGGAAAAACGCTGCCGCAGAACTGCCGCGCCCACTTCGCTCCGAAAGTCAATTTCGGATTGTGGATTGCCGCGGAGATGGCGGCGCTGGCCACGGATCTGGCGGAGTTTCTGGGTGCCGCACTGGGCTTTTATCTTCTGTTGGGAATCCCACTTTTCATTGCTGCCCTGCTGACGGCGGTAATCGTATTCGTGATGCTGGCGGTTGAGCTGTACGGGTTCCGCCGACTGGAACAGCTCATTATGGTGTTCGTCTTTGCCATCGCAGGCTGCTATGCCTTTGAGCTGTTCCTGGTTCATCCCGACTGGGGCGCCGTAGCGCATGGCGTGCTGGTTCCCCACATCAACTCTGCAAGCATCATGGTTGCGGTTTCGATGCTCGGGGCCACAGTTATGCCACATGTAATTTATCTCCATTCCGCTTTGGTCCAGCATCGCGTAAAAGAGGATTCGCAGCACTGTCCGACAAACCAGTGGCTGCTCACGATGCGCCATCTGCGCTACGAACTTTTTGACGTACTTGCCGCAATGAACGGGGCCTGGCTTATCAACTCTGCCATGATCGTGATGGGCGCTGCGGTATTTTACAAGAACGGGCTTCCCTTTACTTTTGAAGACGCGCACCTCACGCTCAAACTGATCCTGCCCAGCGTTTCCGCGACGGCGTTTGCGCTGGCCCTGCTTTTCTCGGGATTGTCGTCTTCTACGGTCGGGACCATGGCGGGGCAGGTCATTATTGAAGGATTTCTCGACATTAAGTTCAGCGTCTTTCTCCGCCGGCTGATCACCATCATCCCGGCTCTGATTGTGATCGCGCTGAAACTCGACCCGCTGAAGATTTTGATACTATCTCAAGTGGTGCTGAGCTTTGCCATTCCATTCGCTCTGGTGCCTCTGGTTCTGCTGACTCGTTCCAGGTCGGTGATGGCGGAGATGGTCAACTCGCGCAGGACTAATGCGATGGCTTATGTCGTTACCGCCATCATCTGCGCGTTGAACCTTCTCCTGCTTTACCAAGTGGCCGGCGGCGCGTTCTGAACCATGCCTGCTGAAGCCTTTCCCGGCACGGCTGAATCCAACTAATGGAGGCGTTTTCTTATGAGCAGTAACAGCTTTGGTAGCCGCTCGAAGTTGCGCATCGGCAATCAAGATCTGGAAATCTATCGCCTTGATGCGGTGGAGAAAATCGGATGCACGCCGCATCGCCTTCCTTATTCTTTGCACATACTCCTCGAAAACATGCTGCGCACTGAGAACGGTCGCAGCGTGACTGCCGATGACATCCGTTTCCTTGCCGGCTGGAACCCTCAGGCCGTTCCCGACAAAGAAATTGCCTTCACTCCAGCCCGCGTGCTCATGCAGGACTTCACCGGAGTTCCCGCGGTCGTAGACCTTGCCGCCATGCGCGACGCCATGAAGGAGATGGGAGGCGATCCCAATCTGATCAATCCGCTCCAGCCTGCCGAGTTGGTGATTGATCATTCGGTGCAGGTGGACGAATTCGCCACTGTGAACGCGTTTGCCGTAAACGCTCGTTTTGAATTTGAACGCAATCGCGAGCGCTACGCCTTCCTGCGCTGGGGCCAATCCGCGTTCCACAACTTCAAGACTGTGCCTCCCGATATGGGAATCGTTCACCAGGTAAATCTGGAATACCTGGCGCGCGTGGTTTTTTCCGAAAAGAAAAACGGCACGACGCAGGCCTATCCTGACACTCTCGTCGGCACCGATTCGCATACCACCATGATCAACGGACTTGGCGTACTGGGTTGGGGCGTGGGCGGCATTGAAGCCGAGGCTGCCATGCTGGGCCAGCCTGTCTCTATGTTGTTGCCGCAGGTAGTCGGATTCAAACTGCACGGAAGCCTGAAGGAAGGCACCACCGCCACTGATCTTGTGCTGGTGGTGACCGAAATGCTGCGCAAGACCGGCGTTGTCGGAAAGTTCGTGGAGTTCTTTGGCTCAGGGCTCGGCGAGTTGGCTCTCGCAGATCGCGCCACCATTGCCAACATGTCGCCCGAATACGGCGCAACCTGCGGCATCTTTCCCGTGGACCAGGTGACGCTTGATTATCTCCGCATGACTGGCCGCAGCTCAGAGCACATCGCGCTCGTGGAAGCCTATTGCAAGGAGCAGGGCCTGTTCCGCACTGCATCAACTCCAGATGCTCAATATTCTCAGATCGTCGAACTTGATCTCAGCACCGTAGAGCCTAGCGTCGCCGGCCCGCGCCGTCCGCAAGACCGCATTCCTCTCTCCCGGGCAAAGGAATCGTTCGAGCAGGCGCTTCCCACTTTGATCGGCCCGCGCATGCCGCGAGCCGCCGGACGCGCTGCTGCTCCCAAACAGGTCGAGCGATTCGAGAGTGAAGGCGGAAATCCCACCGCAGTTGCGACTGAAGATGGAACTTCTCCGGCCGCGGAGAAGCACGTAGGCCATGATGTTTTTGAACGGCTGCACGACGGATCCGTCGTGATCGCCGCCATCACCAGTTGCACCAACACTTCCAATCCATCGGTGATGATTGCAGCCGGCCTGCTGGCGAAGAAAGCAGTGGAGAAAGGACTCAATCGCAAATCCTGGGTCAAGACATCGCTTGCTCCCGGCTCCCGCGTTGTCACTGAGTACTACCGCAAAGCAGGATTGATTTCTTATCTCGACCAGATTGGTTTTCAAACCGTCGGCTATGGCTGCACCACCTGCATCGGCAACTCCGGTCCGCTGCCGCAGGACGTTTCCTACGCCATCAATGAAAAAGATCTGGTTGCTGTGTCAGTGCTTTCCGGGAACCGCAACTTTGAAGGCCGCATCAACTCAGAAGTTCGCGCCAACTATCTGATGTCGCCGCCGCTGGTGGTGGCATACGCGTTGGCCGGTCGCATTGATCTGGATATCACGCGCGATCCGCTCGGAACCGGCAAGGACGGCAAGCCGGTCTATCTGCGCGACCTCTGGCCGGCACAAAAGGAAGTCCGCGAGACCATCCGTGACGCCATCAACTCGGAGATGTTCAAAGAAAACTATCGCACGATTTTTGATGGCGATGACGAGTGGAAGAAGCTGCGCGTCCCGGAAGGCGAAACTTATGTGTGGGACCGCACCTCAACTTACATCCGGCGCGCTCCATATTTCGATGACATGCCTGCTCGCCCCAGTGCCGTCCAGGATATTCGCGGCGCTCGTGTCTTAGCCAAACTGGGCGACAGCGTCACAACCGATCACATCTCTCCCGCTGGCTCCATCAAGCCCACCAGCCCTGCCGGTAAATATTTGCAAGAGCATGGCGTGAAGCCGGCAGATTTCAACTCCTACGGTTCGCGTCGCGGCAATCACGAAGTCATGGTGCGCGGCACGTTTGCCAATGTTCGTCTGCGCAACAAGCTGGTGCCTGAAGCTGAAGGGGGAATCACGCGCCACTTCCCCAGCGGCGAGGTCATGTCAATCTTCGATGCTTCGGTCAAATACATCGCGGATGGCGTGCCGCTGATCGTGCTGGCGGGAAAAGAATATGGTTCCGGCTCCTCGCGCGATTGGGCCGCCAAAGGTCCGCTGCTGCTTGGCGTTCACGCGGTGATTGCCGAAAGCTACGAGCGCATTCATCGCTCCAATCTTGTTGGAATGGGAATTCTGCCGCTGCAGTTCCTGCCGGAAGAGAACGCCGATACCGTAGGACTCAAAGGCGATGAAGTGTTTGAGATCATCGGGCTGCCTCCGCTGCTGGCGTCGAAGTTTGCCGAAGGCCGCCAGGTGAACGTTAGAGCAAATTCGGCCGACGGCGCGGTCACCGATTTCGATGCCATCGTGCGGATTGATACGCCGCAGGAGATCCTCTACTACGAGCACGGCGGCATTCTGCAATACGTGCTGCGTCAGCTTCTGGCCGGCAAAAAGCAACCGGAAACTGTTGGTGCGAGATAGCGTTCGCGACTCTTATTCGTTTGCGCGCGACCGTGCTGGGGAGACGCAGGCCGGGGCACGTACGAATGCGCAATTAACAAAATTAACCCCGCTGCCCCGTTCACAAAACGAGGTAAAATGAAACGCGCTCTCGACGGGAGAGGTTCGGGCCTGAAAAGTTACGTCCAGAGGTGTGTATGGCAACCATTCGCTGTGACCAGCACGGGGTCAGCCACGAAGCTTTCGTCTGCAAGCACCTGGTGTACGGAAAATATCTCGGTTTCTTTTGTGACCTCGACGACCGCCAGAATCCTTATCCTGATGCCTGGTGCAACGGCTGCGAACTGATCCGTATTGAGCACAACGGGTGGAATGACGTCACCGAAGAGCTGATCGAAATCGCGCTGGTCTGCGGCGGCTGCTACGAAGAAATCAAGCAGAAAAACCTGCTGGGCAGCGAATCAAGTACGGCCGTGCAATAACCGGCGAACAGGTCTTCAGAAACTTCTAAAAGACAGCAATACATCGTAATGTTGGGTCTGCGACATCGCTCTCATACGGCAGCAACGGATTTCTGCAATCAGAGACTCCGATCGCTCTCCCGAATCTCCCAATGACCTCCCTCGCCCTTCCCAAAAACCTCATTCCGGCGGGATAATGTGGTTTAGCCAGTTCTATTCACGTCCACTGGAGCCCGCTGACCCTCTTGACCAAAAGTTAACCACCGAGTACAACTTTTCGGATCAATTCGCCTGCGCGCGGGCCGTGCTCGCCATTGAAGGAGGCAGTTTTGAAGGTTTACGAAGGCAAGGACATCCGCAACCTGGTCGTCATTGGGCACTCTCATTCGGGAAAAACTTCTCTGGTTTCAGCCATGCTCTATACCGGCGGCGCCACGCCCAAGCTGGGCCGCGTGGACGACGGTTCCACCGTCACTGACTACGACGAAGAAGAGATCAGCCGGCAGATGACGGTCAATATGGGCATCGCTCCCGTGGAGTGGCACGGCGCCAAGATCAATCTGTTCGATACGCCCGGGTTCACGCTCTTCGCCCACGAAGCCAAGATCGCCATGCGCGCAGCGGAAGCGGCCCTGGTGGTGGTGGACGGGGTTTCCGGAGTTGAAGTGGTGACCGAGAAAGTGTGGCAATACGCCGAGGAGATCAATCTGCCGCGTGTGATCGTTGTCAGCCGCATGGACCGCGAGCGCGCGAATGCCGACTCCGCTGTTG
>JAICYU010000190.1 GCA_025934025.1 Terriglobales bacterium
TAAGGGATATGAAGGGCACAGGAAGACCACCTGTTTGATAGGTTCGGAGTGTAAGGCCAGTAATGGCTTGAGCTTACGAATACTAATCGCCCGTTCGGCTTGACCATAAAATTTACTCGGAGCATGCTCTGAGAGATTTTCAATTTGAAATTTCAAATTCTAAATTTCAAATCTGCGTAGTTCTTCAATCTATTCAGTTGTGAGGCATCGTCCTCACGTTCTTTTACAACTTTGACCGTCTTTTGACGGTCCCTTGCGCGGAATCACACGACGTAGAACCTGACTCGCGCCGCGCATTGCTAAATTCAAAGCAGTTGGCAGATAGCTTCTGGCATTTGGCTTCGCAACCGTGGGCACACCGGTTTGGCTAAAGGCTAAGAGCTAATGGCTGACGGCTGATTTTGCGGTGATCTTACCGCGGGGGTTCCACCCGTTCCCATCCCGAACACGGAAGTTAAGCCCCGCTGGGCCGATTGTACTGTGCGCGAAAGTGTATGGGAGAGTAGGTCGTCGCCGCATTAAATAACGGCTCCGTTCAGAAATGAATGGGGCCGTTTCCGTTCTTATGCAAAAGCCAAAAAGCCTCACCGCCGATAAGCACTGATTGAGCAAATTTCCGCTGATCTCTTCCAGAATCGTGTGGCACAGCCGCCCACGGCTGTGCGCAATCAAGCGGGTCTCAATCTTAACGAGGTGTCATCCCGAGGCGCTCAATCTCTCAATTGCACTCGAAAGCTGAAGAATGAAGCGCCGAGCAACCTGCTCCGCTGCTGCTGCGCGCGAGCCTCGACTTTTGTCGCTCCAAGGACACGGGTGTAGCACAGCCGCCCTCGGCTGTGCATCTCTCGCTCTATGCTTCAGGAGTGAAGCCGGTGTTTTCAGGCAAAAAGCCTTTATGCCTCGTCATCCCGACAGCCGCAAGCGAGCGCACGTCTTCTTCAGTGTGCGAGCAGGCTGGAGGGACCTTGCGTTATAACTTCCTGGCAAAAATCCTCCCGCTGATCGCTGATGAAACAACTGATTCAACTCATCTTTTCGATGATCTCCTCCCAGGCTCGTGTGGCACAGCCGCCCTCGGCTGTGAAAATTATCGAGGTTTGAGCAAGATGTGAGGCGTAGTGTCGCCTCGGATTGCATTGATTCAACCGAACCCACATGATGGTGATGTGTCATTCCGAGGCGCGAACGGTCCCTCGCACTCGAAATTGAGAATCTGAGGGAGCGCCGAGGAACCTGCTCCGCTGCTGCCCGGCGCGAGCCTCGACTTTTGTCGCTCCAACGACACGGGTGTAGCACAGCCGCCCCCGGCTGTGCATCTCTCGCTCTATGCTTCAGGAGTGAAGCCGGTGTTTTCAGGCAAAGAGCCTTTATGCCTCGTCATCCCGACAGCCGTAAGCGAGCGCACGTCTGCTTCAGTGCGCGAGCAGGCTGGAGGGACCTTGCGTTATAACTTCCTGGCAAGAATCCTCCCGCTGATCGAGAGCCGCGAAAGCGATACTCCCGACCCCTGTCATTTTGAGCGACTCCGAGGGAGCTTGCGACTGAGGACGAGTCGAAAGATCCGAGAATGCTTCGCACTTGAAATGCAGCTTCAGGGAGTTCTCACGAGAATTGTGGCTGCCTCATCCGCTGCAACTCTAGAATGTCTAGAGTCTCCTAGGCTCGTGTGGCACAGCCGCCCTCGGCTGTGGAGGTCAATAGAGCGGCCGCTCATGTGGCTTCCCGGCACCCGCTTTTTTGGTGCGGGGGACAAAGAGCGATACTCCCAAACCCTGTCATCTTGAGCGACTCCGAGGGAGCTTGCGACTGAGGAAAAGTCGAAAGATCCCGAGAATGTTTCGCACTTGAATTCAGCTTTAGGGAGTTCTCACGAGAATTGTGGCTGCCTCATCCGTTGCAACTCTAGAATGTCTAGACTCTTCCAGGCTCGTGTGGCACAGCCGCCCCGGTTGTCAGAGATGTTGAGATTTGAGCAGGGCTGCAGGGAGCAGTCTGCCGCTGATTGCATTGATTGTGTTTCAGATTTCGAACCGACGCGAGAGCAGTCGCGTCTCATGTGTGATCCCATGGCGATCTTGCTTGGCTGAACACAAACTTTCTTTGGTTTATTACATAGGCAGGAGTGCCTATGCCACACGCCTAGTAAACTTGCACTCGACCTAGTCGCGAGGACGGCTGCTCCGGATGGCTTGACAGCTTTGGAAGGAAAAGAAATACCCTGTATTGTTTTTGCCTTAAGGACATATAATTTATCAAATAACTACTGAGAAAAACTATGCCGAAAGACAAGGACACTAAAGTCTGTTTTGTAATCGCGCCAATTGGGACCGAGGGAAGTGACGTTCGCGTAAGATCAGATCAAGTGCTTAAGCATATAATTACACCTGCCGCTAGAGAGTGTGGCTACGAACCAATCCGAGCAGATCAAATTTCTGAGCCAGGATTGATTACGTCTCAGGTCATACAACATATTGTCCAAGATCCCTTGGTAATCGCTGATCTCACTGGCCGCAACCCCAACGTTTTTTATGAACTTGCCGTACGTCATGCGATTAAGAAGCCTGTGGTTCAGATTATTCAAGCCGCTGAGCTAATTCCTTTCGATGTTGCGGGCAGCAGAACGATTCATGTAGATCATCATGATCTGGATAGCGCCGCTAAGGCCAAGGAAGAAATCGTTCGACAAATCCATTCGGTAGAGAAAAATCCGGGGGACGTTGATACGCCCATATCTGTTGCCGTTGAACTGCAATCCCTGCGACAAAGCGATAATCCCCTCGAGAAGAGCAATGCAGAAATCATTTCTATGTTACAGGAGATTAGGGTCAATCTCGCCGACATCCGGGAGGAGCCTAGGAGGTTTAGGGTACATCCCGGCGCGGTAGAGGAGTTGGGAATGCTCTTGGGCAGACTTGCTGATGTTGTTGACGCCGAGGACGGCAAAATGGCGACGTCCGAGCAATTGGAAGCACTTCGAATGGTTCACCATCGTTCGGAGAGAGCTCTATATCACCTGTGTCGGGATGCAGGCATTCCACCCGAGGCGATCCTACGGCGCAGCCGACGCGAGGCCAAACCCAAACAGGAGTAGTTTGAAAACAGCCATGTCGCAACGACCGTGCTTGCGGCACCGCCAGCCCAAACCAGCGCGTACCCTATCATGGCAACCATAGTCATTTCTTCAATTGGAAGGCGCTGAAGCCACAGCGCATGGAAGCCTGCTCGCGGCCTGCTGCTGGCTAAATTGTCTTTTGGAAATGTGGTCGAAATACCGCACATTCTTCCAGATTGCTATACCCTGCTGCGGTGCCCGGTCGAACGTGGCGGTTATGTTCTTCGATTTGTACAACAGCCAGCGACGTTCCGGCTCTTTGAGGCTCGCCGGAGTGATGACATCCCGATCCGGTCTGCCACAGTTCGCCATCAATTGCGCAGCATTATCAAGGGCAGGTTTCGCTGGAGCGGTGGGCTTCCCCGGCTGGTTGTTGCCTGTCAGCACCGCCCAATAGAATAGGAGGACGAATATTCCAATCGCCCCAAAGGACCATGTAGCCTGGTACGAAGGCCCGGAGGACTCCCTTAGCATCCTCGCACAAGCAGGACAGTATGGTTGTCCGGTCTGGAGTTCAGCACCGCAACTAGGACATTTTTGCATGTCGGAATGCGAGATAGTAGCATTCCTGTAAAGTGCAAACAACTGTTGTAATCGCTTCCATTCTCGTGGGAAAATCGCACCGCGATGGGCTGGTATCTCAGAAAGTCAATAGGTTTCGGGCCATTCCGGGTCAATCTGTCGAAGTCAGGGATCGGCTATTCATTCGGTGTACGCGGCGCCAGGATAGGGGCCAACTCGCGAGGCACCTACGTTCGGATGGGACGCGGCAGCGTCTACTACCAGAAATATCTGCACACAAACTCCGGGAGGCAGCAGAGCCAGCCCGTTCCGTTCCAACCGCAGCCTGCAGCCGACCAGGAGCTTGCCGATGTCATCCAGACGGCGAACGCCTCCTCGCTCCAGGATTCAAGCGCAACCGAACTGTTGAATGAATTGACTGTGCATTACAGGAAGCAGCGGATCGCCCCGATTGTCCTGGTGCTCACTGGTCTCCTGATCGGTTTCGGTATGTTGGGCAGTGCGCCCGCTTGGCTGGAATTCAGTTTTCTGGCGGTTGGGACGGTCGCCCACGCGGTTGCTACGAGGGCCGACTACAGGAGGAAGGTTGTCCATCTCAACTACTCACTGGAGCCAGACGCAGCACGCGCCTTTGCCGCATTGCTAAAGGGAATCGAACAATTGCGGTATATGGGAGGGCTCTGGCGAATCAGCAGCCAAGAGATGAACGCCGATACCAAGTACCACGCCGGCGCACAGTACTCCATCAACAGAAAACGGATTAGCGCGTCATTTGAGCCTCCTCGCTTTGTCGTTACTGATATTGCTGTTCTCATGCTGGACACAGGGCCGCAACGGCTTTATTTCCTGCCGGATCGAATCTTGAGCTATGAGGGCGATGCGATTGGGGCCATTCAATACAGAAGCCTGTCGTGTACAGTTCAGCCTTCAACATTCGTGGAAAACGAAACAGTGCCGTCCGATGCTGAGATCGTCGGCAGGACTTGGCGCTACACCAACAAGAGCGGAGGGCCGGATCGCCGGTTCGCCAATAATCCAGAAATTCCACTCGTGCGCTACGCTGAGATCAGGGTGCATTCGTCCGGCGGCTTGAATTACGTGATGCAGGCGTCCAACGCACAGCGGGCTGGCATTTTCGCCCAGGCTGTTGCTGAGTATGGGACACATTTGGTCCACGTCTCTCAATCTGTTTTGCAAAGCTGAGAACCCCGCCTTCCGGCGGGGTCTGTTTGCGACTCTGTGCTCTGAATTACTTCTTCTTTCTTACTCCGCTGAAGCGTGTCTCCGCGCCTCCGCGCGCCTCTGCGGGTAAAATATCTTATTCCCCTGCCCCCATCATGAAAAATTCGCGTTGATTCGCGGCTAAACTAATCACGAATGCCACGTCCCATCCCTTCCTGTCCCTATCTCGCCCGCGAACTCCGCCGCCACACACGCCTGCAGAAATTCTTTGACTCACTCGAAATCTACCAGCGCAACTGGATCATCCAAGGCATCCAGTCAGCCAAGCGTGAAGAAACGCGCCAGCGTCGTGCGCGCCGAGCCACCGAATGGTTAATGGAAGTCATGGAAGCGGAGCGCGACCTGCCGCCCGCATTCAAGATCGCCTTTGCCCGCAGCCCCAAAGCACTTCGCGTTTGGGAGGCCCGTGGCCCTCATTATCGCCGCGCCACTCTTTTACAGATCTTCTCGCGTCCCGGGCCTGTTTGCCGCGCCAAAGCCGTTCCCGCATTGATCCAAGAGCTGGAGCAGTCCGCTGAACACCGAAACATCCTCTAAAAGTTGAATCGCTTTGAATTGTCGTGTGGCACAGCCGCCTCGGCTGTGTAGGTCTGAAGCGGTGGGGTCCTCAAGAGTTCGCCGCCGGGAGCCAAAACCAGCATAAGAAGAACAAACAGGGACATCACCCGCAACACCTGTGATATAGAATGACTGCCATTTTCAGCAACTATGAATACTTTAGGCATCGAGCCTGAGCCATCCACACGTCCTCTCTTCTCCCGCAAGATGATGATGGGAATTGTGGTGCTCGTCACGGCGCTTACTTCATAAGGATCATCAGGCCGGAACGTCGGAGGCAATTTGCGCGGCGAATAGTGAGGGGCGAGGCGGTGGCTGCTGGGTTAATTGGGCCATCATCCAGGAAGCGGGTAAGAAAGTCATCCAACAAAGAAGATTTGCAAGAAACCGGCGGCTTTGCAATTGGTTTTGTCCTTGGGCGGAATACATAAGCAGCTCTGGCTGGGTATTTCAAGCAAATAAGTGGATCGCCTTTTCGTGTACACTTTTCGGTTTCATCTTTTCATTTCACCGCTGGAGACCGCCTGTGAAAAGGCTCTTGCTCGTCGCTTGCCTCGCTGCTTTTGCCTCTTCGGTTCTGTGCGCCCAGGAACTGACCATTGAATCCATTTACGCTCCGAAAGGCATTACCGGACGCGCTCCGGACACCATCGAGTGGAGTCCCGACGGGAAGAAGGTCTCTTACGTACTGCATGAAGAAGTCTCCGGCAATGCTGAGGGCGGAGGCAAGGCTGACCTTTACTACATTGA
>JAICYU010000251.1 GCA_025934025.1 Terriglobales bacterium
CCTGGTTTACAACGAATTCAAGTCGGTCATCGCGCAACGTTTGGTGGTGGATGACGTACTCCCCATAGTCAAAGTGGGCGAGCAGGTGCGCGAGTTCGCTGAAGAAGTAAGCGAGGAAGAACGCAAGAAGCGGATCGAAGCGGCGCTGCACGCAGGCGCAGGCGTGCGCCCGGCAGATACGTCGGCCATTGATCAGAAGGCCGCCGGTTTCGGCGCTTCACAGGTGGACTACATCTATGAGCAGCCGCCGGAAGAGCTGTTCCGCGATCTGTTGCCGCGGTACATCTCGGTGCAGTTGTTCCGAGCGATGCTGGAATCGGAAGCGGCGGAGCATGCGGCCCGCATGACGGCCATGGATTCCGCCACCAACAACGCGTCCGACATGATTGATAGCCTCACGCTGCAAATGAACCGCGTGCGGCAGGCAAAGATCACGAAAGAAATTATTGAAATCGTAAGCGGAGCAGCGGCACTGTAGCTCGCCGCCAGGGAATTATCTATATGGCAGAAAATATCGGAAGAGTCATTCAAATCGCGGGGCCCGCGGTCGACGTGCAATTTACAGAAGCAAACATGCCGCCCATCTATCAGGCGTTGCGCGTTACCAGCGAGGGATTCGATGTCCCGCAGCCCATCAACGTTGTTCTTGAAGTGGAGCAGCACCTGGGTGAAGGCCGCGTACGCTGCGTTGCCATGGAAGCAACCGAGGGAATGGTCCGGGGGATGAAAGCCATTGACACAGGCGGGCCGATCTCCGTTCCGGTGGGCAAGGGCACGCTGGGCCGCGTGATGAACGTGATCGGCAATCCGGTGGACGAGCTTGGACCGATTGAAGCCAAGCAGAGGCTGCCAATCCACCGTCCTGCCCCGGCTTTTGACGAGCAATCCACCAAAGCGGAAATGTTTGAAACCGGCGTGAAAGTCATTGACCTGATCCAGCCGTTCCTAAAGGGTGGGAAAATCGGACTGTTCGGTGGCGCCGGTGTAGGCAAGACCGTTGTGATCATGGAACTGATCAACAACGTCGCCAAGCAGCACGGCGGCTACTCCGTGTTTGCGGGCGTTGGCGAGCGTACGCGCGAGGGCAACGATTTGTGGCTGGAAATGACGGAGTCAGGCGTGATTAAGCCCGGCGATCCGGCCAACTCGAAGGCCGCGCTCATCTACGGCCAGATGACCGAGCCGCCAGGAGCGCGGTTGCGAGTGGCGCTTACGGGGCTGACTGTCGCCGAATACTTCCGCGATGTGGAAGGATCTGACACGCTGCTGTTCATTGACAATATTTTTCGCTTTACTCAGGCGGGTTCGGAAGTATCGGCGCTGCTGGGCCGCATGCCTTCAGCCGTGGGATATCAGCCGAACCTCGCTACGGAAATGGGTGAGTTGCAGGAGCGCATTACTTCGACCAAGAAGGGTTCGGTCACCTCAGTACAGGCCATCTACGTGCCCGCCGACGACCTCACCGATCCCGCGCCGGCCACGACGTTCGCTCATCTCGACGCCACCACGGTGCTGTCGCGTCCGCTGACTGCGATTGGGATTTATCCCGCGGTTGACCCTTTGGCTTCGACCTCTCGCATTCTCGATCCGCACATTGTTGGCCAGGAGCACTACAGTGTGGCTCAGGGCGTGAAGCGCATCTTGCAGCGGTATCAGGACCTGCAGGACATCATTGCCATTCTGGGAATTGAAGAACTGAGCGAAGAAGACAAGCTGACGGTGGCTCGCGCGCGCAAAGTTCAGAAGTTCCTCTCGCAGCCGTTTCACGTTGCCGAGCAGTTCACCGGCTACAAGGGACGTTATGTGAAAGTGGCCGACACGGTACGCAGCTTCAAGGAGATCATCGAAGGCAAGCACGATGATATTCCGGAACAGGCCTTCTACATGAAAGGCGGCATCGAAGAAGTTCTGGAAGCTGCCGAGCAGATGAAGAAATCTGAAGCTGTCACGGCGTAATCGCAATGGCGGAAACGATCCAACTCGAAGTGGTAACGCCGGAACGGCTGGTGGTGAGCGAGGCGGCTGAAGACATCCAGATTCCCGGGAAGACCGGCTATTTGGGAATCCTGCCCGGCCACGCTCCTCTGGTGACCGAAATTGCAGTGGGCGAGATCAGCTATCACAGCAGCGGCCAACTGAAGCGGCTGGCCGTCGCCTGGGGATTTGCCGAAGTCCTCCCGAGCAAAGTCACCGTCCTTGCCGAAACTGCCGAACGCTCGCAGGAGATTGACGTGAAGCGCGCCCAGGCCGCCAAACAGAAGGCAGAAGAAGAACTCCTCAAAGCAGGGCCAGGTGGATCGTCTGAAGCACAAGCTGCCTTGCAGCGCGCGAACGCAAGACTGGAAGTGGCAGGATATACAAACGCGTAGTGTTGGGCCTATCGAACCCTCGGCCATCGCCTTAACCCGATGGCCTTTCATTTTTGCCAGAGCTTTTTCGGCGCCAGATAAGTGAGCCCTGCAAAAAACTCCCAGCGCGTGCTGGTGGAAGTCAATCCACGCTGGAATCCGGCATCCAGCACCAAATTAGGCTTTAACGCGTACGTCGGCGCCAGCAACAGGCCCACAGCATCTGAGTTCAGAAAGGGCTGGGTGAAATGCCAGATTTCAGCGGTGAATGCCAGTTTGCCGTGAATGGGATGCGCCAGAGAGAGCGTTTGCCCAAACTGCACCCGACGGATCGTATTCTCGATCTGTTCATTGAATAGGTAATTTGTGTCCACGTGCAATTTGCCGAGGTCGAAGCTGAACAGCAGCAGCCCGGAGTTGCGGCTTGATCCAATGTCGAGATCGGGCGCTGTGCCAGCGTACACTGATCGAAAATAGCTCACGGAAAAAGTTGGACGTCGCTCGGTTCCAGGAATGATCACGGCCTGCGCGCCCAGAGAGACTCCACCGGCATCTCGGCTGCTGGAAGGCCCAAGGTCTGACCTGACAAAGGGCTCGGAGGAGACGAGAAATTGCAATCGCTTATCAACTGCAAGCTTCACGACTTCGTTCAGCCCGGTCCGATTCGCAAACTCGCCCGAGTGCTCCGCTCCGAGGATTCCGGTTTCAAATTGAAGGTATCCCATCGGAGTCAACGTCGCCGGCGTGGACACTGTGGGACGGCCGGGATTGGCTTCTAGTTCGCCAGCGCTGGCTTGGTCATCCTGGGCCAGAGCAAGGCTGGAAGCAAAGCACAGGATGAGAAGGAACGATAGCCAACTTGTCGGCGGAAGTCGCATGGGAATTTCATGCAGTCGAGCCCGGATCAGGATAAACCGCAAAGCAGACTTTTATCCCGAGTTCAGGCGGCGTGGGCTGGTTTTATTTTTCTGCTTCCCATGACCATCGCGAGCAGGCGAAGAGCGTTCTGCGCAGCATAGCCAGCCTGATCATTGTCAAAGTAAACATGGATCGCCTTCAATCGCTTCGACTGCTTTTCAATCCATTGTGCCCATTCTCGGAGCCGTTCGTCGCTATAGCTGCCCTGGTATTTCCCCGCCGCCGGACCATGTAGTCGGATGTAAGCAAAATCGGCGGTGACGTCCAATGGCGTGTGATAGCCCGCGAGTTCGTAAATGCAGAAAGCGGCGTTGAATTTGTCGAGAATGCGATTCACGTCAGGCTTCAGCCAACTGAGCTCGCGAAATTCAAAGGCGTACCTGTGTTCTCGCGGCAGAATTGTTAGCAGCTCCGCCAAGCGCTCAACGTTGACCTTCCACTTGGGTGGGAGCTGAAACAAAATTGGACCAAGTTTTTCCCTCAAGTGTTCCGTTCGAGGCAGCAGGTTTTCGAGCGCGTTCTCGGGATCCTTAAGCTTCTTATTGTGAGTAATGAAGCGGCTGGCTTTGACCGCAAAAAGAAAATCTCGTGGTGTGGACTCACGCCAGCAGTCGAACGCATGAATGGTTGGGAGGCGATAAAAGCTGTTGTTCAGTTCGAGGGTGTCGAATTGCTGAACATAAAATTCAAGCATTCTCGCGGCTGAAGTTTTTGGAGGATAAAACGGGCCGACCCAATGCTTGTAGTGGTACCCCGAAGTCCCGATACGAATGTCGCAAGCCATGCTTCTAGTTCGATGGCCGGTTCATTGCGGACGTTTGCTGGTTCTTTACCACGGAGACACAGAGAGCACGGAGGAATCAAACCACAAAGGACACGAAGGTCAGAAATCGAAAATCATATCGCCTCAGAGGAACGCAGATGAACGCTTATAAGCCCGCTTCGCCAAGACAAACCCGTCCACCACAGAGATGGCATGAATAAAGTGGAAGCTCTGAGGCGGTATGCTCCAGGAGTGAAATCTGGGGCAGACAGGTTGCAGGCTGTGCTCGTGCAGTGAGGCGGTACGACCTCGACACAGAGATTAGTCAGACCTGCGGATC
>JAICYU010000228.1 GCA_025934025.1 Terriglobales bacterium
ACTCCCGCGAGGTGGATTGGGAAGCCTTGGAGAAACGCAGCCGATTCAAGCGCTGGTTTCACGCCACGTGGGCCGTGTTCCAGTCCATGCTGATGAAGCTCTCGCCGGCGCGGCGAGTTCTGCTTCTGGCGGCGATGGTGCTGCTCCTCTATCCTCTTCCGGCGGTGCTGTTCGTTGACAATGTTGCCGCGGAAACCGGGCTGATCAAGATGTTCGTGCTCGGAGCGGCGCTGCTGTTTGTGCTTCTGGCGCTGGAGCTGGCGGACCGCGTGACCATGAAGCGCGATTTGGAAATTGCGCGCGAGATTCAGCACTGGCTGATTCCCGACCGGCCGCCTGCCATTCAGAATGGCGACATCGCATTTGCCACACGGCCCGCGAACACGGTCTCCGGCGACTACTATGATGTCCTCCCGCGACCATCAGAGCACGGAGAGCAGTGGCTGATGGTGGTGGCCGACGTTGCTGGTAAGAGCATTCCCGCCGCCCTGCTGATGGCAACCTTCCAAGCCAGTTTGCACACGCTGATTGGAGCCAGCGAGACGCTCTGCGACCTCATGGCCGGATTGAACGGATACGCGACCGCGCACAGCCAGGGAGGACGACGGTTTACCACCGCCTTCTTTGCCGAATACAATTGCGCTTCGCGGGTCTTGTGCTACATCAATGCCGGCCACAACCCGCCCATTCTGAAGCGGGCCAATGGCAATTTCGAGTCGTTGAATGCCACGGGGTTGCCGCTTGGGATCCCCGCGGCCCAGCCGGGCGAAAATGGTTACGTTCAGAAATCGTTGCAGCTTGCGCCGGGAGATACCTTGGTGATCTACACCGACGGGCTCGTGGAAGCGGTGAATGCACAAGGAATGGAGTTTGGCGAGGACCGGCTGCTAGCGGCGCTTCGTTTTCCTATCAAGGAGACCTCGGCGCTAATGCTGGAACGCCTGTTTGCCGAGGTCGGCCGCTTTGTGGGAGAAACGCACCAGCAGGACGACATCACCTGCCTGGTATTTGAATCGGTCTAGTGCGTGGTGATTTGACTGGAGTTTCCGCTCACGTGTGAAGCATGGAAACAGAAGAGAAGCAGAAAAAGCTCGAAGATTATCTCAGGTCGCTCGGCCGTACGCTGGTGGCGTACTCCGGCGGTGTGGACTCGGCATATCTGGCATGGGCGGCCCGTCAGGTGCTTAGTGACGGTATGCTGGCCGTCATCGCCGATTCGCCCAGCCTCGCCCGCACTCAACTTGAAGATGCGGTCAGTTTTGCCGATGAACACGGGATCCCACTGCAGGTGGTGCGTACGTCTGAGATGAACTCGCCAGAATACGTACGCAATGATTCGCAGCGCTGCTTCCATTGCAAGGACGAGCTGTTTCGCGTGATGGAAAATCTCGCGGAGCAGAATGGTTTCGGGTCTATCGCTTACGGAGTCAACGTAGACGATCAGGGCGATTTTCGTCCGGGGCAGAAGGCAGCGCGCCGGCATCGCGTGGCGACGCCTCTGTTAGCGGCGGGACTGACCAAGGCTGAAATTCGCACTCTGGCTCAACAGGCCGGACTTCGAGTTTGGGACAAACCTGCTTCGGCGTGCCTGGCATCGCGAATCGAGTATGGCAGGCCGGTGACGCGCGAGGCGCTCTCCATGGTTGAACGGGGAGAAGATGCGATGCGTGAGTTGGGATTCCGGCAAGTTCGAGTGCGCCATCACGGCCAAATCGCGCGCATCGAAATTGCCCGCGACGAACTTCCGCGCGCGCTCACGCCGGAAATGTTTTCCGAATTCACCCGCGTCTTTAAATCCTTGGGCTTCACTTTTGTGACGGTTGATACCGAAGGCTTCCGTTCCGGCTCAATGAACTCGATTCTCTCGGCGGAACCGCTTGTCAAGCTTATATCTTAGAGAGTTTCTCCAGCGATCATGAGATAATCTGACCAGCATTTCTGCTTTATAAGGTGGTTCTCCTTGGCGCGTGTCAGCCAAATGTGTTTGGTATTTTTTGTTCTTTTTTCATTGCTCGGGGCTGGGTGTAAGGCCCAAACGGCTTCTGAAGCCTCGCTGTCGCCCGAACTCAAGCATCGTATTACATCTGAAATCCGGAGCAGATATAAAGTCCCTCCTCAGGTGGATGTCGCGGTTTCTGATGCCAAGCCGGGCGATATTACCGGGTATGACAAGATTGTGGTGACCCTGAGCGCCGGAGGCCACAGCAGCGACCATGACCTGCTCCTCTCCAAGGACCGCAAGACTCTGGCACAGTTGGACAAGTTCGATATCTCGCAGGACCCGATGTCGAAGATAGATGTGAAGAACCGTCCGATGCGTGGAAACGGCAACGCCAGGATCGAAATCGTGAACTTCGACGACTTCGAATGTCCCTTCTGCTCGCGGATGCACGGTACGCTCTTCCCCGGCCTGCTCAAGAGCTACGGCGACCGCGTGAAGATCGTTTATAAGGACTATCCGCTGGTGGAGATCCACCCCTGGGCCATGCACGCTGCGATTGACGGAAATTGCCTGGCTGCGCAGAACAATGATGCTTACTGGGATTTCGCGGATTACGTTCACGGGAACCAGAAGCAGGTTGGCGGCACTGGACCGGCACAGGCGTTTGAAAACCTGGACAAAGCTGCTCGCGAGCAGGCCGGCAAGCACAGCCTTGATACCGCCAAGCTCGACGCCTGTATGAAGAAGCAGGACGAGACGGCAGTCCGGGCTTCCATGGCGGAAGGCGACAAACTCGGGGTGGACTCAACGCCTACGATGTTCGTGAACGGCGAGAAGCTGGAGGGTGCGGTCCCGGAAGAGCAGCTTCGGGCCATCCTTGACCGCGCCCTGGCTGATGCCGGCGAGAAGCCTGGTACTCCGAATAACGCTACGCCCCAGGCCAAGAAGTAGACCCCATTTGGCAGAATTGCCGTGCTGTACCCATGCCTTCCGGGCATGAGGGAGGAAACCTATTTGAATCCGATTCTTAAGCGTTGGCGAAACGTATTTTCTCTTGCCCTGCTCGGCTTGCTGGCCGCAACCCAGTTTTTTGGCTGCAACAACAGCGGCTCCGGCCAGGACGTGATGGCAAAAGTAAATGGTTATAAGGTCCTCGGTTCGGAAGTTGACAAGAGGTACAACAGCCAGGTTGCCGGTTCTCCGCAAAAGCTGACGCAAGCCGAAGAGGAAGCTCTGCGCCTGAACATCCTGCTGCAGATCATTGACACGCAACTCCACCTGCAACAAGCGGAAAAGCTGGGCGTTGTCGCTACTGACGATGAGATCGAGAGCAAGCTGAACCAGGCGAAGGCGCCCTATACCAAGGAAGAGTTCGAAAAAAAGCTGAAAGACCAGGGGCTTACGGAAGCCGACTACCGGCAGGAGCTTCGTCGCAGCATCACCATGGACAAACTCCTGAACAAGGAGATCAACGCAAAAGTTACCATTTCTGACGCGGACATCCAGAACTACTTCAACCAGCACAAGGCCGAGTTCAATTTGATTGAGCCACGCTACTACGTGGCCCATATCTTCGTCACCAATCAGGCTTCAGGGCAGGATTCGCAGATCCCCGGCAAAGCGCAGAACGATGCTGAGGCAAAGGCGAAGATCCGGTCAATTTACAACCGCCTGGAAAGCGGCGAGGATTTTGCCAGCGTCGCTGCAAAATACTCCGAAGACCTGGATACTGCCCGCAACGGCGGCGAGCTTGGAGCCATGCCGGAATCGCAACTTAAAAACACTGATCCCTCAACCCGCGATGCCATCCAGCGCCTCAAGCCCGGCCAGTTCAGCGACGTTATCACCGTCGTAAATCCCGTCAATCACCAGGCAATCGGATACAGGATCGTGAAACTCATCGGCAAGGAAGCTGCCGGACAGCGCGACGTGAATGATCCGGCGGTGCAACAGTGGATCCGCAACCAGTTGCGTACGCAGCGCGAGCAGGTGCTTCGCGCGGCATACGACGACGTGCTGCACGATAAGGCCGAGATCCACAACTATTACGCCGATCAGGTGCTGAAGACAGCAGGCGCACAGAAGTGAGCCTGCGGCAGTGCGCTTCAGTGCAGCAGGGATTTTGCAGCTCGATTGTATAATCGAGCATGGCGACAAACCCGCAGCCAGCCTCGCACAAGCTGCTCAATGCCAAGTTCCGGCAGCTTCTGGCCAAGGTTGCCGAAAACCGTCCGAATGATGATTTGGAGATCATCCGCAGGGCTTACGACTTCTCACTGCGCCATCACGATGGCCAGACCCGCGCTTCCGGCGAGCCTTATCTAATCCATCCTCTGGAAGTCGCTCTGGTGCTGGCTGATCTGAAGCTCGATTCCACCGCCATTTCCGCGGGCCTTCTGCACGACGCCATCGAAGACACTCCGGTCACTCATGAAGACGTGCGGCGCGAGTTCGGCAGCCAGGTAGTCCACATTGTTGAAGGCGTTACCAAGATTGACAAAATAGATTTTGCCAGCCGCGAGGAGCGCCAGGCAGAGAACGTCCGCAAGATGGTGCTGGCGATGGTGGACGATATCCGGGTGGTGTTGATCAAACTGGCGGACCGGCTCCACAACATGCGGACGCTGCAGCACCTTCCTGAAGAGCGCCGCCAGAACGTGGCCAAAGAAACCTTGGAAATTTATGCTCCGCTGGCACATCGGCTGGGAATGGGCAAGGTGCGCGGTGAACTGGAAGATCTGGCGTTCCGCTATGTGGATCCCATCGGTTACGAGCAGGTGCATCAGGCGGTGGAATCGCGCCGGGAAGCAGGCGAAGCTTTCCTGCGCAAAGCCATCAAGATTCTTCAGCAGAAGCTGATAGAGAACTGAGTGGAAGCGCTTGTGGAGTCGCGCATCAAGCGGCTTTACAGCATTCATCAGAAGCTGCTACGCCAACGCATCACGGTAGATCAGGTCTATGACCTGCTTGCGGTGCGAATCATCACTAAATCCATCAAGGATTGTTACACCGTTCTCGGGTCCATTCACCAGATG
>JAICYU010000318.1 GCA_025934025.1 Terriglobales bacterium
GGCAAGATAATCCAGCACTTCGTACTCTCGCATCTGCGCGTCAATCTCCTGCTTCGAACGACGCGAAGAGCCCATGGAAGCTGAGGCGTGAAGCGCCTCGTGTCCAACTTCAGTAATGCGATAAATCTTTGCCTTCTTGATCTCCGCGCCCAGCGGCAGCATGGTGCGGATCACCTCGCCCAGCGGTGCCAAGTAGTATTGGCTGATCCACTGCGCCAGCTCCATCAACTTGCCATCCAGCACCGGCTCGGAATCAAGCACCTGCAGCACTGTTTTGGCTTGCATGGAAGGCTCGCGATCATGCAGTGCGGTTACGACTCCCGGCAGCCGCTCATTGCGGAAAGGGACCAGCACCCGCCCGCCGGCAATCGGCAGGCGATCGCCGATGCGGTAGGTAAAAACCATGTCCAGAGGGACCGGCAATGCAACGTCGCAATAGGTGGGCATGGGCAGTTGAGTCAAGATCGCACTCTCACCTTACCAGCCTCTTCTTCACTTGTGAACGGGGACTGATAGAGTCGTGTGGCACAGCCGGTCATCGGCGGCATCAACACGGGGCTCTGCACCTTTAAAACGTCAACCCATTCTTACGATGGCGACTGCACGCCCGAGCCTAACTTTCGTTAGCAGGTAAACAATCCTCTGTGAAAGCGAGAGCGCCGGAGCTTGCCACGGTGCTCTTGCCACGATTAGTCTGGGGAGCATGGAGGAAGCCGAACAATGGCGGAAACTTTTGCCGAATACGCCCAGCGCCTGCGTGGATACCTGGGAAGCCGCGATCCGCTGCAATCCATGCAGCAGACAATAGCCGAGCTTACCAGCCTGGTCAGGAACCTTCCTGAACCTGTTGTCAAAAAATCGCCTGAGCCGGGCAAGTGGTCTATCTCTGAAATCGTTGCGCACCTCGCCGATACTGAGTTGGTCTCAGCTTACCGTGTTCGGGCCATTGCCGGCGGTGAGGACGGCGTTGCGATCATTGGCTATGACCAGGACCGCTGGGCTGTGGCAGGAAATTATCGTGCGGCAAATATTGAAAACAGCCTGAAAACATTTCTGGCGCTGCGCGAAATAAACCTGCGCTACCTGAAAGGACTGCCGGAAAGCTCGTGGAATAAATATGGAATGCACTCGGAACGCGGGCGCGAGACACTGCGCGACCTGGTCGTCCTGGTGGCCGGTCATGACTTGAACCACATGGGGCAAATCAGGAAGATTCTGGCCAGCGCCCAGGCTGCTTGAAGGCCAGGATTACTCCGCTGGAGCTTTTGCCGGCGGAGTGAGCCCCAGGTACTTCATCACCATCTGCAGGTCCTTCCACGCTTCTTTCTTTTGTCGCGGATCGCGCAGCAGATAAGCCGGATGGTAGGTTACGGCCAGGCGCGCTCCGCGGAAATCATACCAGCGGCCGCGCAGGTTGGCCATGCTGTCATTCACGGCCAGCAGATTTTTGGCCGCCACCGCGCCAAGGGCGACGATGACTTTGGGCTTGATCACCTCAATCTGCCGCAGCAGGAAAGGCGAGCAGATGTCGCACTCGTCTTTTTCCGGGGTGCGATTGCCCGGCGGACGGCACTTTACCACGTTGGCGATATACACATGGTCACGCTTCAGCCCCATGGCGTTGATCATATTGTTCAGGAGCTGTCCGGCGCGGCCTACGAAGGGTTCTCCCTGCGCGTCCTCATCTGCTCCGGGCCCTTCACCCACAAACATCAGATCGGCATTTGGGTTTCCCACCCCAAACACCAAGTTGGTGCGGCCTTTGTGCAGACGGCAGCGAGTGCAGTCGCCGATGTCCGCGCGAATGGCTTTGAGTGCAGCGGGCTTGTCGTGAATGATCGGCAGAGCTTCAGGAGGTTGCGATACGGTGAGTGATTTTGGCGGCATGGCTTCAGGCGCTGTGGCAATTTCTATTTGCAATGACTCGTCAACAGGCCGGCGATAAAAATCGTAAATGCCCATCTCACGGTAAAAGTTCACGCGAGCGGCAAGCTGCTGCTTGAGGGCAGGATCGAGAGGTTTGGACATGAATGGCCAGTGTAATTGATGTGACCAGCAGGGAAAAGATGCCGGTTGTATTTTGCCCGATTCCAGCTTCTAATATTAAAACAAGGGTCAATCATGAGTACGACCACGAAGCTGAGTTTCGAAGAGTTCCAGAAGCTGCCCGAGCGGGAGGGCACAATCTATGAACTTGATGAAGGCGAACTGTTGATGGAGCCATCTCCAGCTCTAAAGCACAACCTGATCCGGCAACGGATCGCAGAGAAACTCATTCAGTTTGCCAGGTCTAATCATCTGGGCGTGGTAGCTGAGGAAATGGATTTTCGGCTTGCCACCGATATCATCCGGAACCCTGACGTTGCATTTATCACAAACGAACACCTAGGAACTATTGATGTCGAACGTTCACCTGCAGAGGGCGCGCCGGCTCTTGCTGTTGAAGTGATTTCGCCAAGCAACAGCGCAGAAGACATGGCCAAGAAAACCCAGCAATATCTTCGCGCTGGATCGCAAACAGTCTGGATCGTCTATCCCAAGCTGCGGCTGGTGGAGGTGCATTCCGCTTCCGAGGTAAAGCAGGTTCGCGAACCAAACGTCCTTCAAGAACCAGACTTGCTTCCTGGATTCTCTCTATCTCTCCGCTACATTTTTGACGAGATCGAATAATTCGAATTCAACGCGTCGCAGTTTTAAAGCGCCCAGACTTGATCTTTACCACGGCATCGAGCACCCGGTGCGCCACTTCCCACTTGCTGGTCTCAGGCACGTTTTCTGTGCCCGACGATGTCAGGATTGTCACTGCGTTGCGTTCTGAATCGAAACCGATGCCGGGCTGTGACACATCGTTGAGCACGATGGCATCGAGCGATTTGTTTTCCAGCTTCTTGCGCGCATTTTCCAGGCCGTTGTCGGTCTCAGCCGCAAAGCCAATCACAA
>JAICYU010000046.1 GCA_025934025.1 Terriglobales bacterium
CGGCTGCATATTCTGCGCAGCGAGATGTTTGCCTCCGACGAAACATTCGACTCGCGCAAGGCCCAGAGCTGGCAGCCGGAAGCAAAGGCAAAATTTGACTGGGCAATCGCCGGGGCGGAAAAACTGGCGCAAGCGAGGCTGGCGCAGAACAGGAATGATCTCCATGCGCTTTTCGCGCTCACGCTCACATTTGGGTTGCGTGCCGACGACGTTGCCTTGATCGGAAAGAAGAACATGGCGGCACTTTCTTTTACGAAATCGTCCAATTCCTACGCGCAGCGGCTCCTGGCGCGCGCACCGGACTACTACGACGCATACGTTGCCACCGGCATGGGTAAGTACATCATTGGCGGAAAAGCCGCTCCCGTGCGCTGGATTCTCAGGATGGAAGGACTTAAGGGTGACCAGGAAGAAGGGGTGAAAGAGCTGCGCTTGGCGGCAGAGAGAGGCCACTACCTGGCGCCGTTTGCTCACATCCTGCTGGCGTTTGATGATCTCCGGCACGACAGGAAATCTGCTGCACGCGAGATTTTCTCTGAATTGAGAACCCAGTTTCCCGGCAATCCGCTGTTTGCGCAGGAAATAGCAAAGCTGGACCACCCCGCAACGGGACCGGGCCAGTAAATCGCACAAAGCAATGTTATTGCGAAATATGGGTTGCGGGAATTTCCGCCGCTCCCGCGATTTTTTCTGTCCGCGGATCCTGCACGAATACTACGATGCGCAGCTCGCCACGTTTCCAATCGCGTTGAAACCTGACAGGAACGACCGCTTGAAAACTGCCGTACAACCGGCCTATCTCTTTGAACTCGCGGACGACAGCGTCGTGGTGAAGAGTGCGTCCGGTGTTCTCTCCGGCAGCAACACGGCTGCTGAGATTATCTTCAGTAATGGCCAGCCAAACCTCACCGGAAGCGCCGGGTTGGCCGGCCACGTTGACCAGCAGTTTTCCTTTTTGCGGGTTCAGCGATACTTCAGCCACAGCCGCTTCTGCCCCCGCCTCTGCAATCGCACTATGGGCGCGAGCCTCATCATTTCCAACGAATTCCCGGCTGCCGTCCACCACCATCTCCGGAGTGTAGGGGCCCTCAGTGTGAAGCTTCTCGGCGTAGGTCTCCTGACGGCGGCTGTATTCGCGTGAGGAAAAGCGGTCCTGCCATCCCTGGTAGTTCCAGTAATCAACATGGAATCCGAGCGGAATCACTTCCATTCCGTTCTCAGTTCCCTGCTTCCGCAATTGAGAGAGCAATTCATCGGCCGGAGGGCAACTGGAGCATCCCTCCGAAGTGAAGAGTTCCACCACCACAGCTCTGCGCGCGGGAGCGGTTGCCGGCATTGGCCGCGAGATCACCAGCAGCCCAACACAGGCTACAGCGGCCGCAATGAAGCTGTTGACCAGAAAATTTCTCATATTCGACACGTACCTACTCTCAACCACCCGCTACTTTTGCGCAACGATCACGGTGTAGTTCAGTTTGCCGCTGCGATAAGCTTCACGCATCAACTCAACTCCATCAGCAAAAGCACGGAACCTTTGCGGAAGAAAAGACAGCAGGAATTGCGCCCGCTTCACCTGCTCGGCGCACAGGTCCCAAGTCCTCGCCACCTTTGGCCCGATTTCCTCCGAATGAAGTACGCGCAAGCCGGACTGCCGGATGTATGCCGCACATGCTTCGGTGGTGACCAATTGAGGGCACAGAAAGATTCGCGCGATCTCTCGTACCACGTCATCCTGCATAGAACCGGTCCACGCGGCCAGCGCCAGACGACCTCCCGGCTTCAGCGCGCTCGCGGCCTTACGCAAGTACGCCTGCTTGTCAAAAAAGTGCTCCCAGGACTCCATGTTCCAGATCAGATCAAACGATCCTGCCGGAAAGAAATAGGCTTCTGCGTCGCCGTGCTCAATTCGCACTGATGCCGGGTCTGGCAGCAAGCGCATTCTCTCGGTCGCAATTCGGAATTGAGACTTGCTGATGGTTAGCCCGAAGACCCGGCAGCGATACTCGCGAGAGAGAAACCACGATGTGCCGCCATGCCCGCAGCCCACATCGGCGACATGCATTCCCGGCGCGACTCCGGCGAGCTGAGCGCAATAACGAAGCAGCAGTTCCTGCGCTTCCGCGGCCGTCTCGTCTCCTGTAGGAAATAACCCGTGGTGTATGTGCTCGCCCCAGTAGAACCGGTAAACCCAGGAAAAATCGTCGTAGTGAGTGCGAATGTCGTCGCTGGTCAGTTGAAGAGCGGGTTTTGCAATGCTGGCCACTTGAAAGGTCGTCTTCTCGTTCCGATTTCACCAGAAACTAAGCTAACGGATAAGAGCTAAGGGCTGCTTCCAAATATCAAATTCCAGTTCCAACTCGTTCTTCACCTTCACCGTTCCGCCACCGGCTGAAAACGGCTGGATTCCAAAATCCGTCTGCTTGAGCCGGGTAGTTCCGGTGTAATGCTCCGGCCCTCCTGAGACAGTGAACGAAACTTCGCGACGTATTCCATGTAGTTCAAGAGTTCCTGCAACCCTATACTGCTGCTGCCCAGCCGGCTCGATCTTGGACGATCGGAACACGATTTCCGAAAACTGCTGCGCATTCAGGACTTTTGGTCCCAGCATATCGGCCTGGATCTCTGTGCGGTCTTTTTCGGAAACGTCCTTGTCCACTACTCTCATTTGTTTTGTCAGAACCACGATCGAGGCTGTCATCTTCGCCGGATCAATCTCCGCTCGCTCCACGGGAGCTACCACGGTGTGCGTGTGTCCGAAGCCGGAGAAAAACCCTGCCTTACCCACGTGTATGGTGATCATGGACTGGTGTCCGTCAGCCTGGGCTGCGGCTAAAAGCGGGATCGTAGCCAAGACCAGCGACATCAGAAGGATTGGAAATCGCTTCTGCAACCGGATTACGCGTTTCATGCTTCCTCTCAAGAAGGCAGCGCTGAGACTTACGCTGATGAACACGATACAATAGAAGGTTTTCTACATCATTCCTGCGCCCCTGCGCCGGCAGAAAAGGAAATACGATATGGCCACGGTTCTGGAGACTTCAAGACCCTCACTGCGCGTCCCGCACAGCCCGTTCAAGAATGAGCCGCTCACAGATTTTACCAACCCGGAAAATGCCCGCCGGATGCGTGAAGCGCTGACCAAAGTGCGCGCGGAACTCGGACGCGAGTATGACATGGTGATCGGCGACAGGTTGATCAAGACGGCCCAGAAGATTACCTCCGTCAATCCGGCGCAGCCTTCGCAGGTGGTCGGAATTTTCCAGAGTGCGGGCCGGGAGCATGTGGAACCCGCGATCCAGTCTGCCGCAACGGCTTTTGAAAGCTGGAAACAGACCACCGCAGAAGAACGCGCTTCCCTGATCCATGCCGTGGCCGCAATTCTGCGGGAGCGCAAGTTCGAGTTCTGCGCGTGGATGGTCTACGAAGTCGGGAAAAACTGGGCGGAGGCTGATGCCGATATCGCCGAGACGATTGATTTCGCCGAGTTTTATTCCCGCGAAGCGCTTCGCCTGCACCGGGCTGAGACTCCCGTGCAGTTGCCCGGCGAGCACGACACCCTGAGATACATTCCGCTTGGAGTGGCCGCCGTGATTCCTCCCTGGAATTTTCCATGCGCCATCATGGCCGGCATGACAATGGCTGCCGTGGTCACCGGTAATACGGTTGTGCTGAAGCCCTCGCACGATTCACCGGCCATCGCGGCTAAATTCTTTGAGGCTCTTCAGGAAGCGGGCATGCCGGATGGCGTTGTGAACTTCTGTCCCGGTTCAGGCTCCAGCTTCGGCGCTGGGCTGGTGGAGCATCCGCATTTGCGCTTTGTTGCTTTTACCGGATCGAAGGAAGTGGGACTAGACATCAACCAGCGCGCAGCAACGCACCGTTCCGGGCAGAAGTGGATCAAGCGCACGATCCTCGAAATGGGCGGCAAGGATTCCATCATCGTGGACGCCGACGCCAATCTCGATGCGGCTGTTGAGGGCGTGGCGCAATCGGCATTCGGATTCCAGGGGCAGAAGTGCTCAGCATGTTCCCGCGCCATTGTTGACGAGAAAATCTACGACGTGTTTCTGGAACGCCTGAAGGACCGCGTGAACCGCATCGCTGTAGGCGATCCCGTAGAAAACAAACCCATGGGGCCAGTGGTGAGCGAGAATGCGTACAAGAGCATCCTCTCTTACATTGATGTTGGCAAGAACGAAGGCCGGGTAATTACCGGCGGCGGTGCCGCCAAAGAAGCCGGCGAGGGCTACTATATCCAGCCGACCGTAATCGCCGATATCGCTCCCACCGCTCGCCTCGCCCAGGAAGAAATCTTCGGCCCGGTACTGGCGGTGATCAAGTCACGCAACTACGATCACGCGTTGGAAATTGCGAACAACACGGAGTTTGGACTTACCGGTGCCGTCTATTCGACGTCGCGCGAGAAGCTGGAACGCGCGCGTCACGAGTTCCACGTGGGTAATCTCTACTTCAACCGCAAATGCACGGGAGCGATTGTCGGCGCGCATCCGTTTGGCGGATTCAACATGTCGGGAACAGACTCCAAGGCAGGAGGCCCTGACTATCTGCTGCTGTTCACGCAGGCCAAGTCAGTTGCGGAGAAGGTAGGAGAGGCCCGGCCGGTAGATCAGAAGATGACGTCGAGGACGGAAAGCTCGCGATAGTCATAGCAATCGCTGCGGGCGATTGGACGGGCAGAGGTTTCATCGCGGCCTGCCCGATGATCTGAATTTGATAGCTGCTGTTTGCTTCAAGCAGCCTGACCGCGGCCCTTTGCAACGAACGTTATTATGAAAGATACGCTGGGAGTCCTGCTGGCGGGCGGCGCCGGGGAGCGGCTATACCCCTTGACGCGCGATCGTGCCAAACCTGCCGTTACGTTCGGCGGCAACTATCGCATCATTGACGTTACGCTCTCGAACTGTCTGAACTCCGACCTGCGCAAAATCTACATTTTGACCCAGTACAAGGCGCTCTCATTGAACCGTCACATCCGCGAGGGCTGGAGCTCGGTTGTCGCGCGTGAGCTCGGCGAGTTTATTGAAATTCTTCCGCCGATGAAACGGGTGAGCGATAACTGGTACCTGGGCACCGCCGATGCCGTTTACCAGAACATCTATTCCATCGGCTCCGAGCAGCCGAAGCACGTGCTGATTCTCTCCGGCGACCACATCTACAAGATGAACTATCAGCGCATGTTGGATCAGCATGTGCTTTCCGGAGCCGACGTGACTCTGGCCACGATCCTCATTGACCCGGGGGAGACGCATCATTTCGGAGTGATGGATGTGGACCGAGAAGGACGCATTGTGGGATTTGAGGAAAAGCCCCGCACTACCAGGCTCAGATCGCCACATCATCCGGAGATGGTCTCCGGCTCCATGGGTGTTTATCTGTTTAATACCGATGTGCTTCTTCCCGTGCTGCTCAAGGATGCAGAAGATCCCAATTCATCGCACGACTTTGGCAAGGACATCCTGCCCAGGATTCTTGGGCAATACAAAATTTATTCCTACAATTTCATTGATGAAAACCACAAAGAGGCTCTCTATTGGCGCGACGTCGGCACCCTCGAAGCCTACTACGAAGCCAACATGGACTTGGTGGCGGTCTCGCCGGTTTTCAATCTGTACGACAAAGATTGGCCTATTCGCACGCACCAGCGCAATTATCCGCCTGCCAAGTTTGTCTTTGGCGAGCCGGGGCGCACTGGCATGGCCATTGATTCCATCGTCTGCCCGGGCTGCATCGTTTCCGGCGGCGCGGTGCGCAACAGCGTGCTCTCGCCAGATGTGCGCGTGAATTCCTACACCGAAGTGGATTCCAGTATCATTTTTTCGCATGTCAACGTGGGCAGGCACTGCCGCATCCGCAATGCCATCATTGACCGTGATGTGCATATTCCGGAAGGAACGGTAATCGGTTTTGACCCCGAGGAAGATGCGCGCAATTATTTGGTGACGGAAACCGGAATCACCGTCGTGACCCGGGATTACTCATTGTTCGAAAGCCCCGTGCCGGTAGATTACTTTACCAGCGAATGAACCTGTTCCATCGGGAGACAACTGAAGCTCGTGGTCTGATATTTCTTGCAGTCATGTAACACTTCGTGTGTTGTCATCCTGAGCGGAGCGGGAGTGAGGAACGAGCGACCGCGAAGTCAAAGGATCCCGCGGATGAGTCTTCTTCAATACTGTCGCAAAGAGTTTCAATTAAGAATTTATCCGTTGGAACGCGGGCACTCCTGCCCGCGACAAATCTGAAAACCTCTGCGCGGGCAGGAGTGCCCGCGTTCCAACCTAAATCGAACGGATAGAAGAAATTACTTTCGCATCACCATCACTTCAGTGGACTTGATCAGAGCTGACGCGATCTGGCCGGTTTTCAGACGCATTTCGCGCGCGGCGTCGGCTGTAATGATGGAGGTGAGGCGCTGGCCCGCGATGGAGAGTGTCACCTGCGCCAGCAAACCCTCAATCTTCACATCCACAATGCGTCCAGTAAGCTGATTGCGTCCGCTGATTTTTCTGAAATCCTGCCGGCGCTCTGGAAACGGAACATTCCTCGGCGTGGATGGCAAAAGACGGTCAATTTCATTTTCAGGAATCCGATGATGCCCGCCCTGCGTCTTCACGGTCTTGATTCGGTGCTTGTAGATCCACTGCTTCAGCGTGGGATAACTTACGCCCAATATTTTGGCGGCGTCGCGCACAGGATAAAGTTTCGATCGAGATCTCTCGTTCATACCGGCAATGACTCCTTCCATTAGAGAGGCGCCAGCAGCGAACGCAAAAGCGGGGTCGAGGGCGCGCGGTCCAACTCTTCCCATGTGCCCTGCTGGACTATTTTCCCCTGTTCCAGCACGATGGCCCGCTGAGGGCAGAGCCGCTGCAAAACCTCGGCCTGATGGTCCACGGCAATCATGCTGAAACCAACCTCTCTGCTCCAGAACACCAGATCGTCAATTAACTCACGCACGAGCTGGCGATCCAGCCCTGCAAAAGGCTCATCCAGCAGCACCAGAGGGGGTTTTCTTGCCAGCATGCGCGCCAGGCTGACGCGCCTTGCCTGGCCTCCGGAAATCAGTGCAGCGGGCGCGTTCCAGATTGTGTCCAGTTGCAAACGCTCGCGCAGAGTTGCAATCCATTCGGCCTGGCTCGCGGGAGCAATTCCAAAGCTGACGTTCTTGCTCACGCTCAGGTGCGGAAACAGTCCGGGTTCCTGCGTGAGATATCCAAGCGGCCGCCTATGTAAAGGCAGGGATGGAGGAAACAGCTTCAGGCCGCCTATTTGCACGAAGCCATCATCCGGCTCCTCGATTCCGGCAATGCAGGCGAGCACAGTGCTCTTGCCCGCGCCAGAAGCCCCGAAAAGGCCCACCGACTCCCCGCGACCAAGCTGCAAAGCTACATGAATTTCCAGTTCGCGACGCTTCTTTATGATCTCCGCTTTAAGCATGGCGTGAACGCTGTGCCAGCACATGGACCAGCCAGGGAATAGGCAAAGCCACGGCAAGAAACACCATCAGCAGCGGCATTACCGCGGGCAGTCCAAAGGTTTCGAGATTCACCCAGAGTTGAACCGGCATGCCCGCAGGATAATAAGCCGTGACCACGACCGCTCCGAATTCGCCAATCGCTCGGACCCAGGCCAGGCTCAGCGCCACTCCGAGTCCAAGCTGCGAAAGCGGCAGCGTGACGCGGAAAAACACCTGCCTCGGGGTAAGCCCGAGCAAAGCGGCCTGCTTCTGCAAACTGGCTGGAACACTGTCGAGCGCGGCAACCGCGCCCAGAACGTAATATCCCATGCCGACATAGACCTGGGTCAGGACAAACGCAGTGGCGCTGTTGGTCATCACCACGCCGTAATTCTGCAGCCATGCCCCCACTGATCCATTGGGGCCGAAAGCCAGGCTCATCAGAATTCCCAAAGCGAGCGGCGGCAGCAAAATCGGAACCAGCAACACTCCTTGCCAGATGAGCCGTTCTCTGCGGCGGCAGCCCGCGATGTACGCAGCCACCGGCGTACCCAACGCAACGATGATGAGCATGGCCAAGCCGGTGAGCAGCAGCGATATCCGGATGGAAGCAAGTGCTGGACCGCGGACGTCCGGGGTCCACTGCCACGGCCCGATATGGGCAAAGACGGCACTGAATGGATAGAGCAGCGCCAGGGCAAATATCGCTGCGCCGGCTCGCCGAATCCATCTCCTTCCGGCCGTCATGCGTGAAGCGCGGCAGCATCGCCCGGAGAATCGTAAAAATATTGGTTGAATATCTGCTGACCTTCTGCGCTGCTTAACCACGCGTCAAAAGCAGCAGCGCCAGCGGGATTTGGAGCATCCTGCAGGACTGCGCTGTAGTAGATCAGCGGCTCGGGAAAGTAGGTCTTGCCTGCCAGGTCGAGACTGATCTCAGGATGTGCCGATCGCACATTCTCTCCACTTAGATTGATTTCTTTCGAAAGCGATATATAAGGGAGGTGAAAGGGGCCGGGCTGGACTTTGTAAGCCGATGCGGCATCCAGTTGGCCGCTCTGCAGCCGGGCCTGGAGAGTGGGCTCGCTGAAGATCTGCCGTTGATTGATCGGGGGGCCGAGAATCTTTTCGACCAGGTTCGGCTGTTGGTAGAGTTTTGCGGCAAGCATCATGGTGAAAATGATGTTGCGCCCTTGCGGATCACTTACCGGATCCGTTCTTCCAAAGCGCAGGCCCGGCTCGGCAAGCACTTCCCACCAGATTGCTTTGCCTTTTGCGGCCTCATCCAGCTTTGCGGCAAAGCGGCTCCTGGGGCTGTAAGCAATCACCATTTCCGTACGGGCGATCGGCTTTGCTGTTGCCGCTTTCCCCGCGCGCAGCACGGTCAGCATTGGCCCCGGAGTAACCGGGATGAAAACGTCTGGACGGATGCTCCCTCCGGCAATTAACTGGGCCAAGGCGTTCGATCCCTGGGCTCGGCCGTGCAGATCAAGCTTGAGTTTCCTCGCCACTGCCGACGTGACTGGCGCTTCCATCATTGAACCCATGGAGCCCGCATAGGCCACCTCAAGTACCGGCAACCCTGTGCCGAAGACTTTTAGCGAGAACCCACTCGCAATCATTGCGAGGGCGAGACGACCGCAGCCGCCAAACAGCTCTCTCCGCGTTAGATTCATGCTTTCTTCCACAGGCAGTCGTTTAGTCGTAGTAAATCGTATTGATTGTACGATATTAATCAAGGCATAGCATATCCAGCTCTTTTTGCAGGCGCAAGGAAGCGACGGAGAGAAAAGCCTGGCATTGCGCCTCATTCGGCTGAATGGAAATGACCTCCCCGCGAGATGGCGTGAGAACAGGCTTTCGGCGAGTGGTGACCCTGGGAGGATTCGAACCTCCGACCTGCGGTTTAGGAAACCGTCGCTCTATCCATCTGAGCTACAGGGCCACAGTTGCCATTCTGACATAAGTCCGGAACTTGCGGATGTGCCTAGGATCGCAACGAGCCCTTGACAGCCTATCCCTAGGTAATCTATATATCAGTGCCATGGCCAAACGCCCTGAACTGCTGCCCGGCACATTGGATCTGCTGATCCTGAAAACGCTCACACGCGCGCCACTCCACGGTTATGGCATCGCGTTGGCAATCAAGCAAGTTTCTGACGATGTGCTGGTGGTGGAGGAAGGTTCGCTGTATCCGGCGCTGCAGCGGCTGCTACTGAAGGGATGGCTGAAAGCAGAGTGGAAGCTGAGCGAAACCAACCGCCGCGCGCGCTACTACACCTTGACGACGGCCGGCCGCAAGCAGCTTGGCATTGAGCTCTCGACCTATGAACTGATCACCAGCGCCATTGGACGCGTGCTCCAGAAAGCATAGGAGGCAGTCATGAGTTCGGTCCTTCACCTTCTCCGAAAACTTGGCTTTCTTTTTCGCCGCAATCAATACAGCAATGAACTGGAAGAAGAGATGGCGCATCACCGCGAGTTGGCGCAACGACGACTCGTCTCGGAAGGAATGACCGCCGAAGAAGCGCGGTACGCCGCGCAGAGACAATTTGGAAATAGCTTGCGCATGAAGGAACAGAGCCGCGAGACGGTGACTTTTCAGCTTGAAACGGCATTTCAGGACCTTCGCTACGCATTGCGGCAGTTGCGCAACAAGCCGGGTTTCGCGGCAACCGCGATCCTGGTCCTGGGGCTGGGAATCTGCGCCAGCGTGGCTATTTTTGCCTTTGTAGATGCCGCGCTTCTGAAGCCTCTGCCTTATCCCGATCCTGCGCGGCTGGTGGAAGTCACAGAGAGCATACCCATGCTGCCCCGCGCCGATCTCTCGTATCTCGATTATCTTGATTGGAAAAGGCTGAATACGGTCTTCAGCTCGTTCGACGTTTACACGGGCGCCAGCAACCTGCTTCGTACGCCCACTGGCACTGAGATGGTTTCTGGAGAAGAAGTGACCGCCGGGTTCTTCCGTACGCTGGGCGTAAAACTTCTTATGGGCCACGACTTCGATCCCACCGCCGACCCGAAAACTGCACAAAGAACCGTGATCCTGAGCTACGCCTCGTGGAAAAAGAGATTCGGCGGCAGAAAGGACATCGTCGGCCAAACAATTACATCCGGCGGCGGATCTGATGCGTCTGACTCGGGATTACAGGCCACCAGCACCATTATTGGAGTGCTGCCGCAGGATTTTCATTTCGCGTTCGCCGGCAATGCAGAGTTCTGGTCGCCTCTGGATGTCTCCATGGGATGCACCCTCCGCCGGGGCTGCCACAATCTGCGTGGCGTAGCACGGCTGAAGGAAGGCGTTACAGTGCAGTCTGCATCGGCGCAGATGAAGACGATCGCGGCTGATCTGGAAAAGCAGTACCCCGACTCCAATCGCGGCCAGGGCGCAGTGGTTGCGTCGCTCTCTGAAGTGATCGCGCGGAACGTCCGCAACGTACTGCTGGTGCTGCTGGGCGGGGCCGGTCTGCTGCTTCTGATTGCTTGCACCAACGTTTCAAGCCTCTTGTTGGTCCGCAGTGAGGGCCGGAAAAGGGAGATCGCAATCCGAGGGGCGTTGGGAGCATCCCAGACTCGACTTGTAGGGCAGTTCATTACGGAAAGTCTGGTTCTGGTGGCCGCGGCCGCTGCGGCCGGAATTGGATTGGCTTATCTTTCCATCCAACTCCTTCCCCGTCTTATTCCTCCTGAATCGCTGGAAGAGATGCCTTATTTGAATGGCATGGGGCTGAATTGGCGCGTGTTGGCGTTTGCCGCCGCCGTTGGGCTGCTGGCTGCTTTGCTGTTTACGCTGACGCCCGTGGCTCGTGTGCGCTGGGCACGCTTGCAGGAAGGCCTCACCGAGGCGAGCCGCGGCTCCGCCGGAACTACATGGCGCAGGCTGGGCGCAAACCTTGTAGTCCTGGAACTGGGGATTGCAATTGTGCTGCTCGCCGGCGCCGGCCTGCTGGGCCGGAGCTTGCACCGTTTGCTGCACGTTGAGCTTGGCTTTCAGCCTGACCATCTGGCCATGCTCGAGATCGCAATGCCCAATAGGCATATGAGCGATGCCGATAATGAACGGCTCGTCGCGCTGGACCGCCAGCTCATCGCTCGCGTCTCATCCCTGCCCGGAGTGGTTTCTGTTGCGGCCTCGATGCAGCCTCCGGTGACCTCAAACGGCAACACCGCGTGGATCCGCTTTGTCGGACGGCCTTACAACGGCGAGCACAACGAAGTGAACCAGCGCGATGTGAGTTCCGAATTTTTCAGCACGGTTAAAGCGAAGCTGTTGCGCGGCCGTTATTTCAGTGATGCAGAGGACTCATCGAAACCTGGTGTCGTCATCATTAATCAGGCGCTAGCCAGAAAGTACTTCCCTGGCGAAGACCCGCTGGGTAAGAAAATCGGCGACCTCGAACTCTCGCCCAAGTCGCTGGCAGAGATCATTGGAGTGGTGGATGACATTCGCGAGTCCTCGCTCGATACCGAGACCTGGCCGACGATCTATCAGCCTTACAACCAGAGCCCTGACAGTTACTTTTCTCTTTTGGTCCGTACCTCAGGTGATGAGAACTCTGTTCTCCCGGAAGTAGTTAAAGCCATCCACCAGATCAACTCCGGAATCGCTACGCGCAATGAGACAACGATGCTGGCCGCCATCAATAACTCGCCCACGGCATATATCCATCGCTCCTCTGCATGGCTGGTGGGAGGCTTCGCTGCACTAGCATTGCTGCTGAGCGTGGTTGGCCTGTATGGAGTGATCGCCTACTCGGTCAATCAACGGACACGCGAGATCGGCGTTCGCATGGCCCTCGGCGCCGAACGCATGGCCGTCTACAAGCTGATCCTGAAAGAAGCCGGGTGGCTGGTGCTTCTGGGCACAGCTCTTGGCCTGCTCTGTGCCGTGCCTGCAGGATCGCTGATGAGAAACCTCCTGTTCGGTGTGCGCGCCTGGGACCTGCCGACACTTCTCTCGGTCGCCGCTATTCTGGCCTTTTCGGCGATGCTGGCGAGTTATCTGCCAGCAAGGAGGGCCGCCTCAGTCAATCCCGTGGACGTGCTGCGCGCAGAATAAGCAAAGTTCTTCTGCAGAACTGTTACTCCTGAACGCAGTTTCTTTGCTGTTTGGCCTTTGCCACTCCAAGTACAAGTTGTAATACAGAAGCTATTCACCAGAATGTAGCAGTTTACTAGCGATAATTAATAGTACTTGACAAGTACCTGGTAAGCGAGATATAAGGTGGCGCTTCACGGGAACCAAGGGCTGACAAATTTACTTCAGGAAGGTGAGAAGTGATTCACAAGCTCCGTTCGTCCATCTTTTACGTTTCCATATTTCTCCTCGCCATTAACGCTCTTATAGTAAATGCGCAGCAGAAGGCTGCCACGTCAACTGATCCAGGCTCTTCAACTTCGCAACGGCAGGCACAACAATCCACGTCACCTGTACAAACTCTTTTGTTATCGCTGCAGGCTCCGGCGCCTATGTTACATCCTGGATCCTCTCATCAGGTTCTCGGTCACGCCAAACGCCTTACACTTGCACATACGGCTTCTGTTGCCTTGTGGAGAACAGATGGCGGCTTTGTGTCAAAAATGAGGCTTAAGAATGCGCTCGTCACGGGGCCCCTTGAGGTTGGGCCGGTGCTCTATATGTCTGATGGCACTGAGTACGTGTTGACGCCGGTCAACGTTCCACCCGCCGGCGTAATTTCTTTGAATATCAATCAGCTTCTGGCCCAAGCACCTCCTTCCGTGATGACGCACATTTCCACTTTTGGGAGTGCTAGTCTTACATATCGACACCCTTCTGGAGGCCATCTCATCGCAACAGTTTCCATGCAAGATACTTCACGAAGCCTTGTATTGTCATACCCCTTTACAGAGTCTCCTGTTTCCCGGAGGCGTTCCTCAGGCACGCCGACTGTGTGGGAGGGCTTGTGGTGGAAGCGCGATCCGGAGGTCCACGGATTTCTAGCCATTAGCAATTCCTCAGCGCAGGAGGCTCAAACAAATATTCGTTTGGTTGGCAATGATGGCATCCTGGCACAACCGAAGGTGGTCCGGCTGAAAGCACATTCGACCCAGATTCTTTCACTCGAAAACGTCAAAGACGGCCTCGGTACCGCCGCTCCCGTCGGGGGAATCCGCGTCGAGTCCAGTGGGGAGGCCGGCAGCATTGCCATTGCGGGAGGGCTGTTGAATGAAAAAGAGGGATACTCAGCCAATCTGCCGTTCGTACAGTCTATGGCATTGGGGGTGGGACCAGTAATGTTGGGAAGTACTGGAATCATGGTCGGCAAACCCGATGCAATGATGCGTTTTCCAGCCGAGACGCAATTTACGCCGTATCTTTTGCTGAGAAATACAACGGCAAAATCCCTACCGATACAGTTGCAGATCAGCTACATGACGGAGAGTGCTCCTGTCTCCAAGGTGATTTCACAGAATCTCACGGCGCTGGAAACGAAAGAGGTCGACTTGGCCGACGTTTTGCACGGCTTCGGACTGGGAGATTTTAACGGATCGGTCAATGTCGGAGTTTCCTATACAGGCCTGCCCAGTGATTTGGTGCTGGCGAGCGGGAGCGTCGATCAGACCGGAAACTATGTTTTTGAGGTTCAGCCACAGGCCCTTAGCAGCACCCATAAGAAACTTGGCAACTATTGGGACCTCGATGCTGGGTCGAACAGCATGTACAGCATTTGGAACCCGACCGACAAACCACAGGACGTCCTCGTCTCGCTTTATTACGATAGCGGAAAGGGTAAATATAAGATTCCGGTGCATGTGGCGCCGCAAGCCTCAGTTATGCTTGATCTTAAGAACATAATTGAGGCAAATGCTCCGGACGCGGAAGGCAATGTCTTTCCTGCGAACACGTCAGAAGGAAGTGCGACGATTGAAAGCGCTGATGGGCCAACGGGTCAAATGAACCTCATCGTATCCGGCGCTGTCTTTAACGTAGTAACAGGGACATGTTTCGGGTGTTGCGTGCCCTGCTGCGGTACATCGGATATGTATCTCAATCCATCCAGCGATTCCTGCACTGTCGGAGACACCGAGCAATTTTCGGGAGAAGAAGAGGACTGCGAAGGAAGCACTTTCGAAGTGAGCGGCGGTGACTGGAGCAGCAGTAACACTAGAGTGGCGACGGTCAACAGCACGGGGCTGATGACGGCTGTGGGTTCAGGACACGCCACATTAACCCTGGCGGAGAACATTCCCGCGAGTTCCGACTGTGGTGAACCACTGCCTGGAGAGTGCCCGCTGACGAACTTTGTCGCCACAGGGCCAGTGAATGTCGATGACTTCACCATCTCGGATGGACAAACGGTTGACGATGGGGGGGGCCGGCAGCTTTAGCGTCGCGATCTCACCAAATTCTTCTGCGGTTTCTTCCTATCAATGGACCTTTTCTGTGACCGGTCAAGCTGGCAACTCGCCGAATGTTAACTTCTCAGGCCCAAATGCGGCCCAAACCAATACCGATGCCCACTGGTTCGCGCAGCCGAATGATCCTTGTACGGCATCATCGATCGCCAGCTATCAAATCAATGCTGAGGTAAAATTCGCTGACCAAGGCGATATCACACACGACTCATTTCTCAACGTAAGCGTGCCTTGGAACCCGGCGGCCACCACTGACGGGAGAAAGAGTGATATTACAGGCACGCCAATTATCGCTCAGAGGGCAGATGGCACATGGATTGTCACCGGGATCGGTAGTCTAGGGAGAAAGGTGCCTACATCCGTCTCGGATCCATTCTTTGTGACAATCAACGTACCTCCATCAAGCCAGTTCTACAACAAGACGGTGCAGCACGAACAAGTTCATGTGAATCAGTTTATTGCCGGGCTCGGCCATCTAATGGGAGATTTATGGGATCCACAAGTTTTCTTCGGACGAATTAGCGGCTTCACCGCATCGACTCAAGCTAACTTGATGACCATGATCAACACTGACAGATTAAACTACGATACATTAGAGATTGGAATTTACAGCCAAAGACTAAGCCAAGCCGAGGCAGAAGCGCATGCAGTCTCCGATCCCATTGCTCCCCAGTATATTTACCAAACGGGTTGTCAATAGTTCTGAAGGTAGGAAATTGATGAGGCTACTATATCTTAGAATGCCAATCCTAGTTCTGGTGCTGGCGACAGCCATCGCGATGAAGCCGCAGGCCGGCCAGGTGGTTCGCACGGTCTCGGGGGACAAGGCCGACCGGGAGTACCGGCGTAACCAGGAAATTGGCGATCTTTATCGCAGAGCTGCCGCCAGCCGTTTCGTCGTGGTTGGTAAAGTAGTGAAGGTGGATCTTGTGGCCGATCGCTCGTGGAAAAGGCCGGCGATGGACGAGAATTTCGCCGGGTTCTTGTATTCGATCGCCATAGAGAAGACCGTTTGCCGGCAGGCGGATTTTAGCGCGCACGCGAATGTGGTCGGCGCTCCGCCTCCAGTAGAAGCCGGCCGGGTGGTCTATCTCCTTTCACCGGTCAAACCGCCGGTGGCCGGAACGGAGAGACTGGAACTCGGCCAGCGTTACCTGCTTTTCCTGGTTTTACCCGACCGGCAGCAGCAGAAGAAGTGGATTGACTCCCTTTATCTTGATCCAATGAAGGTCTATCTTCGCGCGGAGGAACAGGCCAGAGGCGTTGTGCTTTTGCCGCCGCGAGATCCGGATCATCCAGAAGCTCAGCAGCTCGAAGTCTTGGACAAAGTAACCCGGCTGTGCCAGGCAATGCGCCCAGCCTCAGTATCTGAGAAACTGGAGGCGCTGTACAAATTGGCGGCTTCGGGCGATCCAATCTTGAGCCATGAAGCAAGGGAGGCAATGCGAGGCTTGCAACCACGTCAATAATGTGGTCTATCAAGCGGGCTACGGGCGACGCCATCAATTGGGAGGTCGCGCCAAACTCCGGGAACAGGTAAGGGAAAGGAAATGATCCTTGCGTTACAAAGCAAGCTCGCTAGACCTGGAGCTCCGAATAACTGACCTGCAATGAGCAGTAGGATTTCTCTATAGTTTTTGCACAGGTATGCGATCAGGAATTTCAAGCGCCATGACGTCGATGCACATGCTCCTTGCATTGTTTCTACTCAGTTCGACTGCTTCTGCGAGCGGCACGGTTGCAGTGTATTGGAACAATTCGGCTTTGGAGGTTATCCGCCAGGAACACACTCCGCCGACAGAAGCTGCGCGCTCTCTCGCCATGGTTCATAGCTGCATGTACGATGCCTGGGCGCCATACGACCCGGCAGCACGGAGCACGCTGCAAGACTTCGTCGAACGTCGACCCGCCGGTGAATTTACCTCTGAGAACAAGAAGAAGGCGATCAGTTACGCCGCCGACCGCTGCCTGGCTGACGCGTTTCCGCGTAGCGGCTCCTTCATCCGGAGCAAATTAACCGCCCTAGGCTATGATCCGAATGATCGATCCACCGATCCGTCCACCCCTTCAGGCATTGGGAATCTCGTCGCCCAAAAGATTATTGAGATGTGCCATCATGATGGCGCGAATCAGCTCGGTGATCTGGCGCTTGGCGAGTACACAGATTACACGGGGTACAAGCCCGTGAACGGTCCAGGGCGCCTGAATGATCCAGACCATTGGCAGCCCCTACGCATCATTGATCGCGATGAATTCATGTTCCAGAATTTCCTTACCCCATTCTGGAACCATGTCGTTCCGTTTGCGCTCACCTCCGCTGGCGAGTTCAGGCCGCCTCCTCCATATTCATGGGTGAATAGCAAGAGGGGATACGTCAATCAGGCAAAAGAACTGATTGACATCAGCGCTAACCTCACGGACAGGGAAAAGGTCATCGCTGAGTATTGGTCCGATGGACCAGGCTCGGTCACCCCGCCCGGTCACTGGTGCCGTATTGCTCAATATGTTGCCAGAAGAGACCATTTGGGCCTCGATGCTGAGGTAAAGCTGTTCTTCGCTCTAGCCAACGCCATGTTCGACACGAGCATTGCTACCTGGGACGCCAAGCGGAAGTACGATTCCGTCCGTCCGATTACAGCCATCCACTTCCTTTTCGCGGGCAAGAGAATCCGAGCGTGGGGAGGGCCTCATCGAGGCACAACCGTTATGGACGGTTCCGAGTGGAAACCATTCCAAAGGCCGGCGACGATCACGCCCCCGTTTCCGGAGTACGTTTCCGGACATAGCGCATTTAGCGCGGCGGCAGCCGAGGTGCTCAAACGTTTCACCGGCAGCGATTTCTTCGGCGGATCAGCCTATATTAAGACCGGGAGTTCGAAAATTGAGCCGGGTAGCGTCCCTGCTCACGATCAGAGTCTGTCCTGGACCACGTTTACGGCTGCCGCAAATCAGGCAGGCCTATCTCGGCGTTACGGAGGAATTCATTTCAAGAGCGGGGACCTGACTGGCCGTAAGCTGGGGAGGCTGGTCGGCAGGAATGCTTACGAGAAGGCCGCAAAGTATTTCAACGAGAGTTTTCCGCAGCTTTCTGTTCCGAGAACAGTAGTCGGCCAATAAAAACTCTGACTCAGTGTGTGGCATGCCACGGCTCGGCTCATCCTTCAAGAACCTGCGTGAGTCGGCTACCTGCCGGCACGGCGGGCCGCCTCAGTCAATCCCCTGGACGTGCTGCGCGCAGAATAAGCAAAGTTCTTCCCCGGCATGAGCGGTCTTGCTATTTTCGTCATCAGCGAATAAAATACGAATTATGCCAGCTCTTTTTCCCGATGCTTTTCCGGAGCAGCAATTTGTCGGAATTGCCCGGTTGGCTTCCGAAGGCGAAGCGCTCGCCGAAGGCCACAATGTCGAGTATCTGACGATTGAGAACCGCAGCATTCTCACCCGATGTCTCTCGCCGCGCATGCCCTTCACCTGGATGATCAATCCGTACCGCGGATGCGAGTTTGCCTGCAAGTACTGCTATGCGCGCTACACGCACGAGTTTATGGAGTTGCGGGATAGGCTGGATTTCGAGGGCAAGATTTACGTGAAACAGCACAACGCGTGGCTCCTGCGGCAGGAATTGAAGCATGTCGCCGCCAACGAACTCATTGCGATCGGGACCGCAACCGATCCTTATCAGCCGGCGGAACGAAAATTTGAGATTACCCGCTCGTTAATGGAAGAGTTCGCGCGCCATACCGGCCTGGAGATTTCGCTGGTGACAAAATCCGATCTCATATTGCGCGACATCGAGTTGCTGCGGACGATCGCGGGCCGTAATCAGCTCACCATTTGCGTGACCGTCACAACCATGAATACTGATTTGGCACGCATTCTTGAGCCGCGCGCTCCGCGTCCGGACCTGCGCATGCGTGCAGTCAAGAAAATGGTGAACGCCGGCGTGCGTGCAGGCGTGAACTGCGCGCCGGTGCTGCCGGGCATCACAGATTCGCCCAGAGATCTGGAATCACTCGTGCGCTCCGCTGCCGAAGCAGGCGCCGCTTTTGTATTCACCAACACGCTCTTTCTGAAGCCGTGCGCGGCAAAGATCTTCATGCCCTTTCTCGAAGAAAAGTTTCCCAGGCTGGTGGCGCTGTATCGAGAACGCTATTCAAGGAACGCTTATTTGCCGGAACAATATCAGCAGCGGATCGTAAATCTCGTCAAGCGATATTGCGAAAAATACGGAATTCGCAGCCGAAGAATGGATCCGGTCCCTGCCTCGCAGGCGCAGAAGATCGCTGCGGAGCAAATTCCACTGTTCACTTCCGGGTCGAACCAGCCGGATCACGGCGGAATGCCGGCAACAGCGAAACCGGCGAGTATTAAGGCTTACATTAGAAAAACCGGCTGAAGCGACCACTTTTGGCCTTGTGGCCCTCAGGGAACGCGCGACATAGCTGCTTTAAGATTACGTTACAAGTCTTTTAATAACAACGGCTTACAGATGATTAGAAATACATGAAAAATTCTTATTGTACTTCCGTACAGTGGTATGGTACATGTACTACTGTATTA
>JAICYU010000345.1 GCA_025934025.1 Terriglobales bacterium
ATCACCGAAAAAGACTTTAACGGCTGGGTGCAGGAACGTGGCGTTTATTTCATGTCAGATTGGGACTCGCATTTTAAGCCGCTGCTGGCCTGCAATGATCCCGGCGAACCCACGCAGAAAGGCGGATTGCTGCTGGCCCAGTACGGCAAAGGCATTTACATCTATACCGGATATGCCTTTTTTCGCCAGTTGCCCGCCGGGGTCCCTGGCGCTATACGGCTGATGGTGAATTTGCTGAGCGCCGGACATTAGCCGATGGAGATTTCTCTGTTTACCAGAAGCATCATGGGAATAAAGTTTGTTTTGCCTGAAATGTGTAGCACAGCCGCCCTCGACTGTGACCCGCTCTCGGTTCGGTATGCTGCCAATGCTCAACCAGACTGCACTGCACGCGTGGGTGTCATCCTGAGCCCGCTCACAAAAAACCGTTTAGAAATAATCCGCTCCATTCGCACGGGCGAAGGATCGGCTCCGCTGCTGTCTCGCGGAAGCCGGCGGGATTCTCTTGCTTCGGAGAGCTACCCAATTTGTCGTCGACAAGAAAGCTCTAACTGATGCCTCCACTTCAGCAAGAACCTGGCCCGCCCCGCCTCTCCCGTGAACTCGGCCTGCGCGAAGCCACGGCCCTCAACATGATCGATATGATCGGCGTGGGGCCGTTCATTACTATCCCGCTGATCATCCAGGCCATGCACGGTCCACAAGCAATGATTGGCTGGATCCTGGGAGCGCTGCTTGCCATTTGCGACGGACTCGTGTGGGCTGAACTCGGCGCTTCCATGCCACAGGCCGGCGGTTCCTATGAGTACCTGAAGCAGAGCTACGGCGCACAGAAGCTCGGCCGCATGATGTCGTTTCTTTTTGTCTGGCAACTGCTATTCAGCGCGCCTCTGTCCATTGCTTCCGGCTGTGTCGGTATGAGCCGCTACGCTGTTTATGTCTGGCCGTCGCTGGAGCACGTCCTCGTTGATCGCACGATTCTGCTGTCGCTGCCCGGATTTTCATTTCTCGGCCGGTTCGAATTTCGTGTTCTGATCACCAATGGCACGTTTGTCGCTATGGCCGTCTGCCTGTTCGCGCTGTTTCTTTTGTACCGGCGCATCGGGGTGGTGGGCCGGCTTGCACGCTATCTTTCAGCCGGCGTAATTGGCGCAATTCTGCTGGTCATCGTCGCCGGGCTCACTCACTTCAGCGCCGCGCGCGCCTTCAGTTTTCCACCGAATGCGCTCGGCAATGGTTCGTATGCATTTTTCGCCGGCCTGGGCGGCGCCATGCTGATTGCCATCTATGACTACTGGGGCTACTACAACGTCTGCTTTCTTGGCGGCGAGGTCAAACAACCGGAACGCAACATCCCTCGCGCAGTCATCTACTCCATTCTGCTGGTAGCGGTGCTGTACATCATCATGAACATCAGTATTCTTGGAGTGGTCCCATGGCAGGAACTCGACAAAGCCGCTGCTTCGGAAACCCGCTTCTATGTTGCTTCCATCGCTCTCCAGAGGTCCTTCGGCCATTGGGTCGCCACCTTCGGCACATTTCTCATCATGTGGACCGCCTTTGCCTCCGTTTTTTCCTTGATGCTCGGCTACTCTCGTGTGCCTTACGCCGCAGCGGAGGACGGCAACTTCTTCCGCCGCTTCGCCAAGCTTCATCAGCGCCACAACTTCCCGCATGTTTCCCTGCTGACTCTCGGCTGCGTTGCCGCACTGTTCTGCCTGTTTCGCCTGGCTGACCTGATCGCAGCCCTGGTCATCATCCGTATCATGGTGCAATTTCTCATGCAAATTCTCGGTTTTCTGCTTCTCCGCTCCCGTCATCCGGATTTTCCTCGCCCCTTCCGAATGTGGCTTTATCCCATTCCCGCCATTCTGGCCATGACCGGTTTTGTTTACATCCTCATCATGCGTCCGGATTTCATGAAGGAGATCCGCTACGCGCTGGTCATCATCTTTTTTGGGATTATCATCTATGCCGTGCGCTCCTGGCGGCGCCGCGAATGGCCTTTTTCCGGCCGCCCTGCTCACGAGATCGCAGGAGCGCAAGTCCAATGATCTGTCATGACCGCAGTTGCCCCCCCGAGGCCCGCTCGCTCCATGGATGACACTGCCCAGGTTGCCGCGACTGCAAGTTCCTCACCCTTTTCTCCCCTCGCGGAGCCGCTCTTTCGCAGCTTGTGGGTGGCTGCCGTAATTTCCTATACCGGAAGCTGGATGCAGAACATCGCTACCGGCTGGCTGATG
>JAICYU010000283.1 GCA_025934025.1 Terriglobales bacterium
CGGCGATCGCGTCGCCTACACCGGAGTGATGGGCAGCTATGCCGAATATGCGGCTGTTCCCGCTGACCGTCTGGTCAAAGTTCCGGAAGGAATCAGCGACCAGCAGGCGGCTGCCGCGATGCTCCAGGGCATGACCGCCCACTACCTCATCCATTCAACCTACCCGCTGAAAAAAGGTGAGACTGCGCTGATTCACGCCGCTGCTGGAGGCGTCGGTCTGCTGCTGGTGCAGATGGCAAAGAACCTGGGCGCGCGCGTGATCGGCACCGCCGGCACGGAAGAGAAGGCCAGGCTGGCCCGCGAAGCCGGAGCCGACGAAGTCATCATTTATACCAGGCAGGATTTCGAAGCTGAAACCAAGCGGATCACCGGCGGCCAGGGCGTACATGTGATCTACGATGGAGTGGGCAAGAGCACCTTCGATCAGGATTTGAACATCCTGCGTCCGCGTGGCTATCTGGTGCTGTTCGGAGGGGCCAGCGGCGCTGTACCTCCGTTTGATCCCATCAAGCTCTCGCAAAAGGGATCGCTCTTCCTTACTCGACCAAGCTTGATGCACTACATAGCGTCGCGAGAGGACCTGGAGCAACGCGCCAATGACATCTTCAGGATGATCGCGGCAGGCAAACTTAAATTGCGCATCGGCCAGACTTATAAGTTGCAAGACGTGCAGCAGGCGCATCGCGACCTGGAAGGAAGAAAGACGACAGGCAAGGTACTGCTCATTCCTTAAAGGAGTCTATGTCCACACTTGGTTTCATCGAATACGAAAAGGCCAGCCCTGAAGTGCGGGCCGTTTACGACGACATCATGGCCACCCGCAAGACTGACAAAGTGACCAATTTCTGGAAAGCTCTGGCCCATGATCCTGTGCGTCTCAAGCGGACCTGGGAAGATACCAAGCAGATCATGGGTGCCGGCGCCCTCGATCCCATGGTGAAGGAGCTGATCTATGTGGCCGTGAGCGTCACCAACCAGTGTGACTACTGCATCGCCGCTCACACCGTTTCCGCGCGCAAGAAGGGCATGACTGACCAGATCTTCAAAGAGCTAATGTCGGTTATCGGGCTAGCCAATGAGAACAACAGGCTCGTGGCCGGCTATCAGGTGGAAATTGACGAGCAGTACAAGGCTGAAGGATAAAAGCAAAGGCCGGACTGCAGTCCGACCCGAACAAGATTCTCACTGAAATTCCCTGCGGCAGAGTTTGGGTTCCCGGGATTCCTTCGACTTCGCTCAGGATGACAGCCTTGGAGTGCATTATGAGACACGCAGTAGCGATTCGCGAAGCGCGCCTTAACCCCAGGAACTTTCCGCCGTCGGTGAGGGAACGAATCAGCAGACGTTCATCGCCAGCAACTCATTTAGAAGTAGCAAGCGTCCCCAAATTACAGTATTTTGAATGTATATAAGCACACCTTTGAGGACGAACCTGCCGCGTTCGTGGCAGAGGCAAGTTTCCGCATGAAATTTGTTTTGACAATCGCGATGCTGTCCTCGCTGGCCGCTCCGCTCGGCGGACAGGAGCCCCAGAACTCCGCTTCGCGGCCAGTGGCTCGAACTCAGCAGGAACGGAACGATTATCTTGCGGCCTCGCAGGGCAAGACAGGCGCCGCCTTGGAAGCCGCTGCCGCCAACTTCGCCCAGCAATATCCCGAAAGTAACTTACGCGTTTATCTTGATTCCGAGGCCATGCAGGCGTACGAGCGCGAGAACAACGGTCCCAGGCTCCTTGCCATGGCAGAGAAGGTGCTTGCTTTGAACCCGAACCATTCCGTCGCGCTGGTGCTTACGGCAACTGCGCTGGCTGACGAGTTGGACAGCGCAGATCACGATCGTGAACGCAAGATTGACGCCATCAAGCGCGCCGCGAACCGCGCCATCCATGGAATAGATTCCGGCTTTGCTCCGCCCGCAGCCGCCAGCCCCGAAGACATCGCCCGTTACCGCGCCACGTTGCGATCCATGGCCTACTCAGCCATGGGAATCATGCGGCTCAAGACGGGCGATGACGCAGGAGCAGAAAAAGACCTGGCAACTGCCTTGTCACTCGATCGCGTTCGACCTGACCCAGCATTGTGGTACCACCTGGCCCTGGCGCAGGACCATCGCAAGAAATACTCCGCTGCGCTGAATTCGGTGGAACAGGCCCTTCAGTTGGCGAGCTCGAATCCAGACCTGCAAAAGCTGGCGGAGATTGAATACGACCGGCTCGCGGGATTGGCAGGCCGAGCCCCGCGTTCTCAGTCCGACGCGGGAGCTGCCATACCTCATTAGCTTTTCTGCCCATGAATTCTGATCTAACAGCTCTGCAAGACGCCATCCGGCATCACTTCGCCAACCCGGAATTGTTGGAGCGTGCACTAACGCACAGCTCCCATGCCCATGAAGAATCCAAAGCGGGGGCGGCCAACGGCGGCGAGCAGAAACAGGACAACGAGCAATTCGAATTTCTTGGTGATGCCGTGCTTGGTCTGGTGGCCAGCGAACTTCTATTCGAGCGTTTTCCTGGTTTCCACGAAGGCCAGCTTTCCAAGCTCAAAGCCCATCTTGTAAGCGCGGGCCATCTGGTGAACGTGGCAGCCAAACTCGAGTTAGGGCGCTACCTGCGACTGGGTCGGGGCGAGGAGCGCAGCGGCGGCCGAGCCAAATCAACCCTGCTGTCCGACGCCGTCGAGGCACTCATCGCCGCAATGTACCTCGACGCAGGCATGGAGAAGACGCGCCGGTTCATCATCGAAGAAATCCTTGCTCCTGAGCTGGAGCGCATACGCACGGAAAGTGAGAGCGAGTTCAGCCTGCCGGACTACAAGTCAGCATTGCAGGAGCTGTTGCAATCCACCGGCCGCCTGCAGCCTGTGTACGCAACCGTGAAAGAGGAAGGCCCGGACCATCGCAAGACGTTTACGGTGGAAGCTCGCATCTACCCGCAGGGCCAGAGCAAGCCCGAGTTCGTGGGCCGTGCCGAAGGCAGCACCAAGAAAAAAGCAGAACAACTGGCAGCCAGGCAGGCCCTGGACCATCTGCGCGGGCAAGTGGAGAACGCATGATCGAACCACAGCCCATGGCGGCGGAAGAGCAACCGTCGGCTTCAGAATCTGCTCCTTCCGGTTCGACTGCGCCTGTTTCGCCGCAAACACCGCACTCTGAACCCAGCATCAGCATTGCCCTTCAAGGAATGTTGACCGTGCTGGTGGTTGTCGTATTCATGATTACCTTCGTCGTGCAGGCGTTCCGGGTTCCGTCGGAATCCATGGAAAACACGCTTTTGATCGGCGATTTCGTTCTCGCCGATAAGCTCCACTTCGGTTCCGCTCCGGGAATGCTCGACAGGCTTCTCCCGTATCGTCAGATTCAACGCGACGATATCATTGTGTTTCATTACCCAGTAGACCCGTCACAATACTTTGTAAAACGCGTGATCGGGCTGCCGGGAGACCACATCCATCTGCGCAACGGAGTGGTGTACCTGAACGGAAGCGCGCTTCAGGAAAGTTTCGTAATTCACAGCTTTCCCTATTTCAACTTCTATCGCGACAACTTCCCTGCTCAGGCAGCGCTCAGCGCGGAAGTGGACCGCAAGTGGCGGAGAGAGATGCCGAAGCACATTGATGATGGCGATCTGGTGGTCCCCGCAGATTCGTATTTCGTCATGGGCGACAATCGCGACCGCAGCCTCGATAGCCGCTACTGGGGCTTTGTTCCCCGCGCCGGCGTGCTGGGCCGCCCCCTGGTGATCTACATGTCTCTCAAGGAGA
>JAICYU010000041.1 GCA_025934025.1 Terriglobales bacterium
AAGCCTTCGCGGGCAAATTCGGCGCCGGCCAGCTTGTACTCGGCAAAAAAAAGGAACATTACGCCCACAGCGATGCGCGCCAGGGCCATGATGGTGGAGGAACTCCCGCCTTCGGATGTTTTCATTCGGTTTTCCGCTACTGCTGCTTGAAAACCTTACCATCCTTCATCACAAAGTTCACTTCTTTCAAGACCTCCACATTGTTCAGAGGATTACCGGGAACGGCAATCACATCGGCAAAGGCGCCCGGTGCAATCACGCCAAGTTCGCCCTGCATGTCCAGCAGGTCGGCAGCCCGCGAAGTTGCGGCTTTGATGGCATCCATGGGACTCATGCCGAACTTCACCATGTATCCGAATTCGTCGGCAATCGGCTCGGTCCATGGAATGCCGCCCATGTCGGTTCCGAAGGCGATCTTCACGCCGGCTTTGAGCGCCTTCTTGAATGAAACTTCATGCTCGCTGGCGCGCTCGCGGTCGCGTTTGCCGTCGGGCGTATCGGCCGGAGCCCAATCCGTGTAATAGACGCCCAAGGTCGGCACATACCATGTGCCTTGCTTCAGCATCTGCTGGATCGCGGCATCGTCGAGTGCAAGGCCATGTTCAATCGAATCGCAGCCTCCGTCCAGCGCGCGTCGCAGGCCGATTCCTCCGTAGGTATGGCAGGCGACTTTCTTCTGCTGCCCGTGTGCCTCGTCCACTACCGCTTTCAGTTCTTCCAGAGTGAGCGTGGGCTGCGAAACCAGATGGCCCTGCTTGTCCACCCAGGAGCGATGCGTCATATACACCTTGATCCAGTCGGCGCCATTGGCCAATTGCTCGCGCGTGATCTTGCGCAACTCCACCGGCCCATCGCCGAGCTGCGCGCCATGCGGCACTTCAATGTCAGGGTTGTAGCCCTCGAGGGGATAGCCGCCGGTCACGGAAATCGCGCGTGTGGCGACGAACATCCGCGGGCCGGGAATATAGCCATCGTTAATGGCTTCCTTGATGCCCACATCGCCGTAGCCTGCGCCTTCAGTCTCCACGTCCCGCAGCGTGGTGAATCCCTCTTCCAAAGCGCGTCTCGCGGATACCACCGCGCGGGCGGCCCGATAGGAAGAAGGGTGCTTCAGCAGTTGAATGTCATAGCCACCCTGAGCGGGGTCCTCGCCTTGAAGGAAGATATGCGTGTGCGTGTCAATCAACCCGGGCAGCACCGTCTGATTCGGCCCGAAGTTGATGACGGTTGCTCCCGCCGGCGGAGTGCCGCCCTCGCTTACACTCTCAATGTGGTTGCCGCGAATCACGATCAGCACATTGTGGCGCGGCTGCGCAGCCACGCCGTCAATCAAAACGGCAGCGCGGATGGCAACCGGCTTTTCCGGAGCAGCGGTCTTTGTGGCCTGGGCAGTCAGCGGGACAGAAAACAGGGTCAAGGAAAGGGCGAGAATGGCAGAGCGGAGCAACACCGAAAAATCCTCCTTTTTCAGGCAGGGACAATCTACCACTCCGGCCCATCTCTGTGAATTAGTGAGCCTTCGTCGTGGTGAACGCTTCGTTTCAGCCCCGGCCGCCGATGTTGCGCTTGAGGAAGTAATCCACCAGTTCGCTGCAGGAGTTGTCCATCTCAACGTCGAAGGCCTTCACCCGCGCGCTGAAGTAGTTGAACATCATGACGGCGGGAATGGCCACGAACAGGCCGAGGGCCGTGGTAACCAGAGCTTCAGAAATTCCGGTGGAGATTGTGCCCATGCCCGGCGTTTGCATCTCTCCGAGTTTGCGAAAGGCGTCAATAATCCCGATTACCGTTCCCAGCAGGCCGACAAACGGCGCGGTCGAGCCGATCGTCGCCAAACCATCGAGACCGCGTTCGAGTTCCGCGTGGACAATAGCTTCCGCCCGCTCCAACGCTCGTTTGCTGGCCTCGATTTTTTCCTCCGGCGTCGCTGCCGTCGCGGCATGAGTCTGATATTCCTGCAGCCCTGACGTGATCACGCGCGCCAGGTGGCTCTTACTGTTGCGCTCCGCCACGCGAATGGCCTCGTCCAGTTTGCCTTCGCGCAGGGCGCCGCCGACTACCGGAGCGAATTGGCGCGATTGCTTGCGGGCCAGCCGGAACGCCAGCCCACGATCAATCATGATTCCGATGGACCACGCCGACATGACCAGCAGGACCACCGCCACGGTGCGCGCCGGTCCTCCCATATTGAGCCACATCGTCCACGGATCCCAGCGCACACCTTGGTCGGCGGTTTGGAGTAACCACGTCGCAAACTGCGTTTTCAACACAATCAGATTGGCGAGACATGTAAGCTGCATTGTTCGGAACCCTCCTCAGAGCTTCCGTTGCTTTCGTCTATTGACACCGGGGATGGCTGCTTTGCTCCTGTGCGTCCAACCATGCCCTCCAGATTGCTCCGACAACTTGCAGGCGGCAAAAGACTTCCAAAAAGAAGGACTGTAGCGCGCGGGATGAACCTCTTCAGGCTGCGCCGCAGCCGAAGACGCTGGGAGCCGGGAAGGTTTCGGCGTGGGGAACAACTTTATGATTCGCAAGCTCAAATCCGGCGAGTACCGGCTGTATTCACGCAAAAAGAACGCAAAGACCGGCAAACGGCGCAACCTGGGGACGTTTTCATCGCTGGAGAGGGCCAAAGCGCACGAGCGCGCGGTGCAATATTTCAAACGCCATTAAAATGTTACGGTTCACGATAAAGGGGTCATCAGTGGCAACTGCGCCCAAGAGAATTCGCAAGCATTTCTTGTTGGATCCCGCCAAAATCCAACGCGCCCAAAGAGCGCTGCGCACGAGAACTGAAACGGAAACCATCGAGCGCGCTTTGGATCTCGCCATTGCGGAAGAGCGGAGGAACCGACTTATGATTCAAGCAACGGACCGTTTTCTCCAGAGCGGCATTAGAATTCGAGACGTGTACCGATCTCTAGAACCGTAAGCGATCCCATTTTTCAGTTCGCATTACGCTGGCTGCTCTCGGGCTTCAGACGCATAATGTCTGCAACACGCATGGTCGAGCGCTTCCAATTCCGCGATTTGCGAGAGCTGTTCGCCAAAGCTAACGAGGTCAAATCTGGCGACCAGCTTGCCGGAATAGCGGCCGGCTCGGAGCGCGAGCGTATCGCTGCGAAAGAGAAGCTCGCAAACCTCGCCTTGCGCGAGATTGTTGCCAACCCGCTGATCTCTCCTGATGAAGACGATGTGAGCCGCATCATCCTCGAGAGTCATGATCAGCAAAATTTTTCTTCGATCGCCAGCATGACGGTGGGCGAGTTTCGGGACTTCATCCTCAGCGACGAAACTGACCAAACGGCGTTGGAGCGATTGCACTGGGCCATCACACCGGAGATTGCCGCTGCCGTCGCGAAGCTGATGAGCAGCAAAGATCTGGTGCTGGCCGCGACTAAGATTCGGGTGATCACACGATGCCGCAACACCATGGGCCAGCGCGGAGTCCTGGGAATTCGTCTACAACCAATCATCCGGCGGATGACATTGCGGGAATCCTACTCTCCGCGTTCGATGGTCTGCTTTATGGCTGCGGAGATGCAGTGATCGGTGTGAATCCAGCGACGGACTCGGTCGAAAGCGTCAGCGCAATTCTGCACGCACTTGATCGCATGATTTCTGCCTACAAGATTCCGACCCAGGCTTGCTGCTTGGGGCATATCACCACGCAACTGAAAGCAATGGCTTCAGGCGCTCCGGTGGATTTATTGTTTCAATCGGTGACGGGAACGCAGAAAGCCAACGAGAGCTTCGGCATTTCGCTCAACCTGCTGCGCGAAGGGAAGGAAGCTGTGCTGGAGCAGCACAGAAGGCGAGGGACATTCGCCGAAAGAGCGGATTCCGGTCCGCCGCCTCGCGTTATGTACTTCGAGACCGGCCAGGGCAGCGCTCTCTCAGCCGAAGCGCACCACGGAGTGGACCAGCTCACGCTTGAGGCCCGCGCTTACGGTGTGGCGCGCGCGTTCGAGCCGTTTCTGGTGAACAGCGTCGTCGGCTTCATCGGACCGGAGTATCTCTACGACGAGCGACAGATCGTGCGCGCAGGACTGGAAGACCACTTTATGGGCAAGCTGCTTGGTCTTCCGATGGGCTGCGACGTCTGCTACACCAACCACGCTGAGGCGGACCAGAACTCCACCGATAATCTCCTCATGCTCTTGGCTGCTGCCGGCTGCAACTACTTTATGGGCGTGCCCTGTGCGGACGACGTGATGCTGAACTACCAGTCCACCAGCTTTCATGATGCGCTGGCGATTCGGCGGTTATTCAATTTGCGTCCGGCGCCGGAGTTTCTGAGGTGGCTGCAAGAAATGGAGATTTACGAAGGTTCAGATCTGGCGCGGTTGAGCAACGAAAGCCGCAAACTCCTGGCAGCGGGGTTGGACAGAGTACTCAGCGCTTGAGCCACTTTGGCGCAGGCATTTGTTCTTTAAGTTCAACACCGCTGATTTGAAGGCGCATCATCTGCTCGGCCAAACCAATGATCCGCGCGGCCGCAGCTTTCGGTTCAACCCCGGCACGGTGGATATTTGAAATGAGGTTGCGGTTGGCGTCAGAGTGAGCGTTTCGTGGCTGAAACGCCATGTAGGCTGACAAGCTCTCAGCGGTGCTCAGCCCTGGACGCTCGCCAATCAGCAGAACAACAACTCGAGGCCGGAGCAGCTCGCCTACATCATTCATGATTCCCACTCGGCAGTAGCGCACGGCGAAGGGCTGACCCGACTTCCAGCCGTGCGCGAGAGCCTGTTCCATGATCAGAGGCAGCAGCTTGGGAACCTGAGTAGAAACGGCAGTGATGGAGAGCCCGTCGCCAATCACAACCTGGAGATCGGCTTCGCGAGAGCAGTGGACTGTAACCTGCTTCCGCGCATCGTCGTTCAACTGCCGCCCGAAGTTGGGATGCAGAAGATATTCCTCTTTGGAATGCGCGCGGGACGAGACTTCAAACAGCTTCCATTTCTCAACAAAATCATTGCCAAGGTCGCGTTCAAGATTGAATTCGTCGCGCACGGCGTCTCGTGCGGCGGCATGAGCATGGCGCAACTCAAGCTGGGTGGTGGTGCGGTAGGCTGCTCCTGCGCGATCGATCAGAACTCGCGCCGGTGTGCGCGCGTGGATTTTCGCCACGAAATCGGGCCAATTGCCGGGAACGAGTTTATCGTCGTCAGCCACACGGCTGAGTGTACGACTACTTGGGGCAGTTCGCTACGCACTGCACGGTTGAGATTTCTACCTGCGCCTTCTTCTTCTTATTGATCGCAACTTCAGGCAGCAAGACCACCTGCTGTGGTCCATCGCTCATCTGCAGCGTGCAGTCAAAGGTGCTCTTCTGTACTCCATATTGCTTGCAGGAAGTCTTGGACAGCAGTTCATGCGCCTGGCTGGGATCGGCGTAGATCTGGTCTACCAGATCGCTTGGCACCATGGCTACGGTCATCGGGAACGGGCTTTTTACGTAAATGCGGATTTTGTCGTCATCCTTCTGCGGATTAAATGGTCCGTACGATTTGAGCGCGGAAGTGATTTCGTATTTTTCGCGACGCAGATCAACCCAGGAGTAGCTTGGCGGGTCGGGCAGATCGCAGTAGGAGGTGCAGCCCCAATGAAAAGGCGTGACGTGGATTTCGTTGGAGAAGAAGCCGTTATACGCCATGCGCATCAGCGGCGCGCCCACTCCGGCGACGCTGGGACGATCTACGCGTCGCAGATCGCGGACTATCACCACGCGCGAGGTAAAGCTCGATACATCGCAGGAAAAATTCAGCCGCGTGACGCCTTCGCTTAAGCAGGCGTAGTTCAGCTTGTGCAGCAACTCCGGGTTGTGGATGGCATTGTTCCAGTCATCCAGCGGCACCACGCCAATGGCCACGGGCTCTCGGGCTTCGATATCCAGCCGAATATGAAGCGCCTGAAATCCCTGAACGTTGAAGACAGCAATGCCATTGTAGGCGCCGGGCATCATGCGGTAGCTGTCGGACCCTTGCGGAATCCAGCCGTAAGTTTTCTGCTGGGCGGAAGCTGCGGCTACGCAGGCAAACGCCGCAACCAGAGCGAGCAAACACTTCGAGCGCGTAAACATGCCGAGAATTATGTGTCTTTAACGCCTTCCGCAAAAGTTACGAGAGGAACGTAACTAAAGGCCGTGGCATCCGGGTCTTAGAGGGAGAAGAGTGGTCAGTCGCCGCTGGGCTCGGCCACCGGATGCGGATGGCGCCCGCGTCGCCAGCCAATCACGCGCAGCCGCAGCCGATCTAGATACAGGTAAACCACCGGAGTCGTAAACAGCGTGAGCGCCTGGCTTACGATCAGCCCGCCGACAATGGCAATTCCAAGCGGACGCCGCAATTCCGATCCAACTCCTCCACCTACCGCCAGCGGCAGCGCGCCCAGCAGGGCCGCCATCGTCGTCATCATAATGGGACGGAAGCGCAGCAGAGCAGCTTCATGGATCGCTTCTTCAGAAGAATGGATCGCTTCTTCAGAAGACTTGTTGCCGCGGCGCTCGGTTTCCAGCGCGAAATCAATCATCATGATGGCGTTTTTCTTCACGATCCCAATGAGAAGAATGATCCCGATAAGGGCGATCACATTCAAATCGTTGCCGGTAAGCATGATGGCAAGAATCGCGCCGACGCCCGCCGATGGCAACGTGGAAAGTATCGTAATAGGATGGACCGTGCTTTCATAGAGCATGCCCAGCACGATGTAAACCGTGATCAGCGCGGCAAGGATCAGCAGAGGCTGGCTTTGCGCCGTCTCTTTGAAGGCTGCCGCTGTCCCCTGGAAACTGCCACGCACCGCTGAGGGGACGCCGAGGCTCCGCATGGCGCCTTCGACCACTTGAGCCGCGTTTCCCAGAGGGACTCCCAAAGCGAGGTTGAACGAAATCGTAACCGCCGGATACGTTCCCTGATGGTTGACTTGAAGCGAAGTGCTGGCAGGCGTGTAGCGAGCAAAGGAGGATAGTGGGACCTCAACGCCGTTCGAGGACTTCACATAAGTATTTTGCAGCGCATCGGTCCCAGGAAGCAGCTTGGGATTCACTTCCATCACCACGTGGTACTGGTTCAATTGCTTGTACATCGTGGAGACCTGCGCCTGTCCAAAGGATTCGTACAGGGCGGCGTCCACTTGCGAAGGCGAGATCCCAAGCCGGGAAGCTGTATCGCGGTCTACTGTGACTTGCGCGGCCAAGCCCTTGTCCTGCTGATCGGTGTTCACGTCGCGCAGTTCAGGCAGGCTGCGCAGCTTGGCCAGGATGCGGGGCGCCCAATAATTGAGCTCGTTCAGGTCCTCCGACTGGAGCGTGTATTGAAATTGCGCGTTGCTGAAGCGACCGCCGATGTTGAGGTCCTGCGTGGCTGTGAGAAAGAGCGTTGCGCCGGGAACGACGGAAAGTTTGCGCCGCAAGCGGGCGATGATCTGGTCCACGCGAACGGGACTATGGCCGATCTTATCGCGCTGATCAAGGTCTTTGAGCGTGATGAACATGCGGCCGGTATTGGCAGTGCCATTGCCGCCGGCGAAGCCAACCACGGTATTCACTGCTGGATCCTGCTTCACGATGCTGACGTACTGTTGCATCTTGGCGCGCAGGGCGGGGAACGAGATATCCTGCGCCGCCTGGATTGCGCCGCCCATGCGCCCGGTATCTTCCTGCGGGAAAAACCCTTTGGGAGCGACAATGTAGAGATAAATACTCAGACACGCGGTTCCTATTGTTACCAGCAGCGTTATCGTTTGATGGCGCAGGACCCAGCCCAGTCCATGGCGGTATACCTTCAGCATCAAGTCGAATCCGCGTTCGCTGGCGTGGTAGATGCGCCCGTGCTTTTCGTTTTGCTGCGGCCGCAAGAACTTGGCGCATAGCATGGGCGTGAGTGTGAGAGAAACCACCAACGAGATCACAATCGCGGTGCTTAGGACCACGGCAAACTCGCGGAACATGCGCCCTACCAGCCCTTGCATGAGCAAAATCGGGATAAAAACTGCTACCAGCGAGGTGCTCATGGAAAGCACGGTAAAACCAATTTCGCGCGCGCCCGCGAATGCCGCCGGCACAGGCGCCATCCCCAGTTCCATGTGGCGCGTGATGTCTTCGATTACAACGATCGCATCGTCCACCACAAATCCGGTGGAGATCGCCAGCGCCATCAGCGAGAGATTGTCCACGCTGTAGTCGAGCAGGTACATCACGCCGAAGGTTCCGATGAGCGAAAGCGGAACGGCGACGCTGGGGATGAAAGTGGCGCGCAGATTCCGCAGAAAAACGAAGACCACCAGGACAACAAGAAAGATCGAGATGATGAGCGTGACTTGAATGTCGTGCACTGAGGCGCGAATCGTGATGGTGCGGTCCAGTACAGTGTCGAGCTTAACGGCGGCGGGAATCGAGGCTTGAAGCTGCGGCAGGAGCGCCTTTACGTGATCCACGGCTTCAATGATGTTCGCGCCGGGCTGTCGGAAGACGATCATCAGCACGGCCGGCTTGCCATTGGCGAGTCCGGTGTTCCGAATGTCCTCGACGGAGTCTTCTACGTCGGCAACGTCTTGCAGCCGAACAACACCAGTTCCATTACTGACGACAATGATTTTCTTGTACTGATCCGCGGTGAAGAGCTGGTCGTTGGCGCTGATTTGCCAAACGTTGATGGCACTTGCGATCTCGCCTTTAGGACGGTTGGCATTGGCAGTAGAAAGAGCGTTGCGTACTTGTTCCACGCCAACGCCGAGTTTACTGAGCAATGTGGGATTGACTTCAGCCCGGACCGCCGGCCGCGCTCCTCCACCGACAAACACCTGACCGATTCCCGGCACTTGAGAAAGTTTCTGAGCCAGCACGGAGTCGGCAATGTCGTACATTTTTGGTTTGGTGACAGTGTCTGACGTGAGCGCCAGAATCATGATGGGCGCATCCGCCGGATTCACTTTGCGCCAGTTAGGACGGGTAGGAAGGTTCGCGGGCAACTGTCCGAGGGAAGCATTGATGGCTGCTTGAACGTCGCGCGCTGCAGCGTCAATGTTGCGGCTGAGATCGAATTGCAGCGTGACGTTGGTGGACCCAAGCTGGCTGGTGGAAGTCATCTGGTTCACGCCAGCGATGCGTCCGAACTGTCGCTCCAGCGGCGTGGCGACGGAAGATGCCATGGTCTCGGGGCTTGCTCCGGGCAATCCGGCATTCACACTGATTACGGGATATTCGACTTGCGGAATCGGAGCAACTGGAAGGCGGGTGTAGGCCAGGATGCCGGCGATCAGCACGCCGGCTGCAAGCAGCGAGGTTGCGACCGGGCGTCGAATGAACGGCGCGGAGATATTCATCGCCTAATCTCCTGCCACAGGTTCCCGCTCCGGTTCGGGCTCTACGGCGTTGCCGATCTTGAAGCGTTCGAGCTTGCGCGCCCACTTATCAAACCAGATATAGATGACCGGCGTAGTGTAGAGCGTAAAGAGCTGGCTCAGCAGCAGGCCGCCAACGATGGTGATGCCTAGCGGATGGCGCAGTTCCGAACCCGCGCCCGTGCCGAGCGCCAGCGGGACAGCCCCGAGAAGAGCCGCCATGGTCGTCATCATGATGGGACGGAAGCGCAGCAAGCTCGCCTGATAGATGGCTTCTTCCGGAGGCTTGCCTTCACCGCGTTCGGCCTCAAGCGCGAAGTCAATCATCATGATGGCGTTCTTCTTCACAATACCGATGAGAAGGATGATGCCGATCAGGGCAACAACCGTGAGATCGTTGTGCGTGAGAATCAGTGCAAGAATTGCGCCCACACCTGCGGAAGGAAGCGTAGAAAGAATTGTGACCGGGTGGATATAGCTCTCGTAGAGCACGCCCAGAACGATGTAAACGGTGATCAGCGCCGCCAGAATCAGCCACGGCTCAGAAGCCAGCGAGTTCTGGAACGCCGCCGCAGTGCCCTGGAAACTGGGATGAATGCTGGCCGGCATCCCCAACTCCTGCTCGGCTTGCTTGATCGCTTTTGTCGCCCGGCCCAACGATTCGCCCGGGGCAAGATTAAAGGAGATGGTCACCACTGGAAACTGCCCCTGGTGGTTGATGGCCAGTGGCGTCCTCAAGGTTTCGAAGTGGCTGAAAGCGGAGAGCGGGACCTGCGTTCCCGTCTGCGATTTCACGTAAACGTGCGTCAGGTCGGAAGGGTCGTTCTGGAACTGCTTTCCGACTTCAAGCACAACGTGGTATTGGTTCAATTGGGTGAAGATGGTCGAGACCTGTCGCTGGCCGAATGCGTCGTAGAGCGTGTCATCAATCGCCTGAGGCAGGATGCCGAAGCGCGCGGCAGAGTCGCGGTCTATCACCAGATCTGCGCCGAGGCCGCCATTCTGCTGGTCGCTAGCGACATCGCGCAGCTCCGGCAGCGTACTGAGCTTGTTGACGATGCGAGTGGACCAATCGTTCAGCTCCGTGGCGTCAGCATCTTCGAGCGAATACTGGTATTGCGTGCGGCTGATGCGGTCTTCCACCGTGATGTCCTGCACCGGCTGCATGTAAAGCGTGATTCCGCTCACCTCGGCCACTTTCGGCTCGAGCCGGCGGATAACATCGCTGGCGGAAGCACTGCGCTGATCGTGCGGCTTCAGATTGATCTGAATGCGCCCGCTGTTCTGCGTGACATTGGTGCCGTCAATTCCGATGAAGGAGGAGAGGCTTGCCACGTCGGGATCTTCCAGGATCACCTGTGCCAGCTTTTGCTGTTGCGCTGCCATTTCCGGGAAGGCGATGCTTTGGGCGGCATCCGATATGCCGAGTATTACCCCGGTGTCCTGCACTGGAAAGAAGCCTTTGGGGACAATGATGTAGAGAAACAGCGTGAGCAGCAGCGCGCCCAGGGTCGCTAGCAAGGTTGCGGGCTGGTGCTTCAGGACAAACCTGAGGGTGCGACCGTAGAAGGCAATCACGCGTTCGTAGAAGCGCTCTGAAGCGTAGTAGAACCGCCCGTGCCGAGCCTGCTTGGGGTTTTTCAGCAGGCGGGCAGACATCATTGGAGTCAGCGTGAGCGAAACCAGCGCGGAAATAATGATCGTGACCGCGAGCGTCACGGCGAACTCGCGGAAGAGCCGCCCCACGATATCTCCCATGAACAGCAGGGGAATAAGGACCGCAATCAGAGAAACCGTCAGAGAGATGATGGTAAAGCCGATCTGTCCTGAGCCCATCAGCGCAGCTTCGAGGGGTGAGTGGCCTTCCTCTAGAAAGCGGTCAATGTTTTCGATCATCACGATGGCATCGTCCACCACAAATCCAGTGGAGATGGTGAGGGCCATCAGCGAAAGATTGTCCAGGCTGTATCCGAGCAGGTACATCACGGCAAATGTGCCAACAATCGAAAGCGGCACAGCGACGCTGGGAATGATGGTGGCAGACAGATTGCGCAGGAACAGGAAAATTACCATCACGACCAAAGCAACGGTGAGCATCAGCTCGAATTGAACATCTTTGACCGATGCGCGGATCGTTTCAGTCCGGTCGGTGAGCAGCGTAACTTTCACCGAGAGCGGCAGCGCGCCCTGAAGCTGCGGCAGCACCTTCTTGACGCGGTCCACAACGCTGATGATGTTAGCGCCGGGCTGCCGCTGAATGTTGACGATTACAGCCGGCAGCAGCTTTCCGTTCAGTCCCATCCATGCCGCTTGTCGCGAGTTTTCGGCTCCGTCAATGACACTTGCTATGTCCTGCAGCCGCACCGGAGCGTTGTTGCGGTACGCAATGATTACGTCTTTATATTGTTCGCCGGAGAGCAGTTGGTCATTGCTGGCGATGGTGAACGCCTGGCGCTGGTTTTCGAGAATTCCCTTGGCCTGATCAACATTGGCTTGGCCCAGCGCGGTGCGAAGGTCTTCCAGACTCAAACCGTAAGAAGCCAGCGCGGTTGGATTGGCCTGAATACGCACCGCGGGCCGCTGGCCTCCGGAAATGGAAACCATTCCCACGCCGCTGAGCTGAGAGATCTTCTGCGCCAGAGTGGTGTCAGCAAGATCCTCAACCCGCGTCAGCGGAAGACTGTCAGAGGTGAGCGCCAGAGTAATGATCGGCGCGTCGGCCGGATTAACCTTGCTGTAAATGGGGGGATTGGGCAGATCGCGAGGCAGGAAAGTTGTTGCCGCGTTGATGGCGGCTTGTACTTCCTGTTCGGCCACATCAATGTTCTGTTCCAGGTTGAACTGAAGCGTAATGATGGAGCTGCCAAATGAACTCGTTGAGGTCATCTGGCTCAGCCCCGGGACTTGCCCAAACTGGCGCTCCATGGGAGCTGTAACGGACGAAGCCATCACCTCAGGGCTGGCTCCAGGATAAAAGGTGGTGACTTCAATGGTGGGATAGTCCACCTGCGGCAGCGCTGAGACCGGCAACTGGAAGTAGGCGACAACTCCGACGAGCAAGACGCCGATCATCAGCAGCGAGGTCGCTACTGGACGAAGAATAAATAGCCGGGATGGGCCGCCGTCTGCCATGGGGAAGCTAGTTGGGTGAAACCGTCGGGATCACTGGCCCTGCGTGTCTCCTGGTTCGGATTCGCCGGTGTTCCGTCCTGGCGCCGCGCCGCCGCGGATCTCTACTTTGCTTCCCGGCTGAAGCTTGTCTTGTCCGTCGGTCACAACCATTTCCCCTGGTTGAAGGCCTTTGGAGATGGCGATGAAATTTCCGGCGCTGAACGCTACCTGAACCGGCCGCATGTCGGCCGTCTTGTCAGGTTTTACCGTATAAACGTAAGTCCCTTGCGGTCCGCGCAGAATGGCCGCCGCCGGAACCACGGTGTTGTTCTTCCGCACCTGCAGCAGAAGGTGCGCATTCACAAACTGGTTGGGCCAGAGAGCGCGTTCGGCATTTTCGAAGATGGCCTTCAACTTGCCAGTGCCGGTCTGCGGATCAATCTGGTTGTCAATCGTCAGCAGCTTGCCGGTTGTGAGCTTGGTCTGGTCGTCACGGCTATAAGCGTCCACTGTTAGTGTGCCCTTACGCATCTGCCGGGCAACATCGGCCAGATTGTCTTGAGGCAAGGTGAAGATCACAGCAATGGGGTGCAACTGAGTGAGCACCAGCAAGCCGTTAGGATCGGAGGCATGCACCATGTTTCCGATATCCACCTGGCGCAAGCCCACACGTCCGCTCACTGGAGCCGTGATGCGGGTATAAGCGAGGTTCAGTTTTACACTGTCAATGTTTGCCTGATCGGCGCGCACCGCACCGTCAAGCTGGCCTACCAGCGATTTCTGCGTATCGAATTGCTGCTGTGGAATAATGCCCTGCTTGTAGAGATCGTTAAAGCGCTGGAAGTTGAGTTGCGCGTCTTTGAGCGATGATTGGTCTTTGTAGAGAGTCGCCTCTGTCTGGGCGAGCTGTACCTGATAAGGACGAGGATCAATCACGGCCAGAAGATCGCCCCTCTGCACCTCCTGGCCTTCCTTGAAATGAATCCCTACCAGTTGGCCGTCAATCCGGCTCTTCACCACAACGGTATTGAATGCCTCGACCGAGCCAAGGCCCTCAAGATAGATAGGAAGATCTTTGACCTCGGCTTTCGCCACTGCGACTGGCATGGTTTGCGGTCCCATGCTGCGCCCGCGGCTGCCCCGACTCGAAGCCGCATCTTTGCCGGCTGCCTGAGGATTCGGTGAACCGCAACCTAACAGTGTGATCCCAACAAGAATCAGCAAGGCTGCGTGGCCGGCGAAGGCCATTTTATTGCGTGGATGCGTGGGCATTCATCTCCTCTGGCGGGGGAAACACACTAATGTATCAGAGCGGTTTGCGAGCCGCAGACCGATAGTGTATTTGACGGCAAGTCCCAGTCTTATGGCGTGTGGTTTTGTAAATAAATGTTAATAAGGGGGTTGTACGGCTGCTACTCTGAGCGTATAAGTTTGCATCCAATCGCGAAAAGCTCCGGAGAGCTTGAGGACATGGACATGGTTGCTGATCGGGTAGAGGTTTCATGGGACGCAAACAAATCGAAATGGCTGGTGCGGATTCAAAGTGGAGAAGAGGTTATTCGGCGCCATTGCGATCTACCAAAAAATACCGGCGAGGAGATCCTGCGGGAGGCGGCGCAGAAAACCTTGCGCGATGAAGGCTATCAAGCCGACGAAGCTGCTATTTCCGTGCAGCAGCTGGCGGCGTAGGAGCTAGTCGGCAGTCCCTGGTCCGCGGCTAACGGCTCGCTTTCCTTTGCTACAATCACCGTTTGCCCCGCCCATGCCGCTCCAGCTCTACAATACGTTGAGCAACAAAATCGAAGAGTTCCAGCCAGCCGAAAACAATACCGTCCGCATGTATGCGTGCGGGCCTACAGTCTACGATTTCGGCCATATCGGCAACTTCCGGACCTTCGTCGCCGTGGACCTCCTGCGCCGGTTCCTGCGGCAGAGCGGCTATCAACTCCAGCACGTGATGAACATCACGGACGTGGACGATAAGATCATTCGCAACTCAGCCCGCGAGCACAAATCAGTCCAGGAATACACCCGCAAATACGAACTAGCGTTTCTGGAAGATATGCAGACCTTGAATCTGCAACGCCCGGAACGGCTGGTACGAGCGACGGAACACATCGCCGAGATGGCGGAGTTCATTAGGAAACTTGCGGAGAAGGGTTATGCCTACCGGACCGAGGATGGCTCTTATTACTTCCACATTGCCAGGTTCCCCGGCTACGGCAAGCTGTCCAAAAAAGATTTCGCCGGCATCGAGACTGGCGCCAGGGTTGATGTGGATGAGTACGACAAAGACAATGCCCGCGACTTCGCTCTATGGAAAGCGCCGAAAGAAGGCGAGGCGCACTGGGAAAGCGTGATCGGCTCCGGCAGGCCAGGCTGGCACATTGAATGTTCTGTGATGGCCATGAAGTACCTGGGGCCGAGCTTTGATCTTCATGCCGGTGGCGAAGACCTGACTTTTCCTCATCATGAAAACGAGATCGCGCAATCGGAGGCGCTGACCGGGCAGACCTTTGCCCGGTTCTGGATGCATGTGCGTTTCCTGCTGGTTGAGGGCAAGAAGATGTCCAAGAGCGAAGGCAACTTCTTCACCCTGCGCGACCTGCTGCTGAAGGGCCATAAACCCTCTTCCATTCGCTTCCTCCTGAGTTCAGTTCCCTACCGCAAACAGCTTAACTTCACTTTCCAGGGACTGGAGCAAGCCGCACACTCCGTTGGCCGGCTGCGCGACTTCAAATCGCGGCTGGAGATGGCGCATCTTCCTTCCGGCAAAAGCGAAGCAATGCAACAGCTCGCGGCGGAAACCAGGAGGGAGATGCGGGCCGGACTGGAAGATGACTTGAACACCGCGCGGGCCTTAGCCGCGATCTTCGATATGGTGCGCGAGGCCAACACCGCTGCCGACCGCAATGAGTTAAAACAGGCAGACAAAGAGCCGCTGCTCGCTGCGCTCAATCAGTTCGACGAAATTTTCGCCGTCATTAAAGATGATGATGCGGAGAAGATCGCTCGCGCTACTGAGTGGGCCCGAGCGCAGGGGCTGCTGGAACAATCGAACCTCGCTGCCAATCTGATTTCCGAAGAAGAAGTCGAGCGTTTGATCGCCGAGCGCGCCGCGGCAAAGAAAGCCCGAGACTTCGCCCGTTCTGATGCCATTCGTGCTCAGCTTACTCACGCCGGCATTGTCGTGGAAGACACCAAGGACGGAATGCGCTGGAAGAGGAAGTAACAAACTCTCACAGCTTACCGCTATGTTATTGATGTCCAATGGCTCACCCAGAGCTAAAGTATCCAGCACTGCATATAATCGCAATCAATGAAGCTTTCAGAACTGCTGAATGGCTCCGGCCTCTCCTTCTCCGGACCTGATGCCGTGATTACAGGGCTTGACTACGATTCCCGCCGCATCCGGCCCGGGTATCTCTTTTTGGCTATGCGCGGGGAAGCCTCTGACGGCAATCGCTTCGTTGATTCCGCTCTGAAGAATGGTGCTGTTGCCGTGGTTACGGATTCAGCGGCAGAACCAGCCAGGCAGGGAATTGCCTGGGCCGTCGCGGCTCATGGTAGAAAGGTCCTGGCGCAGATCAGTGCGAACTTTTATGGGAACCCCGCAAGGAAGTTGAAGATCAGCGGCATTACCGGGACGAACGGAAAGACCACAACTGCGTTTCTTCTGGAGGCGATTCTCGCTTATAGCGGCAAGCAGTCAGCGTTAGTCGGAACAATCGAGTATCACGTTTCTGGCAAAGTGCTGCCTGCTCCGCACACCACTCCGGAGTCCCTCGAACTGAATCAGATTCTTGCTGAAGCACTTCAGCATGGCGCCTCTGATTGCGTAATGGAAGTTTCTTCGCATGCCTTGGAACAGGGCCGGGTCTGGGGCGTTCCGTTTGAAGTGGCGATCTTCACGAATCTCACGCGTGACCATCTCGATTACCACAAAGATATGGAAACGTACTTCGCCGCCAAGCGCTTGCTGTTTAAAGGGACTGGTTCGCAGGCCCCGCGCTTTGCGGTGATTAACGCCGACGACGAATACGGACGTTCCCTGCTGAGGATGAGTGATAGCGCCAGCGAGCGAGCGATCAGCTACGGTATCGAAGCAGGCGACTTTCGAGCGATTGAAATTGACTTGCGTCCTTCTGGTAGCGGGTTCTTTCTGAAGTCACCGGAAGGAGACACTCGCATCAACTCGCGCCTGATCGGGAAGGTAAATATTTATAACCTGCTCGCGGCGGCGGCTGCGGCTTCGCTGCGCGGCTGCTCTCTCGAGCAGATCACAGCGGCTGTGAGCCGCTTCAACCAGGTCCCAGGACGTTTCGAGCGGGTTGATGCCGGCCAGCCGTTCACCGTGGTAGTGGACTATGCGCATACTGATGACGCGCTGCGCAATCTCACTGCCATCGCCCGCGGCCTTGCCGGTAAGGGTCGAGTGATCACCGTCTTTGGCTGTGGTGGAGACCGTGATCGCACCAAGCGTCCTGTGATGGGAGAAGCCGCGGCGCGAGGCAGTAATTTCGTGGTACTCACTTCAGACAATCCACGGAGTGAAGATCCGCTGAAAATCATTGAAGATGTTATGCCGGGGTTGGTGCGCGCCAAGGGAGCGAGCTTTCAAGTGGAACCGGAGCGGAGAAAAGCCATCGGACTCGCTCTCAGCCACGCCGGCAAAGGCGATGTGGTGCTGATCGCGGGCAAAGGGCACGAAAAGCATCAAGTCCTGCGCGAAGGTACTTTCCCTTTCGATGATGTGCAGGTTGCGCGAAAGGCGCTAAAACAAATGGGTTACTCAGCAGAGGAAAGAAGGCAATGAAGCTGCCCTTATGGCGCATCGCCGAGTTTACCGGCGCCGCCGGAGAATTCGACCGCGAGATGGTTGCCATGGGCTACTCCATTGATTCGCGCACCATCAACTCTGGCGATCTCTTCATTGCACTGCCCGGGGACCGCTTTGACGGCCATGATTACGCTTCTATCGCCTTGGAGAAAGGCGCCGTAGCCGCGATGGTGCAGCAGGACCGCAAAGTCTCGGGGGATCCGCATCGTCTTTTGGCCGTGCCGGACACACTCCAGGCCCTGCAATCGTTAGGAGCCGCTGCCCGCCGCGTGTGGGCGAAGCCGCTGCTGGCTGTCACTGGATCAGCCGGGAAGACTACTACCAAAGACCTGCTGGCCCATCTCTTGAGCACGCGCTTTCGTGTCATGAAAAGTAGCGGCAACTTCAACAACCATATTGGCCTGCCGCTGCAACTGCTGAAGCTGGAGCCGGAACACGACATCGCTGTGGTCGAGATGGGAATGAACCACGCGGGTGAAATCCGTGTTCTGGGAAATCTCGCGCTGCACGATATGGCCGTGGTCACCTGCGTAGCGCCCGTCCATCTCGAGTTTTTTAATTCCGTGGCGGAGATTGCGCGCGCCAAGTATGAGATTGTTGAAACCCTTCAACCGAATGGCGTGGCAGTGTTGAATGCGGACGATGACTACGTGAGCCAGTTCGGCCGCGATTTCAAAGGCAAGGTCATCAGCTACGGAATTCGGCGTGCTGCTGACGTGACAGCCCGCAACATTGCGCTGCACGGAGCTGACGGATCGAGCTTCGAACTCGCGGTTGGGAGCGTGAGCCGGCAAGCGCGATTGCCTCTTGTCGGCGAGCACAACATCTATAACGCGCTGGCAGCAGCCGCAGCTGCCATGGAGCGCGGGTTGATGCCAACCGATGTAGTGGAAGGTCTGGCCACAGTGCGCCCCCCCGACAAACGTGGACAGGTGCTGGAGATTGGCGGCGCAACCATCATCAATGATTGCTACAATTCGAACCCCAAAGCGCTGCAAGCGATGACGGACGCGCTTGCCAGGATGCCGGCCAAGCGGCGCATCCTGGTCGCGGGTGAGATGCTGGAGCTGGGCCCAGCGGCAGAATCCATGCACCGCGAATCAGGCCGGCACGCGGCACATAAGAAGATCGACTTCGTGATCGGCGTCAGAGGCTTGGCGAAAGCGCTGGCCGAAGGAGCCGCCGGCGCGGGAGCGCAGGCCCGCTTCGTGGAAACGCCGGAACAGGCTGGCGAGTGGCTGGCTTCAGAGCTGCGTCCCGGCGATGCCGTACTGCTGAAGGCTTCGCGCGGCGTGAAGCTGGAGCGCGCGCTGGAAGTCCTGCAACACAAATCCAAGCCCCTGCAATCCACAGCCAAATCGTGAAGTTTACATTTCAGTTACCTGCATCGGCGTGCGCGGCCCGATTCCGGCGCATGGCAGATATGATCGTCTAACGGAGGAATATTGCTTTACTGGCTTCTTTATCAACGTCTGTTTGCCCATTTTCCTCCGTTTCGCATTTTCCGATACGTCACGTTTCGGACGGCCTTTGCCAGCCTCACCGCGCTGTTTATGGGACTGATCGTGGGTCCGGCCATCATTCGCCAGTTGCGCGAATTTCAGATTGGCCAATACATTCGCGAGGAAGGGCCCAAGGCGCACCAGAAGAAAGCTGGGACGCCGACGATGGGCGGCGTCCTGATCACCATCGCCATTCTTGTTCCGACGCTGCTCTGGGCTGATCTTTCCAACCCTTATATATGGATGGCGATGTTCTCGACTCTGGCCTTCGGTGCAATCGGCTTTGCCGATGACTATATCAAGGTTGTGCGCAAGCGAAACCTGGGCCTGACCGGACGCACCAAGCTGGTCTTGCAGTTTCTGGTCGCCGGAGGAGTAGGAATCTCTCTGGTCTTTCTTACCGCGAGCCGGCAATATTCCACCCACCTGATGGTCCCATTCCTCAAACAGTTTCGGCCGGACCTGGTGATCGAAAGCCTGCGCCACTATCCGCATATCTGGTGGCTGGCATTCACGCCATTTGTGCTTTTTGTGATGCTGGTGATTGTGGGCTCGAGTAACGCTGTGAACCTGACAGATGGACTTGACGGTCTGGCCATCGGCTGTACCGTGATTGCCGCCGGAGCTCTGACGGTCCTCACCTATCTGAGTGGCCACGCTCTGTTTGCTGAATACCTTGAATTGCAGAAGATGCCACAGGTGGCGGAGGTCACGGTCTTCTGCGGCGCGATGGTGGGATCGAGTATTGCTTTCCTGTGGTACAACGCTCATCCGGCGGAAATCTTCATGGGCGACGTGGGATCTCTGGCGCTCGGCGGAGCTATCGGCACCGTGGCAGTCATCATCAAGCAGGAGCTGCTGCTGCCGTTCATTGGCGGAATCTTTGTGATTGAGGCGCTTTCGGTGATTCTCCAGGTCGGCTCTTACAAGCTGCGCAAAAAACGCATCTTCAAGATGGCGCCGCTGCACCACCATTTTGAACTCGTCGGCTGGTCAGAATCCAAGATCATCACCCGCTTTTGGATTCTCTCTCTGATCTTTGCTCTGTTCGCTCTTACCACGCTGAAGTTGCGCTGATTCATGGCACAATGGAGCCAGAGAATGGAGCTTAAGAACAAGCGCGTTCTAGTGGTGGGTCTGGGCCGCTCCGGCGCCGCGTCGGCCATCTTTCTTCAGGAGCGCGGCGCCAAGGTCACGGTCTCCGACTCCAAGAGCGAGGCCCAGCTTCAGAACGATGTTCCTGCTCTGCTCGACCGCGGCATATCCATCGAGGCCGGCCGCCATGGCGAGCGCACCTTCCGCGACCAGGATTTGATCGTCGTCAGCCCGGGTGTTCCATCTGACCAGCCGCAGCTTCAGCAGGCACGCGCTCTCGGAATTCCTGTGATCGGCGAAGTCGAACTGGCCTTCCGCCACTTGCAGGGCAAGGTGCTGGCCATTACCGGATCGAACGGCAAGACCACGACAACCTCGCTCGTAGGAGAGATCCTCGAAAAAAGCGGAAAACAGACTCTTGTAGGCGGCAACATCGGAACACCGGTGATTTCGCTGGTAGGCAAGTCCACTCCAGAAACCAATCTTGTCCTCGAGATTTCCAGTTTCCAACTCGAAACCATCGCGCGGTTCCACCCCTGGATTGCGGCAATCCTGAACGTCACGCCCGATCACCTTGATCGCCACCATACATTTCAGGCCTACGTGGACGCCAAGGCGCGGATCTTTGAGAACCAGCAGACCGGCGACTTTGCCCTGCTGAACGCCGATGACTCCGCCTGCGTTGCGCTTAGAAGCCGTGTGAAAAGCGAGTTGTATTGGTTCAGCCGCAAGCAGGAAGTGGAACGAGGCGCGTACCTCAAGGGCGATCAAGTCATCTTCCGGCGCAATGGAACCGGACAACCTGTGCTGCGCCGCAACGAAATCCAGTTGAAAGGCGAGCACAACGTGGAGAACGTTCTTGCTGCCGTAGCGATGAGCATGCTGGCGGGCTGCACGCCGGATCAAGTGCGGCGCGCCGTGATGGAGTTCCGCGCTGTGGAGCACCGTCTGGAACTGGTTACGTCCGTTAACGGCGTCATCTTTTACAACGATTCCAAAGCCACAAACGTGGATGCCACCATCAAGGCGCTCGAATCTTTTCCGGGAAATGTTCACGTCATTCTTGGCGGCAAAGATAAAGGCAGCGACTACACCCTTCTGAATCCGCTGCTGCGCGAGCGAGTGAAACGCGCGTACTTGATTGGCGCGGCGGCTGAGAAAATTGCTTCACAGATTAAGGGCGCAGCTCCGCTGGTTCACTCCGGAACATTGGAGCACGCGGTGCGGCAGGCATTCGATGCTGCCAGGCCCGGCGATGTCGTGGTTCTTGCCCCGGCCTGCGCCAGCTTCGATCAGTTTGAAAATTACGAACAGCGCGGCCGCGTCTTCAAAGAGCTGGTGTTGTTGCTCGTGCCTGTGCCAACGGGGGACAGAGTCTAGGTGGCCCGCCGCGTCGGTATTGACCGGTGGATGTTTGCGTCCACCTTGCTGCTGACTTTTGTTGGCGTGGTGATGGTTTTCAGCGCCTCGGCTGTGATTTCAAGCGA